>JAEWOQ010000258.1 GCA_023460875.1 Pseudomonadota bacterium
CTTCTCCGCCGCCGCGCCCGTCGGCCGCCCCGCGGCGGCGCATTCGCCCAGCGCACGCCCCGCGGCCCATAGGGCGACCGGATCACGACGCCCCTCGATGATCCCGAGCAGATCCGCCAAGGCGCGCTCGGGCGCGCTCCGAAGCAAATGGTCGAGGGCGCGATCGAGGGGGCGCGCCGGGAGAGCGGGGGCAGACATCAGATCTCCCAGGCTACCACGGGAGCAGCGCCTACTCGTCCACCTTCAATCGTCCTCGTCCTCCCCCGATTCAGGTAGGTGGTCCGGACCTCGCTGCGCCAAGGCCTGGCTCATCGCGGCGGCCGTGGCGCCGACCAGGGGTACGAGGAACGGATAGTCCATGCGCGGAGGCCCCACGACGCCTACCACGCCCGTCGCGGAGGTCCCGCGCTGGTACGGCGCAGCCACGACGCTCACCGGGTGTCCGACGGTCCGGCTCGTGTCCGCGCCCAGGAACACCTGCACGTCCGGCGACACGAGGATCCGATCGAGCAGCCGCAGCAGCTCCTCTTTGTCTTCGAGGGCCCGCATCAAGTCCCGCAACCGCTCCGTCTCAACGGCCGCGGGCCCGTCCACCAACCGGGACACCCCCTCGATGATGAGGTCCTTCGATCGATCCGCGTCCTCGATCGCCGCACCCAGCAGCCCCTCACCGAGCTTCTGCAGATCGAACAGCTCGTCCCTCTGCTCGCTCGCGAGGCGCTGCAGGTGATCGCGCACGTCCTGGAGAGTGCGACCGGCCACGAGCTCGTCCAACAGGTTGTGCACGCGCTCCAGCTGGGACTGGGTGAGGGTGGGCTCCGCCGGGATGAACCGGTTTTCTACGGTCCCGTCGGACATCACGAGCACGCTCAGCAGCTCCCCCTGCCGCGTCGGGATGAAGCGCAGGGTTTGTACGCGGCGTTGGCTACTGCGCGCCTGGAGCAGCACGGCAGGGACCCCGCTCAGGTCGCTGAGGAGCTTGGCCGTCTCCCGCAGGAGATCGGCGCCGGGGCGCAGAGTCTCGAATAGCTCCCGGATGCGCCCTGCATCCTGCGTCGGCAGCTCACGGACCCTCATGAGCGCGTCGATGAAGACGCGGAAGGCGCGCTCCGTGGGGATGCGCCCCGCGGACGTGTGTGGTTGTGTGAGGAACCCGTCGTCCTCGAGATCCTTGAGCTCGTTGCGGATCGTGGCGGGCGACAGATCGAAGGCGTACTTCTTGGTGAGCGTGCGACTACCGACCGGCTCACCAGTGGCGATGAACTCGGTCACGAGGGCGTACAACACCGCCTGTCGTCGTCCGCTGAGACCTTCCACGACCCGATCTTCTTCTCCACCCGGGAGCGAACGTCAAAGGAGCAGGCGAAATCCTTGACACTTTTGGACCCCCCCCTGATGATTTCGCCGGACTTTATCCTTTCCCCACGCAGGAGCACTCGTGACCACCAAGCTGCTGGCTGTCGATGACAGCAAAACCCTTCGCAAGGTGCTCGAAATCACCTTCGCTGGAGAGGATTTCCAAACCGAGCTCGCCGGGAGCCCGGACGAGGCGCTCCAAAAACTGCGGTTGAACCGGCCAGCGATCGCGGTGATCGACACCTCCCTGGGGGGCGAGGCGAGCGGCTACGATCTCTGCCAGCACATCAAAGGGGAAGCCCCCGAGACCCGAGTGATCCTGCTGTCGAGCAAGCACCGCCCCTACGATCAGACCCGGGGCACGCAGGTGGGGGCCGATGATTACATCGATAAGCCCTTCGACACCCAAAAGCTCATCGACAAGGTGAAGGAGCTCCTCGCCAGCGAGGCGCGCCCCGCAGCCGCCCAGGCGCCGCCTCTCCAAGCTCCTCCACCCCAGGCGCCACCTCCCCAGGTAGGCTCCCCCCTCGCGTCACCTCCGCAGGCCCCGCCTCCGCAGGCACCGCCTCTGCAGGCACCGCTCCCTCAAGCGCCGCCTCCCCAGGTAGGGCAGCCCAGCATCGCCGCACGGCAGGCGCCCCGCCCTGCGGTCTCCGCGGTCCCTCAGCGCCCCGTCTCTCATCCTCAACCTCCCGCCGCTGCCCCATCTCGTCCCGCCTCTCCCAGCCCGCAGGTGAGCGCGCGCCCGATGGCCCCAGCCCCTACCTTCGGCGCAGGGACACGTCAGCCAGCTCCCTCCACGCCCGCGGCGCCCCCGGCCTCGACTGCGCCCCGAGTCGCGGCGGCCGTCGCTGCAGCCGGAGCCGACCTGACGGGCCAACTCCAAGAGCTCGGTCTAGACGCCAGCCAGGTGCAGGGCGTGTTGGCCCTGTCCCGTGAAGTCGTGGAAAGGGTGGTGTGGGAGGTCGTCCCCGTACTCGCCGAGACCCTGATCAAGGAAGAGATCGCGCGCATCACGGCAGAGTGAGACCTTCGCGCAGAGCGAAGCCTCCACAGCAAAGGCCTCGTAGAGGGCCCATAGAGGGCCCAAGCACAGAGCTGCACCCGCGCAGAGCTGCACCCGCGCAGAGCTGCACCCGCACAGAGCTGCACTGGCGCAGAGCTGCACTGGCGCAGAGCTTGTCATAGAGCGCACTTCGCGCAGCCGCTCCGCGTAAGCGGGCCCCTCAGGGATTTGTCGGAGCTCCGCTTCCGGGAGCCGTGTACCCCGAGGTCGCCTCAGCGACGGCAACGCCCTCCCCAGCCTTCCCACGAAACGGCCCCGGGTCATCCGGGCCGCCCTGAGCCCTTGCAGGCGCACATGTAGGCGTGTCACGTCGGCCCCCCCCCCCCCTTTGCCGTCCGAGTACCGCCAGAGCTCCAAACCTGATACTTTTTGAGCTTGGGTGCCGAGAAGCATCGAACCCGTGACAGCCGACGACGATTTCCTTCTCGAGGATGACAGCGAGCAGACCGCCGTAGTCAACCTCGCCGACCTGCGCGGGCTTCGAAAGCCCGAGCAGGATCGTCACCTGCTCGTCCGCGTACAGGGCACGCAGCTCGGAGAGGTCCAGCGTCTCGGCCCTGGCATCACCAACGTCGGTCGTAGCCAGGAGTCGGAGCTCTGGCTGTCCGACGACGGCGTCAGCCGCCGTCACGCGCGGCTCCTACCCGAGGCGAGGGGGCGCTTCATCATCGAGGACCTGAGCTCTGCCAACGGGACCTTCGTGCAGGGGGAGCGCATCTCACGTCGCCTCCTGCAAGACGGGGATCTCGTGCAGATCGGCCCGACAGCGGTGTTCCGATACTCCATCGCCGACGAGGACCAGGAGTCGCTGCTCCGGCAGCTCTACGCGGCGAGCGTGACCGACGCCCTCACGGGCGCCCACAAGCGCGAACACTTCGACGCGCAGCTGCAGAACGAGCTGTCCTATGCGCGACGTCACCAGCGCGACTGCTCCGTGGTGATGTTCGACCTCGACCACTTCAAGAAGCTCAACGACACCTACGGTCACCCCGCGGGGGACGAGGTCTTGAGCGTCGTCGCTCGCACGGTGCGCCAGGAGCTCCGCGCCGAGGACATGTTCGCCCGCTACGGCGGAGAAGAGTTCGCCATCATCCTCCGCGCCATCGACCTGAAGGGCGCCGGCGTCCTGGCGGAGCGCCTGCGCAGTCAGGTGTCGGCCCTCGTCATCCCCCATGAAGGACAACACATTCGGGTCACCCTCAGCGCAGGCTGCGCGTCCGTGGGCGAGCTGGGGACTCCCCGCGCCGATGAACTCGTCGCAACGGCGGACCGACGTCTCTATGCCGCGAAGCGCGCCGGCCGTAACCGCGTCGCCGTCGCGGGGTGAGCCATGATCGAGCTGCGCGTCAACGTGGATCCGAGCCTGACGGACGCGCTGGGCACCTGCCTCTTCGAGGCGGGCGCCGAGGGCGTGGCAGAGCAGGAGGACGACAACGGCTCCTGGCTGGTGCTCTATTGCACGGATCCCGAGCAGGCCACGCGCCTGACGACCGCCATCGACGACTTCCGCTCCCGAGCGCGGCTGGCCTTGCCGGAGGCGGAGGTCGGGCCTGTCCAGCGGACGGAGGCGACACGGGACTGGGAAGCGACCTGGCTGGCGGCCTTGCGGCCCACCCGCGTGACCGATGAGCTCGTGCTGCGCCCCACTCACGCGGGCCCCGCGCCCCCCGGCGAAAGGACCCTGTGGTTCGAGCCCGCGCCCTGCTTCGGCGCTGGTGACCACGCCACCACGCGCCTCGCCGCCCGCGCGGTGGAGCGCGCCATCATGGATCGCGCCGCGCTGGAGACGATGACGGGGTCGGGCGAGCTGGACCTCCTCGACGTGGGCACCGGCAGCGGGGTGCTGTGTCTCGTCGCCGCACGCTCCGGAGCCGCGCGCACCTGGGGGATCGACATCGACGCGATCGCCGTGACCGCCGCCGCGCAGAACGCGGAGCTGAACGGCCTGAGTGATCGCTGTCATTTCTCCGCGACGCCCCTCTCAGCGGTGGGCGAGCGCTCACCGCTCGTCGTCGCGAACATCGACGCGCGCACCCTCCAGGAGCTCGCGCTGCCGCTGCTCACCCACGTCACTCCCGCAGGCGTGCTCCTCCTGACGGGGCTGCTCGAAGAGCAGGAGCAGGAGGTGCTCGACGGCTTCCTCGCCCAAGGCGCCCGCCTCGAAGGGCGCGACCAGGAGGGCGACTGGGTTCTCCTGCGCCTGCGTCCGAGCTCAGGCTGAGCGCACGTCGCGGGACAACCAAGCCTCCAGGGCGTCGAGCGCCCCGTCCACCGTGTAGCGCTCCGCCGTCACGTCCACGCGGAGCCCGAGGTCCCGCGCCGTCTGCGCGGTCACCGGTCCGATGCACGCCACCGTGACCCGCTCCGGCAGACGCGCCGCCTCCGCGCCCAGGGCCGCCACCAATGAGCTCACCATGGAGCTCGACGTGAGGAGCACGACGTCCACCGCGTCACGGGCGAGCTCCGCCAGGCGCGCGGCCTCCGGCCCCGTGACGGGGTGCGTCTCATAGGCGGCCACGACGTCCACCTCCGCTCCGGCGGCGCGGAGCCGCTCCGGGAGCACGTCTCGCGCCACCCGCGCGCGGGCGAGCAGCACCCGCCCGAGGGGCCGCTCGGCGCGGGTGTCGAGCAGGGTCTCGACCAGCGACTCGGCGACGTACTCGGGGGCCATCACGTCCGCCCGGAGCCCCCGCGCCCGCAGCGCCGCGGCCGGCGTGGGCCCGCTGACGGCGCTGCGCGC
>JAEWOQ010000259.1 GCA_023460875.1 Pseudomonadota bacterium
GCGCTCCGCGCCGCCGCCGTTTACGCGAGCTCCGCGACGAGCCGGAGGAGCCCAGCCTCTTTGGACGACCTCCCCGAGGGCCCCGTCGATTTCCGCGTGCTGCTGGAGAGCCTCCTGCCTCCCGAACCGTCGCCAGCAGAGGCCGCGCAGGCTCTGGTCCGCCTCGAGCACGCCCTCGAAGAGGCCTGCTTGCTCGCCATCCGCAGCTCCGGTGAGCGCGCCGTCGTCGTCGCGCAGGCCCTCACCGCCCGGAGCGGAGCGCCGGCGTTCGGAGCTCTCACGGCCGCCCTCGACGACGCGGGCCCCGTCCCCGGAGAGCCACAGAGCACCTCGGCCGCCCTCGTTCCCCGAGCTTTGGACCCCGCCACGCGGGACGCCGTAGAGAGCGCAGCCCGCTCGATCACCGCGCGCGTGGCGCCCGCCTTCGAGGCGCTCCTCGAGCACGACTCCGTGGAGGTCCGGAGCGCCAGCGTGGCGGCGCTGGGTCTGCTCCCGAACGACCCGGCGGCGCGGCGCGCCGTGCTGCGGGCGCTCCGCGATGCCACCCCCGCCGTACAGAACGCCGCGCTGGCCGCCCTCGGTCGCTCGAGCCACGACGAAGCGGGCCGAGAGCTCACTCGGATCCTGCTCAGTGGCCGCGACTGGCGGTTGCGTCGTGGTGCCGCCCGCGCCCTCGCTCAGTGGCTCCAGAGCGCGCCGAGCGAGCGTCCGGCGACAGAGGCCCTCTCCGCGCTGCGCCGCGCCGCCGAGGGAGATGCGATGACCGTCGTGCGTCAGGCCGCCCGCGCGGCCCTCGAGCACCAGGAAACGCGCCCCAGCGAGGCGCGACTGGACCCGACCGAGAGCAGCCCCGTAGAGTGAGCGGCCATGGTCCCGAACGCCCGGGCACTCCGTCACCGCTCCCGAGTTCTCTGGGGGGTCACCGCCCTCGCAAGTGCCGCGATGGGCTGTCGCGACCTCGACGAGTGGGCGCTGGCCGAGCACGAGGCTTACTGCGGCGCCCTGGTGAGCGCGCCCCTCTTCCAAGAGGGGCTGCTCCCCGAGGGGACCCCGCCCACCCTGCGCATGCGGCTCGACCTCGACGTGCAGCGCCTCGCCTCACGTCCGGGCACTCTGACCACCGACGACGCCGCGCGGGGCCTCTGCAGCGCGAACGGGGATCCCTTGTTCCTCGAGGCGCCGCTCAGGACGATCACGGAGGCTCTCCACGATCCCCTCTCCACGGCGACCATCGGCGAAGGGCGCGATCAAAACGTGTTCGCCTACGTCGACAGCGCCTGCGGTCACAGCATGATCGCCGTGCTCTCGCTCATGAACGGCGGAGGCGTCGAGGTGAGGCTGCTCAAGCCCGGTCCCGAACCAAACACAGAGCCGCCCGACACAGAGCCCAGCGCAGACACTCCGAAGACCGAGCGCCCCGGCTTCGGGCTGTTCGTCCTTGAACGTCAGCGCAAGACGGACTGCGCCTATTAGCGCGGCGACCGTAGAGCGCGGCGAAATCAACGCTGAGCGCCAGGGCCGGATCCCGGCCCTTCCGGAGCCGCTCGGCGCCTCTCGCCTGCTGGGGAGCCGAGCGAAACCGAGGGGTCGAGGGCCGGGCGGCCGTGCGCGCGGCCGACGCAACTAGGCGTCGCCGTGAGCGGCTCTGCCTCAGCGCGCGCGCGTGCGTCGTGCGGGGGCCTTGGCCTTCCCGCTGGTCCGCCGGGGGGCGCGGCGAGCGGGCCGTGGGCTCGTCCCTTCCACGCCCCCTCCGGACTTCGCAGGCGGCACCTCGCTCGAGACCGCCGCCCCCTCCGAGAAAATCTCCACGAGCTCGAGGAAGGTCATGACGGCGTGCCCGGTGGCCCCCTTCGGGTACACACCCGCGGGACGATCCGCGTACACGGCCCCGGGGATGTCGCAGTGGATCCAGGGCACCTGACCCACGAACTCCCGGAGGAACAACGCCGCGGAGATCGCGCCACCAAAGCGATCCCCAACATGCTTGAGATCGGCGACGTCACTCTTCAGCTGACTCGCGAGCTCCTCGATGAGCGGCATGCGCCAGAAGCTCTCCCCGGCGCGGCGCGCGGCGCGGTCCATCGCCTGCGCCAGCACGTCGTCCGTGCTGAAGAACGCCGAGTAGGGCTGGCCCAGCGAGACGAGCGTCGCGCCCGTGAGCGTGGCGGCGTCGACGATCGCGTCCGGCTTCAGGCGCGTAGCGTAGGTGAGCGCGTCGGCGAGGATCAGCCGCCCCTCCGCGTCCGTGTTGATGATCTCGACGGTCTTGCCGCTGAGGGAGGTGAGCACGTCGGCGGGGCGATAGGCGTTCCCGTCCGGCATGTTCTCCGCCGCCCCGAGGATGCCGTGCACCTCCACGTCTGGCTGGAGCACGGCGACCGCAGCCATGAGACCGAGCACCGCGCCTGCGCCGGCCATGTCGGTCTTCATGTCCGCCATGCCCTGCATCGGCTTGATGCAGATCCCGCCGGTGTCGAACGTCACCCCCTTGCCGACGAACACGATGCGCTTGCCCGGCTTCTTGGGGACGTAGCTCAGGTGTGCGAGGTACGGGCCACGCACGCTCCCCTGCCCCACCGCCACGTGCAGGTTGTGACCAGCGGCCGCCAGGCCCTTGGGATCGAGGATCTTGAGCTTCAGGTTGCCCTTCTTGGCCACCTCCCGCGCCCGCTGCGCGAGGCTCTCGGGG
>JAEWOQ010000260.1 GCA_023460875.1 Pseudomonadota bacterium
CGCCAAGGCCCCCCGCACCGCGGTTTGGTGCCGGCCCGCCGCCGCCCGCGCGGGCGTCGGCACAACGTCGACGCGCAAGGCGCGCCGGCCAGCCCGCACCGCCTCCGAAAGCTGCGTGCGCTCCGCACCAGTCAGCTTACGAGCCAGCTCCGGGGGCAGGGTCAAGGGCAGATCCTGGTGCGCTTCTCGGGGCTCGGCCCTCGGCTCTAGGTGCTCCAGCTCGTCCATCAGCGGAGCGGGCGCCTCCGGGACCTCCTCCCGGCGGGCCACGGCCTGCACCCGCAGCTCGAGGCCGCTCAGCCCCCGCATCAGCGGATCGATGGCCTCCGGCACCAACGTCCCACCAGCCTGGTCGGCAGACCTCACGACCGCCTCCATGCGATGCGCCAGGTCCACGACCGGCTGCACTCCCACCATGGCCGCGAGCCCCTTGATGGTGTGCAGGCTCCTGTACATCTGCCGCACGGCGCTGGGCTCCGGGCGCCCGGACGCCCGGTCCAGAGCGACTAGGGCGCTCCGGCAGCTCCTGAGGTGGTCGTCGGCCTCGGCCACGAAGCCGCTGAGGAACTCGCGGAGATCGACGGCGTCGTCGCTCACGGCCCGGCCCCCTCCCTGTCTAGCAGCGCGCGAGCCTCCTCCTGAATCTGCTCTGGAGAGAACGGCTTGGTCATGAAGCGCGACGCACCCGCTGCCAGGGCGCGCTCGCGCGACGCCTCGTCGCCCCGCGTGGTCACCACGAGGATCGGCAGCGTCTCGAGCTGGTCCTGCCCGCGCACGAACTCCAGCACCTCGTAGCCGCCGATGTCCGGCATGTTCAGATCGAGGATGACCAAGTCGTAAGGAGAGAGACTGAGCCGTTCGATCGCCTCGAGACCACTCGCGGCGTGTTCGAAGTCCGCCTCCGGCAGACCACGCAGGCATGCCACGACCATCTCGCGCATCACCGCGCTGTCATCGACCACGAGTACCTTCGTCAACCCATCCCCCCACCGATGCGCTCCCCGACCGTCCTCCCCCCTCGAGATCCTGCGTGCCCGTCCAGGGAGGTGCTACCTATTTTTCCTACGGGCGGGCGGAGGGGGATCTGAATGTTCGAAGCGCTCCCATCACGACCGAGGGTCTGGATCGTCGACGACAGCCCGCTGGATGCCCAGCGAGCGGAGCGGGCGCTGGCGCCGCGCTATGAGGTGCGAGTGTTCGAAGACGGAGGCAGCGTCCTCGAAGCGCTAGCGAACGGCGAGCAAGATGAGCTGCCACGGGTGCTGGTGCTCGACTGGTTGATGCCCGGCGTCAGCGGCATCGACGTTTGCCACTACCTACGCAACCTGCCGGACGAGCACCTGGCGTCCATCGCGGTGCTGCTGCTCACGGTCCATCAACGCTCCGGGCAGGTAGCCGAAGGGCTCGCGGCGGGCGCCGACGATTTCCTCTCCAAGCCTTATGCGCAGGAGGAGCTGCTCGCCCGCGTGGGCGCGCTCGTGCGCGGGCGCGAGCTCATCGAGCGGGCCGAGAAGGCGGAGGCGACGCTCCTCCACCTCCTCGCGAGCAGCCCGGACGCGCTGGTGGGGGTCGACGCCGAGGGGCGCATCATCTACGTCAACCCGGAGGCGGAGCGCGTGCTCGGCCGCCCCTCGAGGAGGCTCGAGGGCGCGCGCCTCCCGGAGCTGCTGCCCGAGCTGGCGTTGGACTGGACCCGCGCCAAGGGCGGGCTCGCGCGGCGGCACGGCGACATCGAGATCGACGGGCGCACCTACTCCCCCCTCATTCGCGGCACCTCACCGGACGGGCGCGGCGCCTACGTCGTCACCTTGCGGGATGTCACGCTGGAGCGAGAGACCGCGCAACGACGCCTCGATCTCTACGCGATCATCGCCCACGACCTGCGCACGCCGCTCAGCGCCGCGGTGCTGCGCATCGAGACGTTGCTGCGGAGCCATCCGGGCGCCCCGACGCCCACCTTGAGCGAGGCCCTCGGCAAGCTACAGCGCAACCTGCGCGAGCTCGTCGGCATGGTGAACGACTTCCTCGAGATCGCGCGCTTCGAGGGCGGCCTGTACGTGATGAGCGACGACCGCGTGAGCATACGTCAGATCGCCGAAGATACTCTGGACGAGTTTCGCCCCCTCGCCGACTCGCGCCGGCTCCTCCTCGAGCTCGGCGAACGGAGCGCACGCGAGGGCTGCGTGCGGGGGGATCCGCGGCGCCTCAAGCTCGCGCTGAGCAACCTGCTGGGGAACGCCATCAAGTTCACGTCCGAGGGGGGCCGCGTCGAGGTGCGCGTACTGGAGGCCGGCGATCGAGTCAGCGTCGAGGTGGAGGACACGGGGCGGGGGATCGCTCCGGAGCGCCTGCCCCACGTCTTCCAGCGCTACAGCCGCGCCGTCGATCGCGAGCACGAGGTGATCGGCTCGGGCCTGGGCCTCATGATCGTGCGCGAGACCGTGCGGGCTCACGGGGGAGACGTGGGGGCCGAGAGCGTCGAGGGGCAGGGCAGCACCTTCTCCTTCTGGCTGCCCGCGGTGGCGCCGCAGGGGTGAGGCGCGACCGCGACGTCGAACCGCGGCGCCGCGTCACCCTGTGGCCTAATCGCCGACCGTGATTACCCTCACGCGACGGGGAGGCGCGTGCTCTCGATGATCGCGCGCTCTGTCGTCATCGTGGAGCTGGACGTCGTCCGGCGCAGTGCCTCGTAGCGCGCCAGGCTGCTCGCGGCCGGGCAGCGACGTTCGCTCAGCAGCGCGCGGGCCGGCGTGAGCAAGACCGCCTCCGAGCGCCCCTGCGGATCCAGCTCTCCGCGGCGCTCGAGCCCCGCCGCCGCGATCTCGACGAGCTGCTCTGCCCAGTCCCACCCAGGACGTCCGCACAGGTGCCCTTCGAGCCCCCGCCGCACGAGCTCTCCCCGCGCTGCCTCCAGCGCGCGCGCCGTCCACGTCTCCGTCAGGGCGGTAGCCTGCTCCAGCGCGCGCGCGTCGTAGAGCAGGCCCGTCCACAGGGCGAGGAGGGAGCCAGCGAGCTCCGGCGGGAGGCTGTCGGCGCTGCGCACCTCGAGGGTCCCCTTGAGCCGCGCCTCCGGGAACAGGGTGTTCAGGTGGAGCTTCCAATCCGCCACCGTGGCGCGCTGACCGTCGAAGCCATGCTCGAGGAAGTCCCGGAAGGACTGCCCCGTGTTGTGCAGGATCCGATCACCGCGCTTGATCAGGAACATCCCCGCGTCGAGGGCCCACTCGACGTAGTCGACGTAGCTCGGGGAGGCGCTGTCCAGGACCCGCGCGACGAGGCCGCTGCGCCGCGGGTCCATACGGAGCCACACCTCGCCACGGAGGCTCATCCAGCCGCTCGGCGCCCGCTCTCGGAACGGCGCGTTCGCGAACCAGGCGTGGAGCAACGGGGAGATCTTCAGCGCCAGGCGGAGCTTGGCCATCCCGTCCGCCTCGCTCGACCAGTCGAAGTTGCCCTGGACGGTCGCGGTGCGGCGCATCATGTCCAGCGCGCCGTCTCCTTGCTGGGGCAAGTACTCCCGCATGATCGAGTAACGTTGCTTCGGCACCCAGGGCAGCTGCTCCTGCCGGGCCAGAGGATGGAAGCCCGTCATGAGCCAGGCGACGCCCATCTCCCTCGCGATCGTCCCGATCTCCTGCAGGTGACGCTGATGCTCGCTCACGACCTCATGCACCGTGCGCAGGGGCGCCCCGCTGAGCTCGAACTGAGCCCCCGGCTCGAGGGTGATGTTGGCGTCGCCCTTGGATAGGGCGATCACGGGTCCCCCCGGAGACTCGGAGACGGGCGCCCAGCCCTCGCGATTCACCAACCACTCGAAGATGCGCAGCACCCCGAACTCCCCCTCGTAGTGCAGGGGAGCTCCGCTCGTCTCGTGCACCCCGAACTTCTCGCTCTCCGCGCCGATGCGCCACTCGTCGCAGGGTCGCTCGGGGGCGGCGAGCACCCCGATTAGATCATCCAGAGAGCGGAGCTCTCGATCGCCGGTCGGCGCGGGTCGTGGCGTAGTCATGGTGGCTTATCGAAGCGGCGTTCCAGAGCCTCTCCCGACGCGCCCGACCTCTCGAGGGCAGCGGCGCCCCTGCCTTTTGGAGCCACCTGCGCCCCTTTGCAAGGGGGAGGCGGTCCTCAGCCGACACTCGCCGTCCCCGTCAGGGGCGCGATCGAAGGATGGAGTTGCCGCAGCGCGGCCGCCAGAGCCTGCGAATGGGCCGCGGTCGTGCCCGCGCCGCCCCCGACGACGCGCGCCCCCGCGTCCACGAGCTCGAGGGCTCGCTCCACCCAGCCGGGCTCGAGCTCCGCAGGAAAACCGCGCACCGCGTCGTCCCCCGCCGCGAGCAGCACGCCAGGAGCGATGTCCGTCTCCCAGCCCGCGACGCGCGCGAGGCGATCGAGGGCCAGCTCGATGGTCGGGATCTCGAACAACACGGCCTCGGCGCCCGCCTCCGCCAACGCCTCGAGCAGATCCTCCAAGTGCTCCCCGGAGAGCTCCAGATCGACCACGGCCCACGTGGACAACCCCAGCTCGCTGGTCGCCTGGACCGCGAAGCCGAGCTCCGCCGTGCTGCCCATGCCCCGCACGACCACCAGATCGGGCCCCGCCACCGAGATCCGCAGCGCGTGCTCGCGGGTCTCCGCCTCGAAGCGCCGTCGGTCGAGGGACGTCACCAGGTCGGATCCGAGCACCGCCGCGACCGCGACGGGCTTCTCCGCGGCCTGAGCGATCTCGTAGGCGAGGTCCACCGCTTGTCCGGTGAGCATCGCAGAGCGGTGCTCCATGCCGACCTCCGCGAGCGCACGCGGCGTCGTGTCCGCCGTCAACGCCGACACCACGTCCACACGACGGGCCATCTCACCAGCGTGATGTGCGCTCACGCTCTCGGGGTCGTGACGCAGGAGGGCGCCCAGCGCCCCGGGGCTTCCCACGGTGACCCCCTGCGCCCGCAGGGAAGCTCCAGAGTCGGCGTCGACCACCAGAGGGCGGCCGGCGCGCAGGCGAGGGGCAAGGGCAGAGTAACTCATTCAACCTGCCATCTTACTCCCATCGCGTCACATGCCACGTCTTCTTGCCCCTCCGGATCAGCCCGATTTTTCCGTGGAGCAGATCCGCTTTGGTCAGACGGTAATTTGCGTCGACGCGCTGCCCGTTGACCGTCACCGCCCCATTGCCCACATGCTCACGGGCCTCACGCTTACTCTTCACCACCCCTGACTCCACCAGGAGCTCGAGGACGTCCTTCCCTTCGTCGCTCAAGGAGCTCAGCGCGTGCTGGCTCGAGGGGGCGCCTCCGAAAGCCTCCTCGATGACTCGTAAGGACAACCCAGAGACGTCGCCGGAGAAGAGCGCCTCCGTCGCAGCCAGCGCCTCCCGGAGCCCTTCGTCGCCGTGTAGGAGCTTCGTCAGCTCTTCGGCGAGGGCCTTCTGGCCCACGCGGCGCGCCGGCTCACGCCCGTGCGCCGCGAGGATCTCCTGGAGCTCATCCTGCGGGCGCAGCGAGAACACGTGGAGGAAGCGCTCGACGTCCGCGTCCGCGGCGTTGATCCAAAATTGATAGAATGCGTAGGGGCTCGTGTACTTGCTGGTGAGCCACACGGCGCCGCTCTCGGTCTTGCCGAACTTGCCGCCGTCGGCCTTCGTGAGCAGGGGTGTGGTCAAGCCATACACCTCCACCCGCTCGGTGCGTCGGGTCAGATCCACCCCGGCGACGATGTTCCCCCACTGGTCCGAGCCGCCCACCTGCGCGGTGACCCCCTGCTCCCGGTACAGGTGACGGAAGTCGTACGCCTGCAGGATCATGTAGCTGAACTCCGTGTAGCTGATGCCTTGCTCCCGGCTGTCGAGGCGCAGCCGCACAGAGTCCCGTTGGATCATCATGTTCACGGAGAAGTGCTTGCCGACGTCCCGCAGCACGTCGACGTAGCTGAGCTTTCGGATCCAATCGCCGTTGTTCACGAGCACAGCCCCGTTCGGCCCATCGAAGTCGATGATCCGCTCGAAGATCGTGCGTTGGCCGCGGACGTTGGCTTCGACCTGGGTGTCGTCGAGGAGTTGCCGCTCGCTGTCCTTGCCCGACGGGTCGCCGATGAGGCCCGTGCCGCCTCCCATGAGCACGACCGGGCGGTGCCCCGCGAGCTGAAAGCGCCGCAGGAGCACGATGGCCACCAGGTTGCCGATGGTGAGGGAGTCCTTGGTGGGGTCGAAGCCCGCGTAGACCCTCTGGGGGGCTCGCAGGTGCTCGTATAGACCGTCGGGGTTCGTGCTCTGGTGCACGAGACCGCGCCATTTCAGCTCATCGAGGATGTGACCAGGAGACGTCATCGGGGGCGGGAACATAGCTCCCCCCCGCGCGCCGGCCCACCCCCACAGCGGCTCGGTCGCCGCTGTATGTCCGTCAGAGCGTCACCACGCTCAGCTCGTTGTTGACCCAGTGCAGGAGGACGCAGGGCCACAGACTCCGTGTTTGGCCGAAGACCACTCCCAGGATGAGCCCGGTCGCGAACAGCGGCAGGCTCGCGGCCAGCGTGCCCTCGAGGCCGCGATCCATGAGCCACCAGGGCCAGTGCACCAGGGTGAACAGCGCCGCGGCGGCGAGCTGCGCCCCCCAGTATCGCCAGCGCCAGCTCCCGACGCTGGGGGCGCTCTCCCGAGCGACGCTGAGCGCCTCCGACACGACGACACCTCGAAAGACGAGCTCCTCGAACAGGGGCGCGGTAAAGCGGGGGCGCGCTTGCTCCACGAACGCCGCGAGCAGCACCTCGAACGCCACGCCGAGCTGGCGCGCCGTGGCCCAGATCAGCAAGGCCGCCACGACGACGGGCACGACCAGGGCGCTCACGACTTGCCGTCGCCCGTAAGGAAACGCGAGGCCGAGGGGCTCCCGCCAGCGCGCCCCCTGGACGCGCCACAGATACACGGCGCAGGGCCCTCCCCAGAACACGGTGCGCGCGCCGACGTTGGTGAGGAGCTCGGCCCAGGGAGACGCGGACGGCACCCAGGGGCGGACCACCAGCGCGTAGCATGCCCAGGAAACCAGCAGCGCCAGCCCCAGGACCACGAGGAGAGGGCCGCGGCGCGCCTGCGGGACAGGCACCGCTCGCGCGACGGACGATGGAGTCCCCTCGGTGGGCATCTCGCGAGAGCTCGAGGAGCTGTCAGCGCCGATCGTAGCGTCCCTTCGCCCAGCTGACGAAGGGGCCGGCGCTCTCCCGGGGTTTCGGCGCGAAGCGGTTCTTCCAGTCGCCGTTCCAGATGCGACGTTTGCCGCCTACTTTCTGGGGGGACATGACGTAGGCGTCCGCCTCTTCTCCGTCCGCCAGGCGCACCGGGCGACGCTCGAAGAGGATGGGGCACTCCTTGCGCACATCCATGTGCATGCGCGTCTTTTTGTCCACGAGGTAGACCTCGCCGACCACCTCCGTGTCACCGTCCTCGACCAAGGCGGGATAAACCCGCAGATCGACGAGGTGGTACGCGGCCGCCGTCCGGGCTGGCCCGACGAGCTCCGCTCCCTCGAGGAGGGCGTGATCCACTTCACCGGGGAGCAGAGACCCGTACACGAACAGGCGGTGCTTTCCGGGCAGGGTCATGGTGGCGACTCTGGGCGGTTCCCCCACGACTGGCAAGGCGCGCGGTGGGGGGGTGCGACGCCCACCCACAAGGGGAGAGGTCTGGCGGCGGTCCCGCTGGGCGACGTGATGGGCGACGTGATGGGCGACGTGATGGGGCACGCTGGCCGCTTGGGATCCCGGGCAGGGTTGCGGGAAGGCCCGGATGCTGTTCGCATGCGCCAGAAAGGAACAAGCATGCCGTCGTACAGCCTCTCGATCCTCCGACACGATCAATCGTCCGACCTGTATACCTTCGTCCAAGCCAAGGTCCTCATCGGTCGCGAAACCGGGGACATCGTCACCCGAGACCCCAAGACGTCCGGTCGTCACGGAGAGCTCACCTTCGAGGGGGGTGTGCTGCACTTCACCGATCTCAACTCGACGAACGGCACCTACCGCGTCGGCGGCGAGCGCGTGGTGGGCACGATCGTGCTGACCCCCGGCACCGCGCTGCGCATCGGCGACACCACCATCGCCGTGCAGGCGATCGACAGCGGCCTGGGCTTCGGCCCTGGCGGCACTCAGGTGATGGAGCGTCCGCCGGCAGCGGCGTTCGCAGACACGGCCCTGGCGACGGCGCCAGCGGCGCTGGCCCAGCTCGCCCTCGGCACCCCAGCCCCGGGCCCAGCGGCCACCCCGAACCCGCAGGGGGACCCGGCGCCTCTCCCGCAGCAACCGGCGCCCGCTCCCTCTCCTGGTCCCGCCGCGAGCCCACAGCCCTTGGCGGCCCCTGCTCCGGCCGCCTACGCCGCTCCTCCGCTGGCCGGCGCGGGTGACGGGCTCTTCGATACCTTCAAGGCGTTCTTGGCGAACGCCATGGCGACCTACAAGGCGCAGGCGGTCGACGGAGCCCTGACGCTGGGCCTCGTGATGGTGCCCGGAGCGCTGATCGGCGTGGCCACGGGCTGGATCCCCATCGTGGGCTGGATCTTGGGGCTCCTGATCGCGCTCGTGGAGCTCGCGGTCGCGCCCATCGCCGCGGGAGCGATGTGGCGCTGGTCCTTGGCGGCGGCCAGCGGCGAGCGCCTCACCTGGAGAGAGGCCTGGGGTGCCGCTTTGAAGAACCCCGTGAGCGAGTGGCTCAACATCGCCGTGATGAGCTTCGTCATCGCCGTCGGCACCATGTTCCTCATCGTCCCTGGTCTGCTCGTCGGTATGTTCGCGGGCCCCGCGTACCTCCTCGAAAAGAAGACGTTCTTTGGCGCCAACATGCGGTCCCTCGAGCTGGTCCTGAAGGACCCGGGGCGTCACCTGGGGCTCGCGCTGCTCGTGATGGTCGTCGTCATCCCGGCGATGATCCTCACCAGCATCGCCACCGTCATCCTGGGGTTCGTGCCCCTCGTCGGTGGTCCCATGGCGCAGCTCGTCAGCGTCGCGGTGGTCACCCTGCTCTTCCCCTTCGTCTCGCTCCTGTGGGCCTCGATCTACTTCGACGCTCGCCAGCGCACCGAAGGGGAAGACGCCAAGGCCCTGTACGCACCCATCGTCCGCACCTGGACCAAGCGCTGAGGACCCAGACCTCGGCTCCCCACCGGGGCTCGATACAGAGCCCCCGGTGCGGGAGAGGGAGGGGAGCGTCATGAGCAGTGGCGACGACCGACCTCCTGAGGAGGGCGCGCCCGTGGACCTGTTCGCCCCGGGCTGCTCGATCGCCCGCACACGTCGGCGGCGTTTCTTCTGGGCAGCCTGGTGGACCACGGCTCCCCGGCGTCGCCCGTTCCAACCTCCGGATGCGTCCGCTGGCGGCGCCCGGAGCTTCGAGGAGGCCTTCGCGGCCGCCGAGCGCGCCGCCGGGGTGCCCCTGGCCCCCCTCGACTCGAGCTGGGCCCAAGCCTGGCTACGCGTCATCCGCGAGCAGCCGCCCTTCGCGAGCGCTACGCCGAAGAGCGCCGAAGCCGCCGCGCCGCGGCCCGATGCGCCGCGACCCGACGGCGCTCGCTCGGTGTGGAGCATCCTCGGTCTCCCCGGACGAGCGACGGAAGCCGAGATCAAGCAGGCACATCGCCGCCGCGCCCTCGAGACGCATCCGGATCGCGGCGGTGACGCGGCGGAGTTCCGCGAGGTCCAGCGCGCCTACGTCGAGGCCCTCCGCCGCGCACAGCGACCTCCCAAGCGCCCCGGTTGACCCTCGAGCTTTGCTCGGGAGCTCCTCGAGCGTTTACGGGCGGGAGAGCGCTCCTTCCGCCGGCTGTCTGCCGGCTCGCTGGGCCGGCTCGCAGGGCCGGCTCGCTGGGCTGACTCGCTGGGCCGGCTCGCTGGGCTGATTCGCTGGGCCGGCACCCCTTCCTGGCGCTTTAAGGTGCCGGGGCGAGAGGGCGCGGATCGCGACGGGCCCACCGTCGTCGGTCGGGGTCCATTGCCGACAAAGCGCAAGTGGAGTACCGATCGCGAGCCGGAGACCGGCCTGCGTGAGTCCGGCATGAGGTGAGCGCATCGCAGCGCCGCGCCGCTGCTCCAAGCAGCGCTGGACTCCAGGCTGACCCGGGCTCGAGGCATGACCGATCGTCCTCAACGAAGAGTTCCGCCGCCGGCGATCGCTGAGGAGCCGACCCAGCTCGTCCCCGAGGCGCCGTCGGCCCAGCTCCCCCTCCTCGACCCCGAGCAGCTCTGGAGCGGGCGGATCCGCGTCAGCGATCAGCTCGGTCAAGGCGGCATGAGCTACGTGCTCCGCGGTACGGACACCAAGCTCCGCCGGGAGCTCGCCCTCAAGGTCACGCCGCTGCCCCGCCAGCAGATGCACAAGGACCACCTCGCTCGCTTCGTCGAGGAGGCCCAGATCACCGCGCTGCTGGAGCACCCGAACTT
>JAEWOQ010000261.1 GCA_023460875.1 Pseudomonadota bacterium
GGCGGCTCAGAGCATCCCCAGCGGATCGACGTCGATGCTGACCCGCACCCGCCGATCCGTGGGGGCGCGAGCCACGGCCAAGAGGGGAGCGCGCAGCCCAGAGCGCTCTCGACACCTCAACATGAAGCGATACCGGTAGCGGTTGCGGAGTCGAGCCAGGGGAGCTGGGGTGGGCCCCAACACCTCCACGGAGCCTCCGGCGCCAGCGCGCCGGGCCAGCTCCGCGAGCCGCTCCGCCTCCCGCAGGGCGCGGGACTCCTCCACCGCGTCGAGCCGCACCAGGGCCATCCTCGAGAACGGAGGGTAGCGCAGCTCCTGCCGCGCCAACATCTCCTGCTCGACGAAGGCGCGCACGTCGTGACGGGCGGCGAGCTCGATCGCCGGGTGCTCGGGTTGGCGGGTCTGGATGAGGACCCGCCCGGGCTTCCCGGCGCGCCCGGCGCGACCGGCCACCTGCACGAGGAGGTGGAAGGTCCGCTCGGCCGCGCGAAAATCCGGCAGGGACAGCGCCGCGTCCGCGTTCACCACGCCCACCAGGGTGACCTGGGGCAGGTCGTGGCCTTTGGTGACCATCTGCGTCCCCACGAGGATGTCGATCTCGCGCCGGCGCATGCGGTCCAGGATGCCCTCGCTCTTGACCCCCGAGGCCACGTCCCGATCCAGCCGCGCGAGGCGAGCCCCCGGGAACTGCTGCTCCAGCACGGTCTCGATGCGCTCGGTGCCCATGCCCTCCTCGATGAGCCGCGGCCCCTTGCAGGCGGGACACAGATCCGGGATCGACACCTGATAGTCGCAATAATGGCACTCCAGGCGCGCGCCGCGGGCGCGGTGCAGGGTGAGGGACACCGAGCAGTGCGGGCACTCGACGATGACCCCGCAGGACTCGCACTGGAGGGTCGGGGCGAAGCCGCGCCGGTTGAGGAAGAGGATCGCCTGATCCCCCGCGGCCAACGTCGCCTCGAGGGCCCGGTGGAGCGGCAAGCTGAGCAGAGCTTCTCCGCTCGGGCCGCTGCGGAACTTCCTCAGATCGACGATCTCCACCTCGGGCAGCGTCGCGTCGGCGCGAGCCCGCGCAGGCAGCTCCAGGCGCTCCAGGCGCCCGGCACATACGGCCGCCTCGCTGGTGAGAGACGGCGTGGCGGAGCCGAGCACACACACCGCCCCGGTCCGGTGCGCTCGCAGCAGCGCCATGTCCCGCGCGTTGTAGCGGACCCCCTCCTCCTGCTTGAAGGATCCATCGTGCTCCTCGTCGACGCAGATCAGCCGCAGGTCGCGAACGGGCGCGAAGAGCGCCGAGCGCGCGCCGATGACCACCCGGAGCTGCCCCGAGCGCAGCGCGCGCCACATGGTGAGCCGCGCCGTCTCCGTGAGCCCGCTGTGCAGCACGGCGATGGCGTCCCCGAGCCGCGCGCGGAACCGGGCCACCAGCTGCGGCGTCAGCGCGATCTCCGGGACGAGCAGGATGGCGCCCCCGCCCGCCCCCAGGCAGCGCTGCGTGGCGCGCAGATACACCTCCGTCTTGCCCGACGCCGTGACGCCGTCGAGCAGGAACGACGTCGCGCCAGGCTCCCTGGCGAGGGCCGCGCCGATGCGCTCGACCGCGCGCCGCTGAGCCGCGTTGAGCTCCGGCGGCACGTCCCGCTCCGCGCGCTCCGCGAAGAACGGATCGACGTCCTCCGCGCGCCGCTCGGCCCGCACGATCCCCCGCTCTGCCAGCTTCTTCACGGCGGCGCGCGCGTTGCCGAAGCTCTTCGCGAGCTCGCTCACCCGGGTGTCCCCGTGCGCCCGCAGGTGCTCGACGATGTCCCGCGCCTGTCCGCGCAGCTCGGCGCCGACCGCGGCCTCCGGCTCCAGGCACACCACCTGCACCAGCTTGCCCACCGCCTCGAGCTTCTTGCCGGCGGCGCCCTCGACGCGCTGAGCGAGGGACCGCTCGAGGGCGGGGAGCGCCAGCCGCAGCACCTCGCCCACCGGCGCGAGGTAATACCGCGCGAGCTCGAGCAGGAAGTCGAGGAGCTCCTCCTCGAGCACGGGCTCGTCCCCCACCGGCGCGAGGATGGGCTTCAGCTTGTCGAGGGGTACCCCCGCTGGCGCATCCGTCCCGAGCCCGACGATGACGCCCAGCACCTTCCGCCGCCCGAACTCCACCAGCACTCGCCAGCCCCGATGGAGCGGGAGCGCCTCGGGGAGGGTGTACGTGAACGTCTGGCCGAGAGGCACGGGCAAGGCCACTCGGGCGTACTGCGTCGCCGACGTAGACTCAGGGAAGAGCTCGCGGAGCCCGCGCATGGGGGCCGACATAGCGCCCCGCGCCGGAGCTGACCAGCTGGGTCGGTCGCCGTCAGCGACGGCCACGCTCCGGTCGGCCACGCTCCGGGCGAGCCCGCTCCAGTCGAGCCTGCTCGCGCTCCACCAGATCGGGGCACGCGCGCGCGATCCACGCCGCGACGTCGGTCACGGCGCCGCCGCACCAAGCCTCCCGCCAAGCGTCCCTCATCTCCGACGCGGAGCGGTAACGCTCCTGCGGATCCGGCGCGAGGGCCTTGCGCAGCACCGCTCCTGCCGCCCCACGGGCGTCCACGAGCTCGCGCAGCGC
>JAEWOQ010000262.1 GCA_023460875.1 Pseudomonadota bacterium
CGTCACCCCCGCTGCCGCCCGTCGAGATCGCCCCGCCGGTCCCGCTGACCCAGCCGCCGGTCGCTGCGACGTCACCCGGCCCTGCGCCACCAGAACACCCATACACACCCGCCGCCCCAGCCGCGGCAGCCCACGTCAAGAAGCGGCGTCGCGAGCACCCCGTACGTCCGTTGGTCATCGTCGCGCCCGTCATCGTCACACCCAGGGGGGAACACAGAGGAACACCTCCGCCCATCCTCCCACTCGGGTGGCTGCTCTGGGCATGACGAACGTCAGGGGCGAGCGCGCTCACCCAGCGCTGGCGTCAGCCGAAGGGGAAGCGGCGGCCGAGGCGGGTGGCTTTGCGGACCTGCTGCGCCGTCTTGGCCACCTGCGCAGCGGATTCGACCCAGGTCTTCCGAGACGCCTCGCCCCCCGCGGCATCCGCGGCCCCGGAGAGCCCCTTCCGGACATTCCGCACACCCCGGCCGAGCTCACCCCCGAGCCTGCCCAGCCCCTTCCCCCCGAACAGCAGCGCCACGACCGCGACGATGATGACGACCTGCCAGATTCCGACGCTCATGTCGGACGAGAGTGTAGCAGAGGCGGACCGCTCGCCATCCGCCGGAGTGGCAGCTCCTCCGCCCATGTACGGAGAAGTACGCCCCTCCCTCGATTTCTGCGCCGATTGGAGGCCCTGAAGCTACTGTTGTGAAGTTACCTCGATCCGCGGCGCTGGAGCCTCGGCGCGCACTGCATCCTCCCATGAAGAACTCTCCTGCTCTCCTTCGTCTCCGTCCCTCGGCCGCTCTCCCCGCCTCGCAGAGCGGCGCTCCCCGACGCCGGCTCCGAGCTCGGCTCCTCGGCTCCTCCGCCCTGTCAGGGTCGGCGCTGTCAGGCTCGGCGCTGTCGGGAGTGGTGCTCTCGGGAGCGCTCCTCGCGGGCGCGCTGAGCCTCCCCGCCTGCGGTGGAAGCACCCCGGACGCGAAGGACACCATCGCCCCAGGGGGCGGGAGCGGCGGCGGCGCCAACCCGGGCACGGGAGGGTCGGGCAACGGTGGAGCCCCCGGAGGAATCGAGGTGCCCGAGGGGCCCTGCAGCCCGGGCATCGGTGAGCCCAGCGACGTCCCCAGCGAGGCGAGCATCACGCCGCCCGAGGCTCCCATCAGCCCCTTCATCGTCGTCGATCAGTTCGGGTACCTCCCCGACGCGGAGAAGATCGCGGTGCTGCGCGATCCCGTCGAGGGCTTCGACGCGGCGGAGTCGTTCACGCCGGGCGCCACCTACCAGCTCGTCGACGCCATCAGCGGCGACTCCGTGTTCGAGGCCGCTCCCACGCCCTGGAACGGCGGCGCCACCGACGAACGCAGCGGCGATCGCGCCCACTGGTTCGACTTCTCCAGCGTGACGACCCCGGGCATCTACTACGTGCTCGACGTGGACGCCGGGGTGCGCAGCGACACGTTCCGCGTCGCGCCGGACGTCTATCGTGAGGTGATGCGCCACGCCATGCGCGCCTTCTTCTATCAGCGCGCGGGTTTCCCCAAAGAGGCGCCCCACGCGGACGCGGACTGGGTGGACGGGGCCAGCCACCTGGGCCCGCTCCAGGACACTGAGGCGCGCCTCTTCAGCGCCCCCGACGACGCCGGGACGGCCCGGGACCTCTCGGGCGGCTGGTACGACGCGGGCGACTACAACAAGTACACCGCCTGGACGGCAGACTACGTGGTGTCTCTCCTGCGCGCGTACGTGGAGCGCCCGACGGCCTTCGGCGACGACTACGGCATCCCCGAGTCGGGCAACTGCATCGCCGACATCGTGGACGAGGCCCGCTTCGGGCTAGAGCACCTGGTGCGTCTGCAGGAAGAGGACGGCAGCGTGCTCTCCATCGTCTCCCTCGACCACGCGAGCCCTCCCTCCGCTGCGACCGGCCCGAGCCTGTACGGCCCCGCCAGCACCAACGCGACCTTGCGCGCGGCCGTCGCCTACGCCTGGGGCGCGCGCGTGCTTCGGCCGCTCGACGCGACCTTCGCCGACGATCTCGCGGCGCGTGCCGTGGCCGCCTACGCCTGGGCCGAGGCGAACCCAGACGTGCTCTTCCGGAACAACGAAGGGGCCGCCTCCGGCATCGGCGCCGGGCAGCAGGAGATCGCCGACGACGCCCGCTGGATGCTCGACGTGTACAAACTCCGCGCCGCCCTGGCCATCTATCAGGTGACGGGCGACGGCAGCTACCGCACATACTTCGAGGAGAACTTCGAGGTCTCCGACTTCTCCCTGTTCGGTGGCTGGGTGAGCGGCTGGAACCTCGATTTCACCGACAGCTACCTGGACTACGCGACCCTCCCCGACGCGGATCCGGCGGTGCGCGACGGCATCCTCATCCCCTTCGACAACACCCTCGGCGCCGGCCACAACCTCGGCATCCTCGTCGACGAACCGGATCCATACCTGGCACACCAGGGGGACTATGTCTGGGGCTCGAACGCGCAGAAGGCCCGCATCGGCTCGCTCCTCCACTCCTACGCGACCCGGGGGCTCGATGAGTCCCGCGCCGCCGACGGGCGCCGGGCGGCGGCGCGCTACATCCATTACCTCCATGGGGTGAACCCGCTCGGCATCGTCTACCTGTCGAACATGAGGGCCAGCGGCGCACACCGCTCGGTCACCGAGTTCTACCATACGTGGTTCGCGGACGGCTCCGCCTGGGACACGAACCCCGCCCCCGGCTTCCTCACGGGCGGACCGAACTCGTTCTACGACTGGGACGGCGTTTGTCCGGGCCACTCGGAGTGCCCCGCGGAGCCGCCAGCGCCTCCCTTCGGGCAGCCCGACATGAAGTCCTACGCGGATTTCAACACGAGCTGGCCCGTCAACTCCTGGGAGGTGACCGAGAACTCCAATGGCTATCAGGTGGAGTACATCCGGCTGCTGTCGAAGTTCGTGGAGTGACGGCCGGCCGTAACGCGCCGCTCGTTCACCGTTTGGGGCGGCCGCCCATCAGGTTCCTACCCCTCGCGGGGGGCCTGATGGGCTCATCCAAAGGCCGTTCTTTGCTCACGAATCGCGGCCCTGGCCGTCTTCTGGTCGCGACGAACGACGAGAGAACCTGATATTCTGGGGGTCATGCCCATGGACGAGCAAAGCAAGCGGGTGGTGTGTCGTATGGTGGCGGGCCTCGTCGCCG
>JAEWOQ010000263.1 GCA_023460875.1 Pseudomonadota bacterium
CCAGCTCCGCGACGATCTCTCGCCGCCGCTCGGGGGTGCCGCTGCCGACCTCGCCGTAGAGCTCGTCGAGGGTGCGCGACACCAGGTCACGATACTGGTCGACGTAGATCGAGTCGCCGGAGGCCTCCGCGGCGCGCTGGCACACGTGCAGCCCGAGCCACGCCGTCCCTCTGCACCGCCCGCCGAAGCGCTGGGTGTCCCGGGCGTGCTGGTCCAAGAAGAGCCCCACGCCGTGCTTGTCCAGATCGATGGTCTCTCGATAGACGCTGCGCACCCGCGCCAGGTACTTGTGGGCCTCCCGCGCTAGGGGCTCCACGTAGGCGAGCTCCGCCTCGCTGATGACGCCGTCCTGGCGGATCGCGCGCTCGGCGACGCAGAGCGCGTCGTTGAGGAGCGCCAGGTGGACCAGCGCCGCGGGGGTCACCTGCTCGCTCGAGGGGATGCGCGCCGCGAGCTTGGCGAGCTCCGCCCCGAGCAGCACGGCGCTGTCCACGCCGGAGGACAGGATGTTCTTCGCCAGGTCGTCGATGTGCGTCGCCGAGAATCGAAGTGCTTGGCTCATGAGCGGTCCCCGCTGATCTGGATGAAGTGATAGGTTGCGTTGAGGTGTCGGGTCTCCGAGGCCGCGACGTCGTGCGGGTCCATCGCCGAGACGAGGTCGGCGCGGGAGAGGATCAGATCGCCCCGCTGGTGGGCCTCCACCAGCAAGCGCTTGAAGCCCGCCTCGCCGAGCTCGCCCACGTCCGGATCCGCGGCGAGCCGCTGCCACACGGAGGCGATGAAGGCCTTGCCGTCGCCGAAGCGGGCGGTGCCCGGCGCGCGCGCCGCCGCCAGGATCTTCTCGATGGTGTCCTGGGGACTTCTCGAGGAGACCGGTCTCGGGGTGGAGGGGAGCTCTTGAGGCGGCGTCGCGCCTTCGGGAGCTGCGGCGGGCAACGTGGCGTTCGGCTGCCGGTCGCTGGTGTCGAGCCAGCGCCGGGCGCGGGCCTCGAGGATGTCGTCCCGCTTGGCGCTCCGGGCGCCCGTCAGCTTGACGGCGTACAGGTGCAGCACGTCCTTCGTGCGGGGGCGCTCGGGCAGGCCGAGCTCGCGGGCGAGGAGCGCGGCGCGCACCGCGTCCAGGGTCGGCTTCTTGCCGCGGAGCCCCAGGTGCCTCATCAGCCAGGCGTCTCCGATGCTGGATTCACTGCGCGCCGCGGTGGCGGGCACCCCGAGCCCCTGGGCGACGATGCCCAAAGCCGGGTCCTTCGAGGGGAGCTCCGAGGGTCGCCCGCCATCGACGAGCCGCGGCAGGTGCTTCGCCTTGAACTCCCGCCAGCCGCGAGCCTGGGGGAGCGCGGTCATGCCCAGAGCCTGAGCGAGACGGCGTGCGCCGCTCTCCGTCAGGGTGAGCCGCTTCGGATCGACGTCCCCCGCCGCCCGCAGGCGCGCGACGATCTCTTGGAGCTCCCGGCGCCACTCCGCTTCGCTGAGCCGAAAGGAGACGAACGAGAACAGGCCGCGCGCCACCTCCGAGGGCGTCGGCGGGGACTTGGCGGGCGCCGCCAAGCGGGCGAGGACGAGGTCTTCTAGGCGTTGAGGGTTCATGGGGATCTCCTGCGGCGGCTCTCGACGGCGCGATCGATCGTCTCGAGCACGTGCTCCGGCGCCGCCTCGATGTCGCTCGCGAGGACACGCACCACCAGGTAGCCCAGCTCCTGGAGCCGCACGTCCTTGCGCCTGTCTCGACGATACGCCTCGGCGTCGCGAAAGTGGTGGTAGCCGTCGACCTCGACGGCGAGCGCGAGGGGTTCGCACAGGAGATCGATCTCCATGGCGCGGGCCGGCTCGCCGCCGGTGACGACGCGGTTCAACCGGAAGAGGCCCCGCGTGTGCGGACGCCGCTCCAAGCGCTCGAAGAGGGACAGCTCCGCCTGGGAACGAGCGAACTGGGCCGCGTCGTACTCGATGGCGTGCGCGCCCGCGGCCCTCGACTCCCCGAGCGACTCGCGGGGACGAAGCATCACGAGCCCCTCCATCAAGGACGCGATGACCCGCGGAGGTGCGCCCGAGCGCAGCAGCCGCAGGGCTTGCTCGTCCAGGGCGAGGGCGACCTCCGCGCGCGGCGCCTCCTCCGAGATCCTGTACAGGGTGTCGACGACATCGCGGAGCGCCGGCGTGGCGCCCGTGGGGCGAACGAGGAGCGGCGGTAACTGTCCGGCCAGGGCGAGGAGCTTCCCGAGGGAGGCCGGAATTTCCGCGCCGACGAGCCCGTTGGAGCAGGGGAGGGCCAGGGCGTGGCGCATCCAGTCGACGTCGACGTCCGCGTGGGCCGCTGCCCGCAGCGCCAAGGTTTCGAGCTGCGCGGGGCTGCGTCCCGCCAGAACGCCGCCGAGATCGCTCCGGGGGATCCCGATCACGGCTGCGACGACGTCGAGCAGGGCACGCTGGATCTCTTCGCGCGCCGCACCTCGCCCGAGCCACTGCTCGAGCACCTCCGTGCCCCGCGCCGCGGTGACCACGAGCGCCGGAGCGGGACGTTGCCAGCGCCTCCAGAGCCACTCGGGCGACCTTTGCGGACCGACGAGCACCGTGATCGTGGGGACCGCTTGCTCCCGACGACTGCGATGACGTTCGAGGGGCGCGGACCAGTCAGATTCTGCAGCAACCCCCATCTCCGCCTCACTCGACCGCGGGTTTTACCGTCCTCGTCCGGCGGAGCCAAGCGGTTGCGGGGGCTGTGCTGCGCTCCCCCTGCGCCCCGTCAGGGTGTGTGTAGTGACTACACCTCGGAGAGACGTGCCTTCGAGGCTCGGCGCTGACCGGTGCTGACCGGGGTGGGCACATCCGCGAGCTCCGTGTCCATCGGGGAGTTGGAGCTCTGCTCGGCTTGTCAGCGTTACGAACGAGCGGAACTCCCGGAGGCGCTCCTGTCGTCATTCAGCCCCCGAGAGTCAGGGTGCGAACATCAATGACATTGTACTACGCGCACGACACCGAGCGCCATCCCGAAGATGCAGGTGGATTGATCCTGACCAGCAAGTTTCAAGCACCTGCAGGAGTCTGGGGGGAAAGACGAGGCACAGTCGGCCTCAGTCAGCGGTTCAACCGTGGCCATGCATTCTCCGTCGCAAGCGAGGCCTTCATGGGTGCAACCAACGACGCGCCCATCGGAAGTGGCCTGAGGACTGTCATAGTCGCGTTGTGCTGGGTCCGCGCACGCGTCGTTCGAGGTGGGGCACGTGTAGCCGCCGAAGTCCACCCGGCCATTGCAGTTGTAGTCCCAGGAAATGCCACAGATGTTCGCGGGGGCATCGAAGTACTCCGTCTGGCCGGGGTGGATGAGAGCGGCGAGCTCGAGATTGCCGCCGTCATCACAGCAGTCGCCACCAACCGAGGAGTATCCCTCAGGGACGGTTCCATCGCACCGGCCAACGACGTCTGCATCGTTGCCATAACCATCACCGTCGAGATCACGAAATGAGATGCGACACTTACCAGAGGCGCACTCATCGTCCGTAGTACAGAGGTCTTGGGGACTCTCGCTCCCCGCGCCTGCGTTACCACCTGAAGGTTCGCCTGACATTTGTGGAGGCTGTCCGCCGGATGAGGAATTGCCGGGTTCTCCGGCGGACGAGGGGGAGCCTGCGACGCCTCCCGTGTCGCCCGACTGCCAGTCCCGCTTCTTCTGTTCGCAGCCCCCGGACGTCGCAAGAGCGAGCAATGTTCCAAAGAGACCTAGTGTAACGGAGGGCTTGGCTCGAAAGGTGATCCTCATGGCTGCGGCTCTTGCTGTCTAACCATTGCGCTCAACCGCTGCCCAATCTGGGCAGGATCTTGGAAGCATCCCGTTTAGTCTGGCAGCGCGTCGAACACAAGGGCGAGTCCGTCATCCGGAGCCGCACTTTCACCCTGAGTAGAACGCCGACGGAGTACGGGCCTCGTCCTCCATGTCCTTGCGTTTAGCTGATTGAGGGCGCCTGCGCTGCTCCGTCCATGGCGCGGCCTGCGCGGGCCCGCACTGCGGGCAGGTCACGGTGTTGCCGCTGGGTATGCGTCACGCGCACGGGTCGAGACAGATTGATGCGGGAGACGCATAGCGACGCGCGGCGGGCGTGGGGATCGGGGGCGCCTGCGTGGGCGGGGTGAATCGAGGGACGGACGGCAGGTAGCTGTGACCCGATCCGCAGAGTGACGTCCGGGAAAGAGTGACGTCCGCGAATCACGGCGCGTCCGTGGACCGGAATCAGCGATCGACGGAGACCTCGAGGATGCTGGTGAGGGCTTGCTCGTGAGTGTGTGATACCGTCACGGGCATGCGCCTGGTATGGGGTTTGGTTGGCATTTTGGGATTGGCGGGTTGCGGCGGGGGAGACGACGAGGACGGTCAGGCCGGCTCGTCCGCGGTGGGAGGCAGCGCGGGCGACGGGGCGCCGAGCACGGAGGAGCCGAGCTCCGGTGGGGCGGACGCAGGAGGGACGGGCGGCGAGGGCGGGGGCATCCCTGAAGCGGGCGCCCTGTGCAACGGGCGCGAAGGCAGCTGCGCGGGGACGCCTTACGGGGTGTGCACGAACGTACGGCAGGGGCCAGGGAGGTGCGTCGACTGGAGCACGGTCGGAGCGAGTCCCTGTGTGGGGGCTCAGGATTGTGACGGGGTCTTCCCGAAGGCGAGCTTCACGACCGGCGAGGGAACCGGACAGGCCGCCTGCGTGACCGCCGAGGGGGTGTTGCAGTTCGGGGGGCTGATCGCTCCCGACGAACCTCAGCCCGGCTTCTGCTTCGCCTTCGAGGACTTCATCGATGAGTCCGGCGAGGCGTCCTGCGATCCCGATCCTTGCGGGGCGGAGGGCTTCTGTTCGTGGCTCGTGAACAACCGCGGCATGGCGCTGGTCGAGTGTGTGTGGCCCATTTGAGGCCTGGGGGACCTGAGACCCTACTGGAAGCTCTCCCTCGGCCGCGCTAGGACGCATGTCGTGCACGTTCCCAAGCAGGTCCTTGTCGCGCTCCTTCTAGTGAGTTCGTGCACCTGCGAGCGGGGCGAAAGACCGACGCAGATAGGGGCTCCCGACACAACTGCTCCGAGAGGTAGCGAGACCGAGGGGCGCTCCGAAGGCGTGGGGCCATCCCCCACGGAGGCTCCCTCCAAGAGCCTCCCACGAGGGGAGCCCGTCCGCCTGGCAACGCGACAGGACTGCGGGATCTGGGCCGACAACAGCGTCTGGTGCTGGAGTCGGCGCTGTGCGCCTGACGAGATGTGTACTCCGGTTCAGCTCGACTTTCCTGCACCTCCGCCGGGCGTCCAGGTCCGCGACGTCATCCGCTCGGGACTCCATGACTGCGTCCTATTAGATGACGGCGAAGTGCGTTTTCCCGAACGCAATCATGGCCAGGCAACGTTGTGCCGGCCGGACGTGCTTGGTCAGTACCGAATCGCCGATTTCGTCTACAGCCCGAGCGAGACCTGTGTGCTCACCCGTGAAGGAGAAGTTTCTTGTTGGAGCCTCCCCGCGTTGCGCACATGGGAGCAGAACCCTGACGTCGTCCTGAGCATCGAGCCGCGCCGAGTGATCGACGAAGTAACACGGATCGATGGTCTGGACACCTTTTGTGTCGTCCGTCGCGATCGTTCGGTGTGGTGCTGGGGTCACAACGGGTACGGTCAGCTCGGTGATGGAACCTTCCAGGATCGGCACTTTCCGCGGAAGGTAGAGAAGCTCCCCCCTGCAGCAAACGTCGCGATCGGGTCGGCTCATGTTTGCGCGGTAACGACGGACGGTGCGGTGTATTGCTGGGGCAACAACACTTCCGGTCAGCTCGGGATAGGTCGGGCGCCCTCCGCAGGACATTATCCTCACGAGGAGAACGTGAACCCACACGATCGTCCTCGACCGGTCAGAGTCCAGGATCTACCCGGCGTGAGCCAGCTGATTGTTACCGGTTACTACAGCTGCGCACTGGGGGAGGATCGAAGCATCTACTGCTGGGGTGGTGGGCCGGAACACGCCACGCCTGAGCGCCTCGGTGGGCCACCGGCAGCCCAATTGGTGCGTTCTAGTTCCGCGGCGTGTCTCCTAACCTCAGACGGACAAACCTACTGTTGGGGAGGCGCGGGGAGCGGCTTGCGTGCGGCGTCCGAGGTGCCAAAACGCGTCCACTGGACGGGGATGCCGCCCTCAAGGTAGAGAGTCCGCTGCAACCATTTGGATGGCAAAGGCGGTCGAGAAGTCGATGCGAACGGTTCTCGCAGTGCCAAATTCATTTCCCTTCAAGGCTGCATTCGAGCCAGAAAAGTGTCGTCTCTGAAACGCACGGACCGCAGCCTCCAGCGCTCCGTCGAACTGGTCGGATATCGTAGTTCCGGCTTCCGCAACGGAGTAGCCGATGCTTAGGAGGGCTGACTGAATCCTTGCATATTCTGGGGTAGCGCCGTTGCGGTTAGGTTGTGATTGTGTGACATACTCGCCTGGCCTCAGCCCGTACGCTGTCGGCGGAGGGGGGCCCGCGGTCCGCCGACGAACCTGGCCAGCGTTCTCGAGGCGCGCCCAGTCGAAGGTATCTCCCGGATCGTCGATGCGCCGGTTCGAGAGTGTACGATTCGTCGTGCTCTCGGTCGCTATGTCCGAATGACCGACCACGTTCTGACGTGTGATGTTCGGATGAGCCGCACGGATCTCCCGAACGAGCCTGAGTAGCGTCGTATATTGGGCGTCCGGGAAGTCTCCGTTCCCACCATGCACTACTTCGATGCCGATGGAGCGCGCGTTGATCTGCGTGACGCCCTGCCAAAAGGCGGGACCGGTGTGGTTTACCTGATCGTTCTCGTGGGCGAGCTTCACCACATGGCCATCCACGTCGAGCAGGTAGTGGATACAAGTGGTGTTGTTCGAGTTGGTGAACGTGTTGATCGCGCTCCCAACGCTCATACTGCCGGTGCGGTGGATCACCAGATAGTCGTTTCTCTTGTTCGGGGCCGCAAGGCGGTTGCCCGCCTTGATCCAGTCGGGCTTCCAGTCCAGAACCAGTGTTCCGGAAGAGACCTCGAACACGAGTGCGTGTGGTGGTGTACCAGGCGAGGCCTGCAACTGAATTCGTGGTCGTGGCGCCGTCGTGAAGCCGTTTTCGTCCACGTCGACGACCACCTGGAAGGGGCGCAGCATCAGCGCTGGTGCTTGTGCAAAGTCGCCGTTTCCGAGAGAAGGACCTGCGAGCTCCGAGCTCGCCTGGGTATCGGCGGGTTCGATCTCGATCACCTGATCAGCGCCCTGGGCAAGGGCCAGGGTTACCTTGCCCAGTCGGTTTGTGGTCGCAGTGACGCCGGACGCTTGGACGCGCACTCTCGCGCCGGGGATTGGCTTTGGTTGCGGTGCCCAGCGAGCTTGCCCTGGATGAGCTGCTAACGAGAACGCCATCCTAAGGTCGAGAGTGAGGCGTTGGGGGCCTGCCGAGCGTGCGCTGGACATTACGTGCTCTCCGAGTCGTATGAGGGATCGGAGAGGTCTTCCCCATCCGGGGGCCCTCGAAAGGCGACAGGCTCGTTGCCGAGCGCCGCCTCCGGCCCCATGCGCGGTAGCTCACCCCGATCATGCCACGCGGTGAGCGCGTCGCGGATATGAGCAATCATGCCCGACTCGTCTCGTCGGAACTCCCGCTGAAAAGCTCGCACGTCGTCTTCCACAGTCGGTCCGGCGACGTAACCAAGGTTCTGAAGTCGGCGCTCGAGACCTTGGATGCCCGATCCCAGGACGAAAAACAGTCGCCGTGCGCACTCGCCAGCGGAGGTCGACCACCGGATTTCCCCGTGGTCTACACCGACCTGCGGCTTGATCACGATCTGTCCGTGGTCGTCTGCGGTTCCCTGTTGGCCACCGTACTCGAGCTCACCGCCGGACACGATGTGAAACTTGGCTTTCGACGCTGGCTGGCCGTGCTCGTCCGTCAATCGTACTACGACGGGATCGGGCACACGTGGAGGGTTGGTTCGTGTCAACAACACGTCCAGTACGTCGTTCACCTCCTTCCGCGCTTCTACTTGCCCTCCGACCTCGAGCTCGGCCCTGACCTCCAGGTACCGGAACCGACGCACGTCTACCTGGATGATCAGTTCTTCTCCCCTGGATGGTACTTGCTCGAATTGTGAGCTGAACTCGAGCCGCAGGACCCGACGACTTGGCTCTGGATACTCGCCAGCGCTTGCCTCCGATGCTCCAGCAGGTTCCAGAGGCGTGTTCGACGTCCACCCTCGGGGGCGCCCGGACTCATCCGCTGCGCCAATGAACACGGGAGCCTGTGTAGCCCCGCGGAGGACCATTTCGCCTTCGAGGTGTCCGAACGGGCGTGTTTCCTCCTCGGAGGAGCCTCGAATGCGACTGAGGAACGTTCCGTAGAGCGTCAGCTTGGCCGGTTGGGGCACGTCAGGCTTCACCATCGACCTTTCACCCCCGAACGCAGTCATCTCGATCCTGGCGCCGGTTTGCAGCTCCCGGGAGGGACCAGGCGGTGTGAGCGGGCGGAGGAGGATCCGTACGGCGTTCGCCATGGTGGGCGGAGGATACACGCACACACCGAGTGCGTCGACGATCGAGCACATCAGTGTGGACCAGAAGGCGGCTCCGTATCGCGAAGCTTGAGGCCCCGTTACATTGGCATGCCAGTCGTTGATGAGCGTCTCGCCCCACGTAACGGGTTGACGCCTTACGCACTCGACCAGCGGCTCCTGCTACGGGTCGTGGGCGTGCGTCCTCGGTCGCGCGACCTGACTTGGCGTTCGATGAGTTCCGGTGCTCCGCCGCGCGCCGTCGTCGTGCCGTCGAGCTCCTCGCCTGGGATTGCTCGCGCGCCCTGTTGCTCCTCTGGAACCCGGAGTTCTAGAGGAACGGGGTGGGGGAGCGAGGTGTTCGACCGCGCGCGGGAGGCGGTGAGTTGAAAAGCGACCGATCGGTCTCTTTTTTGTGGAACTGCTCGAGGGGGAGCCCCATGACGTCGTTGAGCGAAGTCGTCGAGGGCTTTCGGTTGGATGCGCTCCCCGAGGAGCTGCCCTACGAGCGCGCCAGGAGCTCAGGCGAGCGAGCGTTGGGAGACGGTGACGACCCCGTCTCGGAGGCGGAGCGCGAGTTGGTGCGTCAGGTGTCGCGACCCGTGGCCATCGACGAGGTGCTCGCGATGCTGCGCCGCGCTCGAAGGCGTCTGCTCATTGCGCCCGCTTCCGCCCGTCACTGCGCGGTGCGTTCGATGTGTGCCGCGTTGGTCTCGGGGCGTGGGGGTTCCGGGCGGAGCCATAGCCAGGTGCCCACGACCACCATGCAGCCGATGGGCGCGGCCACCATCCAGCCGCGGATGACGGGCGCGGTGAGCCCCATGGTCGCCAACACGCTCGCGCAGACGAGCATCATCCACGTCGCGGCCCACTTCGCGTGTCGTGGCACCGCCCGGTGCTCGCGCCACATTAGGATCATGGGGCCGAAGGTCGGGTGGGCCAGCAAGCGCGCCTCCAGGCGTTCGGAGCCGCGC
>JAEWOQ010000264.1 GCA_023460875.1 Pseudomonadota bacterium
GGATCCCCCCGAGGAGGGGGAGGAGGGGGAGGACTCGGAGGACGAGCCGGAGCGGCAGGACGAAGGAGACGACGAGAGCTCCGACCACCAAGACCAAGATCAGAGCCAGGACCAGGACCAGGACCAGGACCAGGACCCCGAAGGCACCGAGCAGCCCGACGAGTCGTCCGGAGACGACGCGTCCCCGAAGCCCCAAGAGGGGCAAGACCAAGCCTCCCCACCTCCAGACCCCAGGGAGGAACGGGGTCGAGATGCCGCGCCCGAGCAGGCGGCCTCCGCGACGGATCCGAGCCGCGAGCGCGACGAACGTCTGCTCGACGAGTTCGAGCGCGCCCCCACCTTCCAACAGCACGACGCGCGAGACAACGCACGCCGCGTCCGCGGCTCGATCCGGATGGAGGACAAGTGAGGCGCGCTGGGGCGACCTGGGGCGCGGCCTTGCTGGCCCTCGCGCTCCTCGGGGCGCCGGTGAGCGTCCCCGCCCAGGTCTCCTCGCCTCACGCCCCAGCCGCGGGCGCGGGTGGACCACAGCTGAGCACCCGGGTGAGCGCCCGCGAGGTCGAGGTGGGTGAGCGCGTCGTGGTGAACGTCACGGTGCTGTCCTCGCAGGAGGGCTCCAACCCCGCGAGCCCCCGCCTCCCCGTCACGGGGGCAGCAGAGGTCCATGGCCCCAGCCTCCGCACTGAGTTCCGCATGTTCTCCGACGGGCGGACCATGCAGCGCCAACAGGGCGTCACCGCCACCTGGACGGTCACGCCCGTCGAGCCCGGCACGCTCACCTTAGGACCAGCGACCTTCCAGCTGGGAGATCGCACCCTCACTGGGGAGCGCATCACGATCACGGTGAGCCCCGCCTCCGCGACGCCGAGGCGCTCTCCACCACCGAGCATGGGGCGCGGCCGTGGGTGGCCCGATCCCTTCGACTTCGACCCCTTCGACTGGCTGCGTCGACGTCGCCCGCCGGGGCTGGATCAGGACCCCTTCCCCGACTGGCTCGAGCAACAGGTGCCCCCGGAGCTGCGGGTCGATCGCGCGCCGGACCCCATCGGCTTCGCCCGCATGGACAGCACCCCCCGGCGCGTCGTCGTCGGTGAGCAGGTCACGCTCCGGATCTATGCGTACGGCGGGCGCGGCTCCTTCAGCGTCGGATTCACGACCCAACCGAGCACGCCAGATTTCTTGTCGTACCCGATCGAGCAGGACGATCTGGTGCCTCACCGCGTGCCCATCGGCGATCAAATCTTTCATGCCGCCAAGCTGCGGGAGGTGGCGCTGATCCCCCTGAAGAGCGGGCAGCTGGAGATCGGGGGCGCCGAGCTGGTGTTGAGCGGCCGCGGATATCCCGGGACAGGGCCTCAAGGAGGCTTCCTCGCAAAGAGCGCTCCTCTCTCCGTCACCGTCGAAGAGCCGCCCGTCGCCGGTCGTCCACCAGGCTACGTGCTCGGAGACGTCGGTCGCTACGAGCTCGAGGCCACGGTCGAGCCCCGTCGAGTGGAGCAAGGAGAGCTCGTCTCCGTGACCGCCCGCCTGAAAGGCACGGGCAACGTGCCATCACGCCTCAGCCCTGCAGAGAACCAAGGGCTGGAGTGGCTCGAACCCACCGTCACGGGCCAGGTGGAGGCCCTCGGGACGACGATCGGAGGAGAGCGGGTGTTTCGCTGGGCAGTGCGCGCCAAGAAGGCGGGCGAGATCGATCTCGGGGAGCTCCGGCTGCCGTACTACGATCCGGAGCGGCGGCGTTACGAGGCGGCCACCGCGGCCCTCGGTGTCATCGAGGTCCTCCCGAACGCGGAGGTCGAGCGGGCGCAGGAGATCGAGCAGCAACGATCTGCTGCCGGGGGGCTCACCCCGCGATCCGAGCTCGGCGATTTCCCGTCGCCGCGCGGGTGGTGGACCGACGCCGCGTCCTTCTGGTGGATCCTCTTCGGGGTGCCCCTGTCCATCCCCCTGCTCGCGGGGGTGGGCGGTGGCGTGCGTCTGTTGCTGACGCAGTGGCGGCGCGGCGCCGGGGGGGCGCGGGAGCGCGTCACCGTCCACCTGAAGGCAGCCGCGACCCAGCGGGAGAGCGGAGACACCGCGGGCGCCGCCTCGAGCTACGAGCGCGCCATCTACGAAGCCATCGAAGGAGCCACCGGCGTCAAAGGTCGTGGCCTCCTGCTCGACGAGCTCCCCGCCCACCTGCAGGATCACGGGCTCGACTCGGCCCGCGCGGAAAAGCTCGCCCAGCTGCTCGAGGCCCTCCAGACGCTGCGCTTCACTGGACAAGGAGACGCGGTCGCGCTCGGAGACGAGTGCGAAGCCGCGGCGCGTGCCCTCGCGCAGCGCCGCCCTGGACGGCGCAAGGGCCCCTCAGAAGTGAGTGTTCGATGAGCCCGACAGCGCACCCGACGATCCGGCGAATGCCTTGTGGGAGCCCCGCCGCTCTCCGGGCGATCGTCCCACGGCTCCGGTCGCTCCGGGTGCTCCTCGCCGTGGCGTTCACCATGGTGGCGCCCTGGAGCGCGGCGGCGACCACCGCTTCCCCAGCGCAGGCGGCCCCCCCAGCGCAGCAGACTCCCGCAGCGCCGAACGAGATCTTCACCGAGGCGAGCCAAGCCCTCGCCCAGGGCGCACCGACGGACGCGATCGATCGACTCGAGCTGCTCGCCGACCGCGGCTTCGTCCACCCGGACGCGAGCTTCAACCGCGGCATCGCCTACCTGGCCCGCGCCCGAAGCTCCGGGGCGCGTCCCGGCGATCACGGTCGCGCGGTCGCGAGCTTCCGGGAGGCGCTCCTGCTCCGCCCCGACGACGCTTCGGCGCGTCACCTCCTGGAGGAGGTGCGGCAAGAGCTGGCCCGGAAGCAGGCGCGCGCCGGGACCGGGCAACACATCGAGGCCCCGATCCCCTCCCGAGCCCTGGTCGGGCTCCTCCACGAGAACACGTGGGCGGCTCTGGCCCTGCTGTTCTCGGCGACCACCGCCGTCGGCTTCGGCCTGCGCTGGCGACGGCGGGCGCAGAACCCCTGGAGCTCTGGCGCCCTAGCAGGGTCCATCCTGATCGGCATCGGGATCCTGGGGCTCGGGGTCACGGGCGCGGCGACGGCGATCTCGCAGTCCCTGCGCAAGAACACGCACATCGCGGTCGTGGTGGCTCCGGACGCGCGCCTCCTCGACGAGCGGGGGCGTCCCCTCGATCGCCCTCCGCTCCCGGAGGGAACCGAGATCCACCTCACGGCGCTCGAAGGCCCCCTGGCTCGGGTCGAGCGGAGCGCAGATGAGGTGTGGGTGCGGCGCTCGGACCTCCGAACCCTCATGAGCTCCGCCGCTCCGTGACACTGCTGGCGCCGCGACACTGCTGGCCTGAGCTCTCGGAACGAATCCCGCCCTCCTCTCAAACGCCCCGCCGACACCACGGCGTGCGCCGCGATGTCAACGTGAACTTCACAGCTGTGGCGTGCTAGACTAGAAAGGTGTGGGTCCGGCAGTCGGCCATTCGCCCGGTGCCAGCGTACGCGCGGGTCTCAGCGTACACGATCGAGGCGGTCCGTGAGAGCCTCATGCTCGAGGACGACGACGTCCGCTCGGAGCTGGACGACGCCTTCGAGCGCTTCGAGCACACACAGCCCGCCCTCGCGAGCCGCGTCGCGGAGATGCTCAACGAGCCCCTCGACGAGACGGCCCTCGCCCTCGGCTACTTCCTGACGATCGCCGTGTGGCTCGCGTTCGAGCGGGCGTACGGGACGGACATGGACGAGGTCAGCGACTCCGAGCTCGACGCCACCGTCGAGCTGCTGGAGCTCGACGAGGAGCTGCGCCGCAGCGATCCTCGAGAGACCCTCGACAGTGACGACGTCATCGGCATGGAGCAGCCGAACCTGCTCGAGTTCCTCCACGAGCACATCGACGCCACCCTGGACGTGCGCAGCGAGGAGGTCGACGTGGACGACGTACACGCGGTCTATCGGCTCGTCCTCGTGGAGCTCCTCGCCTTGTCCTACGCCGTGCGCCCGCCAGCAGGCTATCCTGCGTTCAAGAGCGAAGCCCTGGCCTGAGACCCGGACCAGCCTCGCAGGCCCGACGACGACATGACCGCGAACACCGACGCTCCGGCTACCAAACGACGCGACGCGGGACGTCCCTACGGACGCGAGGTACAGGTGCTCTATTTCGCCGCCCTCCGCGAGCAAGTGGGCTGCGCGGAGGAGCAGCTGCCGCTCCCCGCGGGGGAGGTGCGCGTCGCAGAGCTGGTGCGCTTGCTCGAGGCCAAACACCCGCGGCTCAGGCTCGACGCCGTCCGGGTAGCGCTCAACGAAGAGTTCGCCGATGCTAGCGCGCCCGTCGCCCCAGGCGACGTGGTAGCGCTCATCCCCCCTGTGTCGGGCGGCTAAAGGGACGGCCTCTCGCGTCGACTTCTCGCGTCGGAGCGCGCTCGGATCCCATGCCCGGGGGGAGGGTGAGCCAGGCATCGATCATGGGCACTTATCGCATCGGCATCGACGAGAACGGACTAGGCGCGCGCCTCGGCCCCTTGATGGTCACCGGTGTGCTCGCCGCGGTGGACGAGCGCGGGGAGCGCCTCCTCGGTCGTAGGCTCCCCGCCAGGCTGCGAGCAGATCTCGACGACTCGAAGCGGCTGGTGTCCTGCCACGACGTCGCCCTCGGCGAGGCGTGGGCGCGCGCGCTCGTGCGCTGTGGGGCCGAGGGCCTCGCGCCGCCAGCGAGCACCCCCGCGGAGCTGTTCGAGCGGCTGAGCCTCGAGGGCAGCGCGCTGCTCACGCGCCCCTGCCCCCCCACCGCGCGCTCCCAGTGCTGGGACAACGCGGGGGAGACCTTCAGCGCCGACGAAGGGCTCGTCGAGCGGATCGAGGGCCACGTGGAGTATCTGGCCTCGCGGGGCGTGCGCCTCCTCGGGGTGAAGAGCTCGACCTTGTGCGTCGCCGAGCTGAACCGCTTGAAGGCCGCCGGCGTGAACCGCTTCAGCGCAGACCTGCACGCCATGGAGCGGCTCGTGCTCGACCTCGCGGCACGCGCAGGGGCCGAGGTGCACGCGACCTGCGGCAAGGTGGGCGGCATCAACGAGTACTCACGCTTCTGGGGGCCGCTCGCGGGGCGCCTCCACAACGTCATCGAAGAGGGGCGAGCGCGGAGCGCCTACCGCTTCCCTGGGCTGGGGCAGATCGCCTTCGTGCGGGACGCCGACGACACCGATCCCTTGGTCATGCTCGCGTCCCTCGTCGGCAAGTACCTGAGGGAGCTCCTCATGCGGCGCATCGGACGCCACTGGAGCGAGCCAGACGCCAGCTTGCCGAGCGGCTATCACGATCCGGTCACGAGCCGCTTCGTGGAGCTCACGGCCCCGGCGCGGACGCGCCGCTCGCTGCCTTCCACGTGCTTCGAGCGCAGCACGGACGGCCCAGGCGCGCAGGGCCGAGCCTCAGGTCGCGCCCCTGGAGCCCGCGCTCGGCGCGCTCGGCCCGCGTGAGGAGCTCAGCTGGAGAGCAGCAGCGTGGCGCTGCCATCTCCAAGCGCTCAGGGGATCCGCCGCCCGAAGGTCGAACCCCAGGGATTGTGATGGCGGCTATAGTCCACAGGGCTCCACGGGGACTGATCGTGGGCGGACTCCAGAGGCTTGGACAGGGGGCTGACCTGGCTGGGGGCCGGCGGCGGCCCCGCGCTGCCCCCCGGCGGGGGAGAGCCACGGCTGCACGAAGACGGCCTGGTATTGATTGATGATGGAGACCTGGTTGCTGTGGGTCTGCCGCGCATCCACGAGGTGCACATCGCCGTTGTGCACCTGCACACCCTCGATCTGCATGTTCGTCGATGGCTCCGTCGATGGCCCCGTCGGTGACCCCGTCGATAATCCTGGCGGCGCCGCGGCGCGCTCCACCCGCGCGAGCCTCGGCCCGCGCTCCACGTCGTCGAGCTCTTCGGGGCCCTCGATCTCCGCGGCCGCCAGCGCTTCGCCCAGGGGCGCCTCGGCGGGTTCCGGGAGGTCCAGCTCCATCTCCTCCTCGCTGGTCGTCCCTTCCGCGATCGTCACCTCGGCGGGGAGCAGGTGTCGTTCTCCCTCTCGGGCCTCGAGCTGGGCGCGGTAGGCGGTTTCGAGGCGCGTCAGAGCGTCGGCGGCGGATATCCCCTCGGCGGGGTCGGGCTCCTCCACGACGTCGTGGGGGGCCAACCGTGCGTCCTCCTCGAGGAGCTCCGCGAGGGCCGCACGGAGGACCTCACGATCCACCTGAAGTCGCCCCTCATCCTCGGCCGCTCCCTCCAGGGGGACGTCGCGCCCTTGCGGCTCCAAAGGTTGCCGTGGACCGTCCGCGACCTCCGCGCTCCGCTCGCTCGGGGACCCGAGCATCGCGTGCACCCCCGCTGCGCCGACTCCCCCTCCCGCGAGGAAGACGGCAGCGAACCCGAGCGTGCGCGAAGACAGTGCCACGGCGACAGCATGACATGACGCCCTGCCACCACCAAGGCGGCCCGGTGTCAGCGCCCGTGCCCTGGGCCGAGGATGTTCTGCCAGGCTTCGCTCACCTGCCAGTCGTCCGCAACGTGGGGGGGGTGATGGCAGGCGCTCGCGCACATCCCCTGGTCCGGGACACGTCGGATCAGCGTCTCGTCCGTCGGGTTCGCCACGTGCCGGGACCCAGGCCCATGGCAATTTTCGCACTGCACCGCCTCGAGCCCCTCCACGTGGGTGACGGTGGTCCCCCCGGGCTTGTCGTAGCCGGTGACGTGACAGGACACGCAGTCGAGGTTGAACTGTTTGTGCTCTCGTTCGAGGGTGGCGTAGGCCCGCGCGTGGGGGGTGCCGTCCCAGAACGCGCGCGCCTCCGTGTGGCAGGCCGAGCATTGCTCCACGCCGACGTAGCTGCTCTGACCCTCGGCGACCGGTGGCGGCTTCCAGTCCGCGAAGGCCTCCTGATTGTGCTCGTTGACCCGCTTGTAGTAGGCCTCGAGGCGCTTCGAGACCTGAGGGTCGGCGCCCAGGGACTCACGCACCTGGACGAGCTCGTATCGGAAGTAGCTCCCCGCGCTCGGCGGGCTGGGCTGCGCGAGCCGAGCTCGACGCGCACGTAGCTCTCCGAGGTCCTTGCGGCGGGCGTCGAGCTCCTCGGGGGAGACGCCGCTGTCGGGGCGCTGCCACTCCTTCAAGCGCGCCTCGAGCTCCTCGATGCGGCGATCCAGGCTGCTGCGCTCCTCCTCCAGCGCGAGCCCCGAGCCGTCGGCGAAGCGGTAGGCCCCGTCACGCACGTAGAGATCGACGACGCCCACGCCCTGCAGATGGTTGGGCGCCTGGACCACGAGCGCGTCGCCGATCACGCTCGGCGAGAACGGCGGGTCGTTCGCCTCCCCCTGATCGTATCCCTTCCCGACCACCACCAGCTGGTAACCCCGCGCCGACTCGGCCAAGCGCAGGGCGGTCCCCCGGTGCGCTGCCACCAAGGCCACCACCAGATCCGCGCCCTCGGCGGTCACCTGCGCATGACCGGCGCGGAGGGCCTCCTCGGCGGGCTGCACCTGGAGCCCCTCGACTCCCGCCCCCCGCACATCGGGCAAGCT
>JAEWOQ010000265.1 GCA_023460875.1 Pseudomonadota bacterium
CCCGCCGGGCCCCAGCTCGATGAGGTGATCCGCAGCGGCGAGCACGTGCACGTCGTGGTCCACCACCACCACGGAGCCGCCTGCCTCGATCAACATCCGCAGCGCCTCGAGCAGCAGCTCGACCTCGTCCGCGTGGAGGCCAGCGCTGGGCTCGTCCAGCACGTACAGGGCGCCGGGCCCCGCCTCTCGCAGGGCACGCGCCAGCTTCAGGCGCTGGGCTTCGCCGCCGGACAGGGTCGACAGGGGCTGCCCCAGCTTCAAGTAGCCGAGCCCGAGCACCCTCAGGGGCCCGAGGGTGCGCACCACCGCGCGCTGATCCGCCCACAGCTCGAGGGCCTGCTCGACGGTGGTCTCCAGCACGTCGGCGATCGTCTTGCCTCGGTGCCGCACGCCCAGCACGGCCTCCTTGAAGCGCCGGCCCTTGCAGACGGGGCAGGGCAGCGCCACGTCCGCCAAGAACTGCATCTCCACCGTCTCGAAGCCCTCCCCAGCGCAGGCTTCACACCGCCCCGCGTCCACGTTGAAGGAGAAGCTCGAGGCGTCGAGCTCGCGGGCTTGCGCCTCGGGCTCCGCCGCGAACAGCTTCCGCACCGTGTCCCAGGCCTTCGTGTAGGTCGCCGGGTTGCCCCGCGACGTACGCCCCAGGGGCGCCTGGTCCACCAAGGCCACGGATCTGAGGTCGTCCACGCCTTCGAGACCATCATGGTCGCCGGGCCTCCCCACGTCGAAGTCACCGAGCGCGCGGGCCACCGCGCGGTATAAAACGTCCACCACGAGCGTGCTCTTGCCGGAGCCGCTCGGCCCGCTCACGGCGACCAGCTGCCCGAGGGGTAGACGGACCTCGTCCCCGCGCAGGTTGTGCTCGCGGGCCCCCAGAAGACGCAGCTCCCCTCGCGCCGAAGGCGGCGGGCGAGACGAGGGGACGCGGTGCGCCAACGCGCGAGCCGTCGCGCCTCCCGCTCTGCGCGAGGCCTCGACGGTCCCATCGAAGACCAAGCGTCCCCCCGCGGCGCCCGCGCCGGGGCCGAGCTCGATCACCCGATCCGCCGCCGCGATGACCGCGGCGTCGTGCTCGATGACCAGCACCGCGTTGTTCCGATCCGCCAGCTCGCGGATCAGGGTCGTCAGGGGTGCCACGTCGGACGGATGGAGACCGACCGTCGGCTCGTCGAGCACGAAGAGGACGTTGTGCAAGGACGTGCCGAGGGCCGCGGTCAACGTCACGCGCTGTGCCTCTCCCCCCGACAGGGTGCGCGCCTGACGGTCCAGACCGAGGTACCCGAGGCCGACCCGCTCCAGGTAAGTGAGCCGCGAGGCCAGCTCCCGCAACATGAGCGCAGCGTGAGGTCCTTCGGGGACGACCTCCCCGAGGGCGCGCAGGGCGTCGCTCACCTCCAGGGCGTGCCACGACGCCAGATCACGACCAGCGACCCGATAGCTCAGGGCGTGCTCGTTCAAGCGCGAGCCTCGGCAGACGGGGCAGGGATCGTAGGAGCGGTAGCGGGAGAGCAGCACCCGCACGTGCATCTTGTAGGTCTTCGTCTCGAGCCACTGGAACCAGCCGCTCACCCCCGGGTAATCGCCGCTCCCCGGACCACCCTTCCCCTCGATGACCGCCTGCCTCTGCGCCGCGGGGAGGTCGGCCCAAGGCGTCGTGAGATCGACGCCGTTGACCTTGCAGAACTTACGCAGAGCCGAGCGCTCCCAGGTCGTGGAGGCGCCCCGCCAGGGCCGGATGGCGCCCTTCGCCAAGCTGATGCGAGGATCTGGGATCACTTTGTCCAGGTCGACGCCGAGCACGCGCCCGAAGCCGCGGCAGTTCCCGCAGGCCCCCAGGGGCGACTCATGGGAGAACAGGCTGGCGCGGGGCGGCTCCAGACGCCGGCTGCACTCCGGACAAGCGAGCCCCTCTCGAAAGCGCAGGGTCTGACCCTCCTGGGCCTTGGCAGCGCCGTGCACCCGGACCACGCCAGCGCGCCGAAAACCGACCTCCACCGCGTCCGCGATCCGTCGCCGCTGGCTAGGGGCCACCTGCACGCGATCGACGATCACCTCCACCTCACCCCCGTCGCGGCCCACGACCTCCGAGGGCTTCACCTCGTCGAGATCCCGCGTCGCCCCGGCGAGCCAGATCCGTCGGTAGGCCTCGGCGAGGAGCGCCGCGCGCAGATCGAGGTACTCCTCCGGGCTCCGCACCTGCACGGGATAGGTGACGACCACGCGCGCCCCGGCGAGCTCCGCCAGGATCCGCTGGGTCGCGCTCTCCACGCTGGTGCTCACCGCCAGGAGCCCATGCTCGGGACACTGGGGCCGGGACTGCTTCGCGAACAGACCGCTGAGGTAGGGCTCCAGATCCGCCATGGTCGCGACGGTGGAGCGAGAGCTCTTCACCGGAGCCTTGCGGTCCACCGCGACGGCAGCGGGCACCGGCTCCAGGGACTCCATCGGGGGGCGCTCCAGCCGCTCCAGGAACTGCCGCGCATAGGGGCTGAAGCTCTCCACGAAGCGTCGCTGCCCCTCCGCGTAGAGGGTGTCGAGGGCCAGAGAGCTCTTGCCAGCCCCGGAGACGCCGGTGACCACGACCACCTCTCCAGGGCGAAGTTCCAGGTCGACACCGGCGAGGTTGTGGGTCCGCGCGCCGACGAGGCGGGTCTCGAGCATCGTCCCGGCGATCAACCACGCGGCCGCACACCACGCAACCCGAAGAGGGGTCACTCCCTGTGGCGACACCCGCCTTTGAGGCGAAGCCAGCTCGCGTCATCCGGGTTGCGTTTGAGCCGCGGCGGGGCATCATCAGCGACCCCCGATGGCGAAAGGCGGAAAGAAAACAGCGACTCCTCAGGGTGACCGCGTCGTCGCCGTCCACCGTCGCGCGCGCTTCGACTATGAGCTCGGGGATCGCTATGAAGCCGGGGTCGTCCTCATCGGCAGCGAGGCGCGCTCGCTCCGGGATCATGCGCCGGATCTGACCGACTCCTGGGTGGACGTGCACACGGGGGAAGCCTGGCTCAAGGGCATGCGCATCCCGCCGATGCAGCACGCCGCCTTCGGCCACGACGAGCGGCGCCCGCGCAAGCTCCTCTTGAACCGGAAGGAGATCGACAAACTGCGGATCGCCGTGGAGCGGGAGGGCATGACCCTCATCGCCACCAAGTGCTACTTCAAGAGCGGCCGTGCGAAGGTGGAGATCGCCGTCGCGCGGGGCAAGAAGGTGCACGACAAGCGACAGACCTTGAAGGAGCGCACGGCGGATCGCGAGGCCCAACAAGCCATGCGGCGAGCCCGCCATTGAGCGCGCGCGATCCCCGGGCACAGCTCAGAGGCACGACCCACCGCGAACCGCGACGGGCCACCGCGACGACCCAGCGTCATAGCCTCGCCGAGATGCCCCACCCTCGGAAGTTTTCCATGACCCTCCCCATCACCCTGCGCCAAGGTAGCACCGCCTTCCTCGTCGAGACCGATGGTGACAGGACGGTCGTCGCCAGCCCCCTCCCCGCCCCTCCGGGTTCCACCCTGGCGGGGACCGTCGAGGGCGTCCCTGGCGAGCTCCAAGTGAAGGTGAAGAGCTGCCGCAAGGATGGGGAGCTGTTCCGCATCGAAGGACGGCTCCGCAACGCCACCCGCGAGCTCCGCGAGCGGCTGCTCTCCGGGTGATTCGTGGCCCAACGCGGGGCGCGCCGAGGACAAGGCGCGGTCCGGTCGTGCTATGGCTCTCCCAGATGAACCGGCTTGGAGATCCGCTCGATCGGGAAGAGACCGAGGAGCTCGCCCGGCTCCTGGAGGCGAGCGGTCGCTCGCTGGCTTTTGCCCGAGGTGTGTTCGCGGCGACCGCCAGCGCCCCGACTCTGCTCGAGGCGCCCCAGTGGCTCGGGCTGCTCCTCGGGGGAGCCCCGGAGGACGAGGGGGCGCTGCGACGCCTCATGGCGCTCGTCATGCGCGAGTACAACGCGTGCACGGAATGCCTCGCGTTGGGGGTCCCCGCCGTACCAGCACCGACGGATCCCCGAGGGGTGGAGGATTTCTGCAAGGGGTACATCCGTGTGACCCAAGCGGATCCGAAGTGGACGGCGGACGCCGATGCGTTCTCGCTCACCGTCCCGTTCGCCTGGCTCGCCGGGTACGTGGACACCGTCGCCCTCGAGAGCTTCGCGCCCGAGGCGCTCACGGCTCCGGACGAGTACCGCGCCCGCAAGGTCGAGTCCCTGGCGGACGACGTGATGGCGCTTCATCAGCGCTGGGCCGAGGCGCGGAACCAGCCGCCTCCTCCCGGGACCACCCGGGCGGACCGGGTCGGGCGTAACGATCCCTGCCCTTGCGGCAGCGGCAAGAAGTACAAGCGCTGCTGCGCCTCCTGATGCAGCGCCCGTCGATTCCCTTCCCGGGATCGCTCCGGTAAGACTCGCTGCACCCGCCCAGGTGAGGGAACGTGTGACGGAGCCAGCGCCGCACCCAACGCCAAGACCCCATCGCTCCATCCGCGAGCACGCACGACGCTGGGCGTTAAGCGCCCTCGTTCTGCCGGCGGGGATCTGCCTGGGGCTGCTCGTCGGCTTCTTGCTGGAGCGCCATGGCTCGACGGATCGGGTCCTGCGAGGAGTCGCTCTCCAACATGCCGGCGGCACCCGACCGCTCGGCGGCTTGGACGCGACTCAGCTGGACGGCGCGCTCGCGCCCCTCGAGCGCGCCGTCACCGAGCGAGTCCTCCGCTTTACCTTGAACGGGCGTCCCTTCGAGGCAGAGGCCCGGGAGCTCGGCGTCACCGTCGAGCGGGAGGTGCTCCTGCGCGCGACCATGACAGCCGGACGCAGCGGGAGCTGGGCGGAGCAGACGCTCTGGTGGCTCGGCAGGCTGTTCACGTCCGCGCCCCTGACGCTCGAGCCCCAGATCGATCCCGAACGGGTGCGCGCGCGCGTCGCCGAGTGGGAGGCGCAGGCCCTGAGCCAGCCGCCGCGCGCCCCTGGCGTCACCTTCGACGGCGAGCTGCGCGCCACTTATTCGGAGCCAACCCTCCGGGCCGACGTCGAGCGGGTGCTCGCCGCTCTCCCGGATCTGCTCGGAGGGAGCGCGGCGCAGCTCGAGATCCCGCTGCTCACCGAGCTGCCCCCCATCACCCGCGAAGAGGTGGACGCGCGCCTCGAGCAGGCCCGGCAGCTGCTCGCGGCCCCGCTGCGCCTGGACGTCGACGGCACCGAGCACCACATCGTGCTCGAGCCCGCCGTCCTCGGGCCCGCCATCGTGACGCACATCGTCCGCGAGCCTCACCCCGCTCTCCAGCTCACGCTCGATCCCGCCAAGCTCGAGGAGGCGCTCGCCCCTGTTCGACCGGACGTCGAGCGGGCTCCCCAACGAGCTACCTTCGCGGTCGACGCGAAGAACGAAGTGACCGTGGTGCCCAGCGCACCCGGCGCGCGCATCGATGAAGAGGGCACTCTGCGAGAGCTCCTCGAGGCCGCCACCCGCCCGGATCGACGCGGACGCATCCTGCTCCACGAAGAGCGCCCCGACCTCACGACGGAGGAGGCGGAGGCGCTCGGCATCCGCAGCCTGGTCGCCCGCTTCACTACGTATCACCCGTGCTGCCAGCCCAGGGTGAAGAACATCCACGTCGCGGCGAGCCAGGTGGACGGGGTCGTGCTGCGCCCAGGGGAGCGCTTCTCTCTCAACGAGCACCTCGGGCCGCGCACCAACGAAGGGGGGTTCTTGGACGCGCCTACCATCGTGCGCGGCAAGATGGAGCCCAGCCCTGGAGGGGGCATCAGCCAGTTCGCTACGACGCTCTTCAACGTGGTGCTCGACGGAGGCTACGAGGTCGTCCAGCGCCAGCCGCACACCTTCTATTTTTCCCGCTACCCCGAGGGGCACGAGGCGACCGTGTCCTATCCCGAGCCGGACCTCGCCTTCCGCAACGACACCCGCTCCGGTCTCCTCATCAAGACCCAATACGCCTCCACGTACATCCGCGTGCTGCTCTACGGCGACAACGAAGGCCGTCGCGTGGAGCGCAAGGTGTCGCCCCGCTTCGATTTCGCCGAGCCTCCCATCGAGTACCTGCCCAACGAGGAGTTGGAGCCAGACGAGACGAAGATCAAGGAGCCCGGGCAGCAGGGGTGGTCCGTGACCGTCACTAGGCTCATCCACTACCCCGACGGGACGAGCGTGGACCAGACGCGCCGCGTCGTGTACCGCCCGCGCCCAGAGGTCATCGAGGTCCACCCCTGCAACATCCCGAAGGGGCACAAGGGGCACACCGGCGAGGAGTGTCCCCAGCCAGAGGAGCCCGAAGACGAAGGGCCCCCAGAGGGCGAGGAGTTGGGCGAGGTGGGCGAGGCGCACGACGCGGCGGCGTCGGGTGGCGGCGCGCGCCCAGCGCCCGGCACAGAAGCCAGCCCGACGTCGGGCTCCCTCCCCGAGGTCGCCTCAGCACCTCCCCTGGGCTCGAGTCCTCCTTCCGCCCCTGGCGAGCGGTCCGGGGACTGACCTCAAGTCGCTCGACCTGCGCCGCGCTCCAGTTCGAGCAAGCGCAGCTTCGTCGTGGTGCCCCCGGCGGCCGTGAACCCGCCCACCTTGCCACCAGCCGCCAGCACCCGGTGACAAGGCACGACGATGGCGCACGGATTCCGGCTCAGCGCCTGCCCCACCGCTCGCGCCGCGCCCGGAGATCCGAGCTGCGCGGCCAGCTCCCCGTAGCCGACGGTCGCGCCGGGCGGGATCGTCCGGGCCAGCTCGTAGACCCGGCGATGGAACGGCGGAACCCCGTCCAGATCGAGCTCGATCTCGGTGAGGTCCACCCCCTCTCCCCGGAGCAGCGCCTGCACCAGCTCGATCGCCCGCTCGACGGCGCGCGGAGGGCGGCCCTCCTCTGCCTGAGGGAGTCGCTCCCATAGGCGCGCGCGCCCCAAGGAGTCCGTTTCTTCCGGGAGGTGGAGCTCGACGACGTGAGTCCCCCGCCACGCGATGGCGCAACGCCCTACTGGAGTGTCGAAGAGGGCGAAGGTGGCGGGGCGAGCGCCGGCCCGCTCGAACTCGCTGCCGCCGCCGCGCGCTGACGGACTCCGCTGCTCGGGGGCGGCGCGGTGCTGCTCGAGGGCGGCGCGGTGCTGCTCGGGGGCGGTACGCTCGGGGGCGGTACGCTCGGGGGTCGGGCCGCGGCCTGCGCGGCGTCCACGAGAGGCCGTCGTCGGTGGGCGACTCGACGACGGCGCCTTCGGCCCCTTCAGCGGAACAGCTCGCAAGCGGGCTCCGCCGCCGACAGGATGATGCGCGAGGCACAGATCTGTGCTCCCTGGGCGCAGATCCCGCTCTGGCAGTCGATGTCATCGGTGCACGCAGCGCCGTTGGCCGCCCGCTCCTCGCAGACCTGGGCTCCCACCTCGCCGACGCAGTTCAGGTCGTCACGACAGGGCTGGTCGGCGCCGCAGTCCCTCCCTGCGCCCCGCTTGGCGATGCAATGATCCCCGTCGCAGTAGAAGCCCGCGTCGCAGATCGTGTCGGCGTCCGAGCACTCCTCACCACCCGCCACGACGGTCGGCTCGATGCACGTGCCGTCCTCTCCCTCGATGCAAGAGAACGAGCAGGCCTCCTCGCCGCGGAGGACGAGGGCCGCCCCGTCTGCGTCGAGCTCCCCCTTGGCCAGCGCGGTGCGCACCGCGTCCAGACACCCGCGCGCCAAGCTGCGATTGTAAGCGCTCGCGGAGACCAGGCTCTCACAATGATCCACCTGTGCCTCTTGGCACGCCTCCGCGTCCGTGGCGGCGCACGCGTCGACCACTTCGTCGTTGCAAGCGCGCTTCGCCCACTCGACGCAGAACCCGCCACGCGTCGCCAGCGGATCCGGCGGGTCTTCTCCCCCACACCCTGCGAAGAGGCTCGAAACCAGAAGACCCGCAATTAGAACCGTGGCACGTCGTGTCGTCACGTCGCCGACGTTATCGCAAAGACGCGCCAGCGGCACCCTTCCGGCCACTCGCCCCGTAGATGCCCGACGCCCCCACATCAGGGGGCGCTCCTCCCACACTTCGCTACCGCACTCGGAGGAGCCACACCTGCTCCCGGAGCGACTGCAGCCCCCGCGCCCGGAAGCGCGGCTCTCGCTCGAGGATGTCGACGTCCTCCAGCGCCTCGATCTCACAACGAGCCTCGAACAAGCGCTGGACCTCCGCTGCATCCACACTGAAAGGCGGGCCGGACATCACGGTCGCGTCGTAGGCGAAGGTCACCAGCAGGATCGGCGCGGCGGGCCGCAGCGGCGCGAGCAAGTGCCGTACGTAGCGCTCACGATCTTCCGGTCGGACCGCAACCAGCGCCGCCCGGTCGTAGGCGGCGTCGAGGGGGGCGCTGTCACGGAAGTCCCAACGCCAGAAGTCGCCCACCGCGATGCGGACGCGCTCGCCCGCCAAGCAGGGCAGCCCTCCGTCTCGCTCCTCTCGCGCCGACAGCCCGTGCTCTTGAAAGAACGCCTCCGCCGCCTCCCGGACCAGCTCGACTCCCGTCACCAGGAAGCCCTGCGCAGCCAACCAGGCGAGATCGGCGGCCTTGCCGCAGAGGGGCACGAGCACGCGGGGCTGCTCGGCCGTGCGCAACCGCTCGGCGAAGCGCTGCAGGTGCGTATTCGGCTCCCCCTCGTGGAAACCGATCTGGTTCTCCGCCCAGCGCTTGCGCCAGAAATCCTCGTGCATGCCCGCACTCTACAACGAACAAGGCCCGCCCCCCCCGTACGTCGCCCCGCGCGCTACGGAGTCGAGCCCGGCGGCTCCTCCACAGGAGCGTCCGGCTGCACCTCTCCTGGGGCCGGCGAGCCCCCGGGGCTCATCTGCTGTTGGAACATCCGGAGCTCGTCGACGACCTGGTCGTAGTTGTCGAGCATCTCCTGGCAGCGCTCGGCGGGGAACAGCTGCGTGCGCTCGCGCACCACGCTGCACGTCGCCGTATCCGCCCCCAGGTCCTCGCAGAGGCGATCGATGACCGTGTTACACACCTCGCGACCAGCCGCAGCCCGCTCGAGCGTCTCGGGGACCGCCTCGAGCGCGACCTCACACGCCGCCGGCGGCAGGAGGTTCGCCGCAGCTTTGGCTTCGTAGCAAGCGAGCGCCTCTTCCCCCGCTCCGCCGCATACCTGCTCCTCCCATGCGTCGCACGAGGCCGCCGAGCCAGCGCTCGGGGGCGCCTGCGCGGTGCTCGCCTCGGCGTGCTTGGCGAACCAGCCTGCGGCTCCCCCCACGGCGAGGGCGAACACCACCAGGACCCCCGTGCGCGGCGCGGCCCTGGGCCCACCTCCTGGTGGGTTCGGCCTCACCGCGGCCGGCGCGTCGGCGTCGCTGGTCCGGGTCGGTTGCTGCCCTTCGTCCCTCCCGTTCTCCTCCACCATCCAACGAGCGTAGCGGATCGCCCGTGGAGCAGCCACGCGTCGGCGCGGCAGCTCGCGGTCGTCACCTCGATCTCACCCCTCGAAACGCGGCGGCGTCACGGCGCCAGGCTCATGGGCGTTCTCCGCCGCGCTCGACGTTCATGATAAGGTCGCCCCCATCAACCGCGCCCTCGCCTTCGCGTTCCTCGCCCTCCTCCTCGGCAAGCTGCTGTTCCGACCTCAGCTCGCGGCCATCGGTCGCTGGCTCGATGGGCTGGTCAACGCGATGTTGATCGCGATCGCGCTGGCCTACACGGTCCAGATCATCGTGCTCGTGCTCCGTTGAGTCAGCGTGGCGCCGCTCCGGCGTGCCCCTCGGGCGACGAGCCCCCGAACGCTCGGCGGAGCTCGCCCCACTGCTCCGCCGAGTGCGGCCAGGGGCGCGCGGACGAGCTCCGCAGGGCCAGCGCTCCTCAGAAGTACGTGAGCAACCCGACCTGAATCCCCAGCTCCGTCGCCTTGATGTCCGTCTCCGTCTCGGCCCCGCCCGCCTCGATCGTGTTGCTCCCCGAGAGCCCCAGGTCGAACTTGGGACCGATCAAGAAGGCGACGTTGTCGGTCGGCGAGATCACGAAGGGAGCCTCGAAGGTCAGCGCGAAGCGGTTCGCCGTCAGATCGGCTCCGTTCCCCGAGGTGCTGGCCCAGAGCCAAGTGACGCCCACGCGCGGCCAGATGCCGATGCCGTCGGCGAACATGAAGGCGTAGCCGACGCGCGGCGCCGCGAGGAACGTGGTGATGCTGTCACCGAGCGCGAAGCCTTGGAGCTCGTCGTCCTCATCGAAGGACGTGTACGCGAACCCGAGGGCGGCGCCGATGCTCAGGTTCTCGGCGATGAAGAAGTCGAAGCCCATCCGCGGGAAGCTGTACGTGTTGGTGGTGGTCCCGAGGGGGTTTGACAGGACGGACAGGTTGAACGTCGACAGGGTCGCGTTGTCGTCAGCGCCGACGTCCACGCTGTCCCAGGTGAACCCGACCCCGAACATGCGCTCGGCGCTGATCACCACGTGCCCCATGTCGCCGAAGCGTCGGGACTCGTCGCGCTCCCGCCGCTCCTCCCGGTACGTGGTGGCCTCGGTGGTGGTCCCGGCGCTCACCCCGGAGCCCGTGTCGACCTCGGTCTCCGTGCTCCGGTACTCTTGGCGCTCCTCGACGTCCTGCGCCGCCGCCGCTGAGGGCAGCGCCAGCACCGCGGCGGCGACGGACACGGGCAAGCTTTGCCTGAAGAGCGAACGCGCCACCGCAGCGGAGAACGTGCCGCGCTCCACCTCGGCGCTCGCTGGGCGCCCCCGGGCCCTCTCGGGGCGACCGCCTATTGCGCCCTTCCGTGCGCTGCGCCCTCGACTCGATTCGTTCATGGGAACCATCTCCTCTTCTGAGTGAATGCATCGGGCGCCCTCACGGGCGCGACTCAATCCCCCACTACGCACCAAGCGCCAACAACTTGCGGCCACCCGCTCACGGATGACAAACGCTCCCTCGATCCCGCGCCCTCCTTGGGCCGACCTGCCGTCCGCAGCGCCTCCTCGTCGCTCCCTGAGGCGGCCCCCTCGAAGTTCGTGCGGACCGGCCGTCTGCGACGATCGCAGGCGCGCGGCCGTCATCCGCGCCGGCAGGGCGCTCGGCGGGCGTCCTGGTCCGTTAAGATACCGGCGATGGTCCCTGCCCTCCCTGCTGCTCAGCCCTGCAACAGCGACTGGCCGCCGTCGATCCAAACCTCCGTCCCGGTGATGTGGCTGGCCCATGAGCTCGACAGGAACGCGACCAGCTGGGCGACCTGGCCCGCCCTGCCGGGCTCACCGTGCGTCAGCGGGATCGCTCCCTCGGGGTACTCGACGGGAGGCCGCGCGCTCTCCAGGTTTCGCTGCTGGGTGTTGTCGTCGATCTCCGTCTCGAACGCGCCAGGGCAAATGACGTTGATGCGCACGCCGTGCCTAGCCAGCTCGATCGCGAGCATCTTCGTGAGGGCGACCTGCCCCGCCTTCGATACGGCGTAGGCAGAGGCCCCCGTGTTGCTGAACATGCGCGTCCCGTTCACGGACGAGCAGACCACGATCGAGCCCCCGCCAGCGCGCATGTGAGGCACACAGGACTTGATCGTGTAGAAGGTCCCGCTCAGATTGATGGCGATCGTGCGCTGCCACTCAGCCACGCTCAGCTCCTCCAGAGGCGCCCACACGCCGTTCACCCCGGCGTTCGCGAACAACACGTGGATCGCGCCCACCTGGGACGCGAATCGGTCGATAGCTTCCCGCGTCACCTCAGCGTCCGAGATGTCTGCCAAGAGCACATGGGAGCGCCCGCCGAGCCGCGCGATCCTGTCGCGCGTCTGCTCGAGCTCGGCCTCCGTCCGACCGAGCAATCCAACCTGCCCGCCGAGGCGGGCGAGCAAGCACGCCGTCGCCTCTCCCAACCCCGAACCGGCGCCCGTGACGAGCGCGACCTTGCCCTCGAACTCCCGCTGTTCCATGCCCTGTGCACGGACCTGGGCGGAGCTCCGTTAAGCACACCGCCCCTGGCCGCGCTCAGTCGAGCCCGTAGCTGCGCTCAGTCGAGCAACACCCCGAGGGAGACCTCGAACCAAGGACCGCCGAGGCGTTCAGTGCGAGGAGCGACGCCGCCTCCGGATTGATCCAACGGTACGCTGCGCAGAGCCCACCCCCCAGCGAGGCGGGCGTCGAGGCGCAGATGACGAGAGAGGCGCGGTTGGATATGGGCACCCAGGCCCCCGCGGGCCGTCCAGGTGTCCCGCTGCCCCGAGATGCGGTCCACCGTGACGTCCCCCTGCGTGTCGACCACCGCCGCGGCGAGCGGCATCCCGACGGCGAGGTCCAGGGACGGCGTGAGCGGCACCACCCAGGCTGGCTCCACACTGAGCTCGAAGGCGCTCCACGTCGGCGCGCCGTCCAACTTCGTGAGCTGACCCGCCATCCAGCCCACCGAGAGCTCTAGCCGCAGCGGGTGGTCCCCGTTCAGCTGAGCACCCACGCTGGGGCCGGCCCAGTAGGCGCCCTCGGCGAAGGCGAGCCCGCGAACGCGGGTGCTCAGCGCCAGCCGTCGACGACGCTCCCTCTCGGCCCGTCGCCGCGCGAGCAGCTCCGCCTCCTTCGCTTCCCGTTCGAGCCGGCGTGCCTCCGCGTGTCGTACGTCGGCCAGGCGCCGAGTGAGCTCCGCGGCAGCGAGCGCCACACGCCGAGCCACCAACGCCGGCGTCCCTTGCAAGCTCACCCGGCGCGCCCCCGCGGACTGCCCCAGGGCCCAGATCTCTACGCGGAGCGCCCCGTCTTCCGGGAGCACCCTGCAGTGCAGCGTGACCTCGCGCTCCGCGTCCCCTTCGAACCGTGGATCGTCGGGGACGTTGATTTCACTCAGCTCCAAGGCGACGAGGCGCCGGACCACCGCGGGGTTGAGCTGCTCACCCGTCTCACCGATCTCCACGAACACTCGAGACGCTGCGTGTGCAGCGTCGAGGTGCCCGAAGAACGCGGCGCCGACGAACACGGCGCCGACGAACACACGGCCGAGGGCCGTCGCGCATCTCGTCCAGCGCTGGGCGCCGCCTCGCCTCGGTTCGTTCCCGCGCCGCCCGCCCGGGCGCGGCTCAGTCGGAGGCTTCCAGTTCGCCGTCGCCCTCGGAGGGGGCGTCCTCGACGTCCCGCGCAGGAGCTCCCGGGGAGTACCCGTCACGCACACGAGCCTCCCAGACCTGCCCCTCCCGCGCGAGCTCATCGCGCTCCCGCTGTGCGCGGCCGAGCTGCTCCTGGATGTCGCCGAGCCGGCGCCCCTGAGGGAACTCTCTCTCATACTGCGTCGCCAAGGCCCGCGCGCGCTCGACGTCAGCCGCTTCCAATGCGACCTCGAATTCCCGGGCCAGCGCATCTTCAGCGAAGTCTCCCTGAGGAGACAAGCTCCGATTGAGCGCGTAAGCCTCCGCTGCCCCCACCGCGTCACCGGCTCGGTAGAGCAAATTTCCGAGCATCATGGCGGCTACGGGCGCGTTCGGGTCATCCGGATACAGCTGGATCACCCGCCGCAACACCTGAATGGCTCGCCCCTGCTGACCAGCGGCGCGGGCGACGTCCGCCAGAGTCATGAGCTCTTCGGCGCTCGCCTTCGCGACGACCGCGTCGAAACCACCTGCTTCGTCCACGGCCTGGAACGCCGCCGCGTACTCACCCCGCTCCACCAGCACCAACCAACGAGGCACCTGCACCTCAGGAGCAGGACGCGCAGGGACAAACTCCGCCTCCGCGGGGGTCTCCTCACGCTCCGGCTGCACGGTTGTGTTGGGAGCGCTCCTCCGCGTCACCGCCTGACGTCGCGGTCCAGGCCATCGTGGTCCGGCGGCTGGCGCCGCGCTCGGTCGTTCGCGGTTCTCGGGAGAGAGATGTGGTTCCTCCACCACCGAAGGCTCCGGCGCCAACAGCTCCGGCGCCGCTATCTCGACCGCGGGGGCTTCAGGCTCCAAGGTGCCACGCCCCACGAGCACACCGAAGCCGAACACGGCCGCAGCGGCGCAGAGAGCGATCGCGGGCTGGCGGCGCTGGCGCCGCTGCCCTGCACGCAAGCTCCCCTCGAGGTGCCCCCAGATCCGCTCGACGCGCGCAGCATCCCCCTGTTCTCGCCACGCACCTTCGACCACCGGGAGCTCCCGACGTGGTGCTCCGAGGAGCTCCACGTCGTGCATCTCGAGCTGCCGCAACGCCAGCTCGTCCAAACGCTCCTGCAAGGCACGTCCAGGCGAGGGAGTCGTCCCGCTCGCCGATGCTCCCACGCTCGCAGCGCTGTCGGGGCGCTTGGGTTCCTCAGCCACCCGCGCCCCCGTTCTCGGCCAAAGCTGCGTCGAGCGCGGCCTGCGCGGCTCCGATTCTGCGCTTCACGGTCGCCAAGGAGCAGTCGACCATCTGCGCCACGTCGGGCAACGTGTGCCGCTCCACGTAACGCAGCGTCCAAGCGATGCGTTGATCGACAGGGAGGCGCCGCAACACACCGTATATCTGCGCGAGCAGCGCCCGAGTCTCCGGGCCTGCCGTGTCCGAGGCGAGGGCGTCGAGATCGATGGCGTCCTGGGCTCCGAAGCCCAAGGTGCCCAAGAATCGCCCGCGCCGCAGGCGTGAGCGCACGAGGCGAACGACGATGGATCCGAGCCACCCCCGGAACGCGCCTGCCTCCCGGAGCTCGTCGAGGCGATCGTGGGCTCTCAGGAAAGCATCATGAACGATGTCCTCCACATCCCCCACGCCACCCTGGATACGCACCGCCAAGTTGAGGGCGAACGCCGCGTGGCGTCGGTACAGGACCTCGAAGGCGCCTCGATCCCCCGCTCGTGATAGGGCGACTAGCTGAGCGTCTCCGAGCTCGTCGAGGCCAGTCGGCTGCCCCGGACGCAGCCGCCCTCCCGAGCGCGCGAGAGGGTCGACGGCCCGGCCCTGTTCCTCGAACCCGACGGCCTCCGACCTCGCTGACCTCTGCGCCGCGGCGGCCGGGGCAGTGATCCCGTCCGTGAGCTCCTCCATGATCGGCTCGTCCGCAGGCGCGGGCTCCACCACGCGCAGCGCGGGCCGGGGAGAAGAGGAGCGAAACATCGGAAGGACTCGGGCGGTCACTGTAGCTCGGCGCCGCCTGGAAAACCCTAGAGGCAGGGAAGCGACAGGCGCTTACGTAGGACGCCCCAGCCTCCCATTTCGGCTCACTCGTAGGCCGAATTTTCCTCCCGCTGGAACTCCCGGCTTCGTCGGAAAAAAATCACGGGAGGCTGAGCCGGTTTCGCTCCCCCGAGCGTCACATCAGCGCCGGTTCGTTCGCCCTGACGCTCCGGCTCCCCGCTTTCGGGGGATTCGCCTAGGGAAGGATTTTTACAATGATCATTCGTAAGTCGATTCTCGCCATTTCTTTCGTTTCCCTCGCCTCTCTCGCCGTCGCCTGTGGCGGTTCGCAGGAGCCCGCGGAGTCCCCCGAGGGCGCCGCCGCCGAGGAGACCCTGGAGGAGCCCGCGGCCGAGGAAGAGGCCGCTGACGACTACGCAGCCGAGGAAGAGGCTGTCGAGGAGCCCGCGGCCGAGGAAGAGGCCGCCGAGGAGCCCGCCGCGGAGTAATTTCCCCACGGTGGCAAGGACGACCGGGAGCGGCGAAGCCGCCTCCGGTCGTTTGCTTTTTGTGTCCTCGAGCAGGGCATTGAAGAACGCCCTGCCCACGGCTGTCAGGCCGCCGATGCGGGGGTCGTGTCCACCACCAGGCGCGTCCTCCCCACGAGCAGCTCGTCCCCGTGACTGAGGGCCTGCTCCCCGCGGACGCGCACGAAGACCCCCGTGCGCGAGCCCAGATCCGTCAGCACGACGGTCCCCGCCTGCTCCTCGATCAGGCAATGTTGCTCGGAGACGAGCGGATCATCTGGGAACACGAGATCGCCCACGGCCGCGCCCACCTGTAGGGTGTTGCCCCGCGCGACCACACAGGCGCCCAAGGCGCCTCCTTCGAACAGCTGCACGATGCGGAACGAGGACGGCCACTTGGGCGACGAGTAGAAGTAGGTCGGGTCCGGATCCGGGCCGTCGTCGGGCACCGGGTTGTGCTCCACCCGCAGGAGCTGGTCGCCCACGACGAACTCGTCCCCAAACTCCAGCTCCACCGGCGTGCGGATGCGCAGGAAGACGCCGTTGCCTCCCTCGAGATCCTCCAGCCACAGGCGCTCGTCGCGCCACATGAGGATCGCCTCTTCGGGATGGCAGAACCGCTCCCCCTCCAGGGACACGGCGCCACGACGCCCGATGATCGCGTCGGCTCCCACCGGCAAGTAGCTCTCGGGTCCCCCGGAGAGGCTCCGGAGCACGTGGAGCCGAAAGGGCGCGCGCGCCGCAGCGTCCGCGCCGATCTCTGCGACGGGGGGCGCTGGCGCCGTCTCCGCCGTCTCGGCTTCCTTCTTCTTCTTGAGCTTGAGGATGTCGACGTTGGGCGGCTCAGTGAGCGTCTCGATGCCCCCGACCTCGGCCCCCACGAGGATGCGATCGAAGCTGCCATCGCGCAGCTTCATCACCATCTCGAGGTGCTGGGCCTTCATCAACGAGCGGACGTACTCGGCCACGTCCGGCCGATCCACGTGCTCCTCGTAGCTCCGTTTATGGCTCTTGATGACCCGACCGCCGTCCGCGAAGAGGTGCGTGATGACGTGCGGAGCGTCGAGGCCGGAGTCCTCCGTCTGGACGTGAAAGACGGTGTCCCGGAATTTGATGTTGTTGTTGAAGCCCATCTGGGCGCGCCGAAAGCTCGGCCGACGCATCTCGGCCTCGAGCTTGTTCAGGCGCTCGAGATCGAACTGGCGGATGTACTCCTCCAGCTCTCCGTGATCCCCGGCGAGGCCCTGCATACGCTCGAACGCCATCTGCGCGATGGGCGCGCTGGGATCGATGCGCAAGGCATCCGCCAGGAGCGCCTGCCCCACGGCGTCGTTCGGCCCTGATGCTGCCCAGGCGCTCAGGAGCTGCACCGCCTCGTCGGGGCGGCCCTTGTCCACGAGCCAGCCCGCGACCCTGCCTGCCTTCTCGCGCGCGTCCGTGGTGCTCTCTGCCACGTCCCCATCATCGACGTGCCCGGTGACCCAGGCAAGCCGGAAAAGCCTGCCAGGGCCCGTCAGGCAGCCTCGTGGGCGGTGTTCTCCGGCAGGATGACGTGGGGGCTTCGAGCGAGTCATCGCCGCCGCGAAGCACGGGGCGTGATGCTTGCCCGGCGCGAGGATGCGCTAGGCTGTGCCCCCCTCGCAGCCGAGCCCGGAGCCTTCTCGCGAGGGCCATACCGCGCGTCCCGCGACCTCTGGAGCTCCGGTCGTCGCTCGTCTCTCGCTCCCTCGCCTACCTCCCTCATGATCCCCGTCGACAAACTCGAGTCGTTCACCCGCCGCATGGACGAGCTCGACCAGCTGCTGTGCGACCAGGACGTACTCACGGATCCCCGCCGCATGAACGAGCTCAACCGCGAACGCGCTCGGCTCGAGCCCGTGGTGGACGCCTTCCGGCGTTGGAAATCTTTGGCGCGCCGCATCGCCGAGGACCGCGACGCGCTGAGCGATCCGGAGCTAGGGCCCCTCGTGCGCGAGGAGCTCCCCGGCCTGGAGGCGGAGCACGAGGAGCTCGAGCGCACCATCCACATCCTGCTCTTGCCCCGCGACCCCAACGACGAGCGCAACACGGTGATCGAGATCCGCGCGGGGACGGGCGGAGAAGAAGCGGCGCTGTTCGCCGCCGACCTCTTCCGAATGTACGCCCGTTACGCAGAAGACGTGGGCTGGCGCGTGGAGGTCCTCAGCCGGAGCGACGCAGCTGCGGGCGGCTACAAGGAGATCATCGCCCTCGTCACCGGCACCAGCGTGTACTCGAAGCTGAAGTTCGAGAGCGGCGTCCACCGGGTGCAGCGGGTCCCCGCCACGGAGACCCAAGGTCGCGTGCACACGTCGACGGCGACGGTGGCGATCCTCCCAGAGGCCGACGACGTCGACGTCGAGCTCGACGACAAGGAGCTCCGCTTCGACATCGCCGCGTCCGGCGGGCCCGGAGGTCAGGGAGTGAACACCACCAACAGCGCGGTGCAGGTCACTCACTTGCCGACCGGGCTCATCGTCAAGTGCCAGGACGAGCGGAGTCAGCTCAAGAACAAGGCGCGCGCTTTGAAGATCCTGCGCAGCCGGCTGCTCGAGATCGAGCAGCGGAAGCAGGCGGACGCCATCCGCGACGAGCGCCGCACGATGGTCAAGGCGGGCGACCGCTCCGAGAAGATCCGCACCTACAACTTCCCGCAGAACCGCCTGACGGATCACCGCGTCGGCCTCACCTTGTACCGCCTCGACGCGGTGATCGAAGGTGACCTGGGAGAGCTCATCGACGCGGTCGTCACATGGCACCAGGCCGCGCTGCTCGAACGAACCCAGAAAGACGGCTAGAATGGAGGTCGTGAGGGTATCCCCCGATCCAAACGCGCTGCTCTGCGCGCTGATCCTGGCGCCGGGCACCTACTCTCGGAACCGCTTCTTCGACCTGTTCGAGGCGTCTGCGGCCCGGGACGTGCGGCGGCGCGCGCGGCGCGTGCGCAGCATCGTCGTTCAGCTGACCGATCCGTTGCCCCCCCGGGGAGGACGAGCGCGCGGGGAGCCACGCGCGCGCATCGTTACGGAGCGCGTGCTCGACGACGGGCGCGTCCAGCTCCACTACCGCGTGGACGATCTGAACCTCTCCCGCGTCGCCACCCTCGACCCCCTGGAGGCCGCCGCCCTGCGCTACGCCCTGCATCGCGCGGGTCGCGGCGAGGTGCACCCCACGGATCGACGGCTCGTAGAGAACGCGCTGCAGCAGCTCTGCGCCGATCCCGTGGCAGCGTTCGCCTGAACCCGACGCTCGGGACCTCAGCCCCGCCGCGACGCAGAGGCTCGCCGCACCTCCTCGAAGGCAGCCCGCTCGTCAGGGCTCGGCGCCGTCGCCACCGGGCGCACCCCCGGAGTGGGATCGACGTGCACTCCTGGCCTCCCCACGGCGAGCACGACGCGCTCCAGGTGCCCCAGCGCTCCGCCCGTTCCGGCGAAGCACGCGGTGGCGTCCGGTCCCTCCGCGCGCCGGGGCGCCGCTGCCAGCTCGCAGCGCGCCCCTGAGACCAGTGACCCGACGAAACCTGCGATCGGGCGAGCTACGGGATCGTCCCAGCGGCTTGGGAGTCCAGGCAGACCAGCGGCCACCCAATCTCGAAGACGCAGCTCCCCGCTCCCCTCCGCCCCCAAGGTGAGCCCCTGCTTGAAGAGCAGGTTCTCCAGCTCGTCCAGGGTCAAGCTGGCGTCCACGTCCACCAGCTGAGAGACGCGATCTACCTGGATCAGGGGGCGCTCGTGCCCCGCCGCTCCGCCCCGTCGGAGAGGCTCGCGCGTTCCGGAGGGCGCCGTGGAGGGCGCTGTGGAGGGCGCTGTCTCGCCGCGGAAGCCGAGCGTACCTGGGTTGAGCACACCCTGCGGATCCCACGCTCGCCCCAGCAGATCCCGCACGGCTCCGCTGCCCTGCGCCGCGAGCGCCCCCGCCTTGCTGCGCCCGACCCCGTGGTGGTGGCTCACGCAGGCACCCGCGGACACTGCGGCGGCGAGGGCGTCCGCCCAGACGGAGTCGTAATGGAGCAGCGCACGCTCTGGGGATCTCCCGTGCCCCACGAAGGTGAAGTACACCGCCGCTCCGTCGGGATAGCAGTGGCTCACGTGAGCCATCAGCAAGACGCGATCTCCGATGGCGGCGCGCACGCCGCGGTAGACGTCCGCGAGCCTCGACCAAGGCGCCGCGACCTCCATGGTGTCGCTGAACGCCCCCGCTCGAAAAACCTTCGACTGCCGGAAGCTCACGTCATAGCGGTGCGCGAACCAGCTGCGCACGGGCCCCTCACCCAGCGCCTCACCGCCGAGCTCCTCACACCAACGCGCCGCCAGCTGCGCTTGTCCCACGGGATCCGTGACGTTCTCGAAGGAGAGCAACAGGCGCGAACGCGCCCGCCCCTGCCGCTCCAGCAGCGAGACCAAGCGGGCGAGCTGCCCAGGCGCCTTGAGCACGCCCCGCAGAGCCAGGGCCTCCAGCGCGTCCAGGGACGGCAGCCATGAACCACCTCGCGGCTCTGGCTCGGCCGGCAAGTCCTCACCTCCCTTGGAGGAGGCATGCAGCACAGAGTCCACCGCGTCGTAGAGGCGCGCGACGGCCGGCCGCAGTCCTCCCTGGTAGATCACCCGTAGGGCCTCTTGCCCGTCCTCGAAGGTCGGAAAGCTGAAGGCCACCATCGCGCGCTCCGCGGGCGCCGGGAACAGGCGCAGCCCCACCTTCGTGATGATGCCGAGGGTGCCCTCGCTGCCGACGAGCCAGGGCACGAGGTCGAGGTCGCCACTACGGGACCGCATCACCAGGTCCCGTCCGGAGCCGAGCACACACT
>JAEWOQ010000266.1 GCA_023460875.1 Pseudomonadota bacterium
ACGTCGGACGGCGCCGCGTCGAAGGCTGGCCCTGCGCCGCACGACGCGCTGGCCCCTCCGGTAGTCCCGCCGGTCGTCGAGCCCTGCGATCCGTTCACGTGCCTGCGCTTCCCCACGGCTGCGGCGGCGCTCCTCCACGTGCTAGAGCTGGACGCCCCCGAAGCCCTCGGCGTCGGCGAGTCCCACGCGCGCGCCCAGAGCGAGCACATCGCTTCGGCCACCGCCCGCTTCACGAGCGAGCTCCTCCCCGCGATCGCCGAGCGCAGTGAGGCGCTCGTGGTGGAGCTCCTCGCGCCGCCCTCCGACTGTCGCCGGGAGACGCGCGAGCGGGTCGCCCAGGAGGAGCGCGAAATCACCGAGGGGCAGGCGTCCACCAACCAGAACCAGTTCCTCCAGCTGGGTCACGAGGCGAAGCGGCTCGGCGTCACGCCGTACATCCTCCGCGCGACCTGCGACGACCTCGACGCCATCGCCGCGGCAGGGGAGGAAGGCGTGCTCGTGATCATGGAGACGATCGCGCACCTGACCGTCCAGGAGGTGGAGCGCCTCCTCGCGCGCCGCCCTCCCGAACGAGCGCGCCACATGGTGCTCGCGTACGGCGGGGCGCTCCACAACGACCTCGCGCCCCGCCCAGGACGTGAGCGCTGGAGCTACGGCCCTCGCCTGCAGGAGCTCACCGGCGGGAGCTACACGGAGCTCGACCTCATCGTCCCCGAGCACATCCAGGACACGGACAGCTGGCGTGCGCAGCCCTGGTACGACTCCGTTCCGGCGCTCTCGCCCGAGAGCAGCGTCTTGCTCCAGATCGCGCCGCGTCGCTGGGTCCTCTTTCTGTCCGCCTCGCGGCCCGCCGAGCCGCGATCCGGTTCACAGGAGCCGGCGCAGGAGCTGTAGGCCCAACAGCAAGAGCAGCGGCGACAGATCGAGGCCGGCGATCGGCGGGAGCACCTTACGGATCGGCCGGAGCACGGGCTCCGTCAGCGCGGCCGTAAAGCGCACGATCGGATGGCGCGGATCCAAGTGGAACCACGACAGGATGACCGCCACGAAGACGACGATGGAGTAGACGTAGAGGACGAGATGGAGGAAGGAGGTCACGAAATCCCTTCGAGAGCGAGTGTGCCGGGATCCCAGCGGCCAGCCCGGCGGACAGCCCGGCGGACAGCCCGGCGGACAGCCCGGCGGAGAACCTGGCGTGGATGGTGCTGTGAGAAGCGATGGTGTCGCCAGCGCTGTGGGTGACACGGTGATCCCAGAGGCTGTAGGGCAGCGTGGGCACGGAGGCCAAGCCCGTGGTAAAAAGCCCCTTGGTGCGCGCAGGGATCATGCGCACCCAAGCTTTCCATGGTTTCGCTCCGTCCGCTCTTGATCCGTCCGGGCGATCCGCCGATCTTCCCGGATCCGTTGGCCGCCGATGGGGATGGCCTCGTCGCGGTAGGCGGCGATCTGCGGCCCCAACGGCTGCTGCTCGCCTACGAGCTCGGCATCTTTCCGTGGTATGATGGAGAGATCCCCCTCTGGTGGAGCCCGGACCCCCGCGCCGTGATGATAGCGGACCGGCTCCACGTGTCCCGCAGCTTCCGGCGCTTCTTCCGGAGGACCCCGTGGCGCGTCACCTGCAACCGCGCGTTCCCCGCGGTGATGGTCGAGTGCAGCCGCGAGCGCGCGGATGGTACCTGGATCCACACGGAGGTCATCCAGGCGTATACGGAGCTGCACCGTCTGGGCTACGCCCACAGCTTCGAGGTGTGGGACGGCGAAGAGCTCGTGGGCGGCCTGTACGGGGTGCAGCGAGGCGGACTGTTCGCGGCGGAGAGCATGTTCCATCGACGCACGAACGCGTCCAAGGTCGCCCTGTGCACCGCGGTGCTGACGGTGTTCTCGCGGGGGATCGAGGTCTTCGACGTGCAGTTCGTGACCGACCACCTCGAGTCGATGGGGGCCTTCGAGATCCCGAGGCACGACTACTTGCGGCGGGTGCGTGCGGCTCTGCCACGGCACGTCCCGCTCGGTGCCCTGGCTCAACGAGATCCCCTCGCCCTAGCGCGGGCGCGGATTGAACAGATGCGGGTCGCAGCCCCCGACCCCTGATGCAGCTCGTCACCCTGGTTTCTCCTCCCGCTCGATGACGTCGGCGCGAGCAGCGCCAGCGCGCTCGCGGACCATGGATGGTAACCTGCTCGAGTCCCCCAGCGAGCCGCGGCCTCGACCAGCGCAGCCGCAACCATGAAGCCATGTCCAAGGAACGCGTTTCTCCGCCGCAGCCTGTATACGTAATCGAGTCGATCCCCGCCGGTGGTGACAACGACGTCACTCCCGCGGAGGCTCACGCCGAGGGCATCCCGACCCCAGATCACCTGCGCATCTTCAAGGAGCTCGGGCGCGGTGGCATGGGGCGGATCCACCCCGCCACGGATCGCAACCTGCTCCGGCACGTCGCCCTCAAGCGGCTCGACAAGGAGATGGCCAGAGAGCCCTTCTACAGAGACGGGTTCATCGCCGAAGCGCAGATCACCGGGCAACTCGAGCACCCGAACATCGTCCCCGTGCACGAACTCGCCATCGGCGACAACGGCGTGCCGTACTTCACGATGAAGCTGGTGCGCGGCATGAACCTCGATCGCTGGCTGCGCCACCCGTCGCGCCCGCCGGGCTCCTCCGAGCGCCTCGAGGGAGGGCTCGAGACCTTCCTCAAGGTGTGCGACGCCCTCGCCTACGCCCATCACCGCGGCGTGATCCACCGGGACATCAAGCCGGAGAACATCATGGTCGCCGGCTTCGGGCAGGTCTATTTGATGGACTGGGGCTTGGCGCGCCTCACCAAGACGCAGCCCGCCTCGGGGGCGATGTCGCAAATGAATGCCCCCGGGCCCGTCGGCACGGCGAGCTACATGGCGCCCGAGCAGGCGCGGGGCAACCCCGCGGAGATGGACGAGCGCAGCGACGTGTTCGGGTTGGGCGCCGTCCTCTACGAGATCGTGTCCGGGCGGCACCCCTACGGCACGAGCCACGACGTGGAGCTGTGCCTGAAGAGAGCGGTCGAGAACCAGGTCATCCCGATCGCCGAGGCGGCCCGCAACCTCGGGATCTCGAGCCGCCTCGAGCGCATCATCGACCGCGCGGTGGCGCCCCGCCCCGAGGACCGCTACCAGAGTGTGCTCGAGCTGCAGGCGGACGTGCGGAGCTTCGTCCGCGGCGGCCTGCACCTGCCCCGGCAGCTCTTCGAACCGGGGACCCTGATCGTCCGAGAGGGAGATCTCGGTGACACGGCCTTCATGATCATCAGCGGCCGCTGCCGCGCCTTCCGCACGGTGCAAGGGGGCGCTGCCGGCAGCGGGGAGCAGGAGACCCTCGCGCTGATGGGCGCCGGAGACGTCTTCGGCGAGATGGCCCTGCTCCTCGAGGAGCCCCGGGCCGCCAGCGTGGAGGCCGTCGATCGCGTCACGGCCCTCGTCCTCGACAAGCGCACCATGCAGGACGGGCTCGGCATCGACGGCTGGACGGGCGCCCTCGTGCGGGCCTTGGCCCAGAGGTTCCGGGACCTGGAGGCCACCGTGCGGGCCTCCGGTCTGCGCCGCTGACCCACCGCGGCCAAGCCGTAGCGCGCACCGCGGCGCTGCTCGTCACTCCTGCGCTGCGAAGAACCGCCGGATGCGGGCGAGCAGCACGGGCGCCGTATCTCGCGATCGCGTCGCGCTCTCCGCGAGCTCCTGGGCGCCCAGGGCAGCGCGGCGCGCGACGAGCACCTCGCTGATCTGCGCCAAGACCTCCGGCTCGTCCCCGAGCGCCGCCTGAAATGCCGCTCGCTTCACCACGAGGAGCTCACACTCGCTCGCCGCGCGGACCGTGGCGGAGCGCAGCTCACCGGTCATGAGGCCCATCTCCCCGAAGAACTCCGCGCGGCCCAGGCGCGCCACGGCGTGAGTCACCGCTCCGCGCTCGACCTCGACGGCCCCCTCCCCCGAGACGACGATGAACCAGTCCGTGCCCTCGTCTCCCTGACGCACGACCAGCTCTCCCCGACCGAACCGCTCGATGCGCGACAGCTCCGCCAGGCGTTGACGGGCAGCGGCGCTCAGCGGCGTCAAGAGATCCACCTGCTCGAGGAGCTCCACGCGCCGCGCCAGATCCTTGCTCGCGCTGCTGCGCTCGGGGCGCTCGATCTGGACCCGGCGGCGCACGGCGGGGAGCTCGTAGCCGGCGCGGCTCAGCGCATACCAACAGTTCCGATACACCGCGCCCGCGATCTCCTCGCGCCGCTCATAGTGCTCGATGTGGTAGCGTAACCAGTAGCGCACGCCCCGCTCCGTGAACTCCTGCACCAGGGCATTCGGCGCTGGAAACTCCAGCACGCCGTCTACCTTGGCCGCGCACCCTTCGAGCAGCTCCAGCACCTCGCCTGGCGGCGCGTCGAAGGGCGCGTCCACGTAGACGGAGCGGCGGACCAGCGCCGTCGGCCGCGAGAAGTTCATGATCGGAGCTCGCGCAAGCACGCCGTTCGGCACCGTGAGGATGACGCGATCCGAGGTCTCGAGCTTCGTGGCGCGCCAGTTGATCTCGACCACGCGCCCCACCCGCCGGCTCTGCTCGTCGAACTGGATCCAGTCGTTCAGCTCGAACGGGCGCTCACCCTGGATGGCGAGGCCGGCGAAGAGGTTACCCAAGGTCTCCTGGAGAGAGAGACCAATCACAGCCGTCAGGAGCGCGGACGTCGCGAGCAGCGAGGTGGGCTCGACCCCGGCCTCTCGCAGCGCGATCAGGGCCACCCCGATGAAGACGCCCGCCTGCGTGATGTCCTCGAGGATGCGCGGCACGCGATAGCCCAGGCGACGTGTCACGAGGCCGTGGACCACGATCAAGAACGCGCTCCGACCGATGGACGCCAACAGGAAGAAGAGGGCGCTCAGCCGCAGCGTCTTCGCCAACGCGTGGGTCTCGGGGAGCGCGGTGGTGACAGCCCGACACACTACATAGAGCAGGAGCAGGAGCAGACCCAAGCGAGCCAGCCGGCGCTGCTCTCGGGGCAGGGTGATCCGCGAGACGAGCCACGCCGCGCCCGCGACGACGACGCCTAGGACGAACGTCTGAACTGCAGAGGGGTCCTGGACGAGGTCCTCGAAGGGCATGGGTCCGCGCATTGTACATGGGCGTCGGCGCTTGCCAGCGGACGCGCGGAGCAGCCGGAATCAGCCTGGATCGGGTGGCGCTGGCGGGGCGTGGGGCTCTCGATGCGGGACGCTATTCAGAGGGCTCCGCGCCCCCTCATTGATTTGACCTCCTCGGGAGGTCTCCGATCCCCGCTGAGCCAGGGCCTCCCCGTCGCCCGCCCGCCTAGCGGCCAACCGCCGCGGCCAACCGCCCGTGGCCTCCCCGAACACCCGCCCCAAAGGGAGAATGCTCAGCGATTTCGCCGGGTTACAAATTCTCTCTTATTCCGATTGAAAAAGTGATAAATGGCTCCCGTCGCCGCTCCTGCGGTGATCGGGGGGCAGGCTCGGACGATCACCGGACCTCGCCCTCGGCAGCGTCCCTGCTCGGCCCTCTCCCGTCGTCGACGACCAGTCTTCGACATCCGGTCCTCGAGAGCCAGTCGCGGACAGCCCCTCTCGGCCCCCTGCCCTCGGCAACACCCAAGGATCCTCCTATGCATCACGGGTCTCCGAATCAAAGAGAGCTCACGCGTCCCCACGAGCCCATGTCCGACATTCGTCCGCTCGTCAGCCCTCAGACGCTCTCCCACCTCCGCCAGCTCGAGGCGGAGAGCATCCACATCATGCGTGAGGTCGCCGCCGAGTTCGACAACCCGGTGATGCTCTACAGCATCGGCAAGGACTCGGCCGTGATGGTGCACTTGGCCCGCAAGGCCTTCCATCCGGGCAAGCTCCCGTTCCCCCTCCTGCACATCGACACGACCTGGAAGTTCCGGGCGATGATCGAGTTCCGTGACGCCTTCACGAAGAAGCACGGCCTCGAGCTGCTGGTGCACACCAACCCCGAGGGCAAGGCGAACAACGTCAACCCCTTCGAGCATGGCAGCGCCATCTACACGGACGTCATGAAGACCCAGGCGTTGCTGCAGGCCCTCAGCAAGGGCGGCTACGACGCGGCCTTCGGGGGCGCGCGCCGGGACGAAGAGCGCTCCCGCGCGAAGGAGCGCATCTACTCGTTCCGCGATCGCTACGGTAAGTGGGACCCTAAGAATCAACGTCCGGAGCTGTGGAACCTCTACAACGGGCGTCTCACGAAGGGTGAGAGCATCCGCGCGTTTCCTCTGTCGAACTGGACCGAGCTCGACATCTGGCTCTACATCTACCTCGAGAACATCGAGATCGTGCCCCTCTACTACGCGGCGGAGCGCCCCGTGGTGGAGCGTGACGGCACCCTCATCATGGTCGACGACGACCGACTCCCGCTGCGTCCGGGGGAGGAGCCGCGCCTCGAGAGCGTGCGGTTCCGCACCCTCGGCTGCTACCCGCTGACCGGCGCCATCGCGTCGACGGCGACCACTCTGCCCGACATCATCCGGGAGATGCTGCTCACCAAGCACTCCGAGCGGCAGGGGCGCCTGATCGATCACGACTCCGAGGGCAGCATGGAAGAGAAGAAGCGGGAGGGATACTTCTGATGAGCCAACAAGAAACCATCACTCCCGAGAACATCCTCGCTTACCTCGAGCAGCACCAGCAGAAGGAGCTGTGTCGCTTCGTCACCGTCGGCTCGGTGGATGACGGCAAGTCGACCTTGATCGGGCGGCTGCTCCACGACACCCACGGGATCTATGAGGACCAGCTGGCCGCCGCGAAGAAGGCGACCAAGCAAGACGGGGGAGAGGTGGACTTCTCCCTGTTCACAGATGGCCTGAAGGCGGAGCGCGAACAGGGCATCACCATCGACGTCGCGTACCGCTACTTCTCCACGACGAAGCGGAAGTTCATCATCGCGGATACGCCGGGGCACGTGCAGTACACGCGCAACATGGCCACGGGCGCGTCCACGGCCAACGTGGCGATCATCCTGATCGACGCCCGGCTCGGCGTCTTGCAGCAGTCGCGTCGCCACGCGTACCTCGCCTCCCTGTTGGGGATCCCGCACCTCGTCGTGTGCGTGAACAAGATGGATCTCGAGGGCTGGTCGCAGGACGTCTTCGAGGCCATCCACGCGGAGTTCAGCGCGTTCGTCGGCCAGCTCGGCTTCAGCGACGTCAAGTTCATCCCGATCAGCGCCAAGCTCGGTGACAACGTCGTCTCCCACAGCACCAACCTCCCCTGGTTCCAGCCAGAGGACGGCTGCGGCACGCTGCTCGAGTACCTCGAGGACGTCCCGGTCACAGCGAGCCTGAACCAAGACGATCTTCGCTTCCCCGTTCAGTACGTGCTGCGGCCGCACCTGAACTACCGGGGCTTCGCTGGGACCATCGCCTCGGGCAAGGTGCGGAAGGGCGACACCATCGTGTCCCTCCCCTCGGGGAAGTCGACCCAGGTCGTCTCCATCGACACCTTCGACGGTGAGCTGGAGGAAGCCTACGCGCCGATGGCCGTCACCCTGCGGCTCGCCGACGAGATCGACATCAGCCGCGGCGACATGCTGGTGCACCCGAACAACTTCCCCGAGGTGACCCAGCGCTTCAAGGCGAAGGTCGTGTGGATGAGCGAGAAGGCCCTGGATCGTCACCAGAGCTATTACCTCAAGCACACCACCCAGTTCGCGCGGGCCGAGATCGAGACCGTGCACTTCCTCGTCGATCTGAACACCCTCGAGGAGAAGCCCGCGAATCGCCTGGAGCTGAACGACATCGGCGAGGTGACCATCGCCTGCCACCGCAGCCTGTTCTTCGATCCCTACCAGGACAACCGCGCCACGGGGGCGTTCGTCCTCGTCGACCCCTTGTCGAACAACACGGTGGCCGCCGGGATGATCGACGGCCCCGCGGCGGTGCTCAGCGCCTCCAAGCTCGACGCCCTGCGCGCCGCCAAGGCCCTCCCCAAGAGCCGTATCACGCCCGAGGAGCGGGCCGAGCGCCTCGCCCAGAAGGGCGCCGTCGTGTGGCTCACCGGGCTGCCTGGCTCCGGCAAGAGCGAGATCGCCTACGAGCTCGAGCGCCAGCTGTTCGACCGCGGCCAGGTCGCCATCGTGGTGGATCCGGACGACGGCCTGTCCCGCGGCATCCACCCGGATGGCTCGAGCCCCGTGCAGACCCCCGAGCTCGCGCGGCGGGCCACCGAGGCCGGGCTCCTGGCGGTGTTCGCCTACGCGTCTCCGCTGCGCGCCGATCGGGCCGCCCTGCGGGACGCGGTGGGTCCCGAGCGGTTCGTCGAGGTGCACGTGGCTACACCCCTCGACACATGCAAGCGCAGGGACCTGCGCGGCGCTTACGACCCGACCCACGCGGATCCACGCTACGAGGCGCCCCAGGAGCCGGACGTCTCCCTGTCCCTCGGGGAGACGGACGCAGGGGAGGCCGCGTCGCGGATCGTCGCGCAGCTGGTCACCCGCGGCTTGCTGCCGTCGAAGTTCTCACTGTAGGCCGGGCGGCCTCGAGCCCGCGGAGGCCCGGTCTGGCTCGTCGAGCCCGGCCGGGCGCCGCAGCGCGTCTAGGTGCTAACCTCGCGCCCATGGTCGTCGTCACGAATCGCATCCCCGTCACCGCTGGACACGAGATCGACTTCGAGGAGCGCTTTCGCAAGCGGGCTCACCTGATCGATCGTTCCCCTGGCTTCATCCGCAACGAGGTGCACCGACCACGCCCCATGAAGCTCGACCACCAGACGGGCACCTGGAGCGCGGATCCGACCAAGGAGGGCTACTACGAGGTCAAGACCTGGTGGCGCACCTTCGAGGACTTCGTCGCCTGGACCAAGAGCCCCGCCTTCGCGGAGGCGCACAGCAACCGCCCTCCCAAGGAGATGTTCCGAGGGCCCAACGTGCTCGAGATCCACGAGATCGTCACCAGCACGGACCTGCCGGAGCCGCGCTGACCCGCGCTGACCCGCGCGGACACGGCCGCGCGGACACGGCCGTGCGGAGCGCTCTGAGCGCGGCTCAGGGAGCCGCGGCCTCCTGCGGGCTCTCGAAGAGCGCTCAACGTCCCGACCCCGGGGCAGCGCGCCGTCCCCGAGGAGCTCATCGTCCTCCCGCTGGCTCATCGCGCCACTGGCGGCGCAGCAGCGCCACGTCCACGACCTGCCAGTTCCCCTTTCGGAAGGCCACGGCCTCGTCGGGCACGGAGCCCAGCACCAGGTCCTTCCTACGGACATCCCGCAGGAGCTCGCGCGCGAAGGTGGTGAACGGCTCGAAGGAGGCCGCGCGCTTCTCGAAGTCACCGCGGTACCGGCCGCGGTTCACGAGGAAGTGGGACACGCCGTGCCGCTCGGCGTAGTCCAGGACGGCCTGTCGCTCCGTGGCGTACAGGGCCGTCAACGTCTCCTGGCAGCGGTCCTTCTGCCTGCGCCAGGAGTCGACGAACCACGGCTGCAGGGTCTCGAAGGTGCCCATCGTGGCGCGCGCGCTGTAGTACGGGATCCCGTCACCGTCCGCCGGATGGCTCGCGATGCGCGCGTCGAGCGGCAACGTGGCCACGAACTCGTAGAGCTCTCGGTCGCGCCGCTGGTCGATCGTCATCCCAACGTTCTTCACGACGCCGTCGCCCGCGAAGGCCCACACCCCGAGCACGAAGCCGGCGACCGTCAGGTTGCGCACGATGTCCCGCAAGGGCGGCCGCAGCCAGTACCAGCTGTGGGTGAGCAGGGCCGCGATCAGGGTCGTCGCCGCCATGCGCATCCCGAAGCTGTGGTACCGCTCTGGTGAGTACAGCTGGAAGGCGAAGGCCCGCGACAGGAAGAACAGCACGACCATGCCGCAGAAGAACGCCACCGCCACCCACGGGACCGGCGTCCAGCGCACCAGGGCGAAGACCAGCAGGAGCGCGAAGACGAGCGTCGCGTACGCCTCCCCGTCGCTGGCGTAGATCTTCGCGAGCTCGGGCGCGAAGGAACCTCCTCGGGGCGTCAGCTGGTCGATGAAGTCCCGCCCGAGCACGTCCGTCGGTCGATCGAAGGGCAAGACCCACAGGCGCCCACGCTTGCCGAAGGCCGGCTCGTTCTGGGCTTGCTCGAGGTTGTGGATGGGACCTCGCTCTTCGCCGCCGGTGAGGGCCGGCAGCACCGCGATGAAGCACACCGCCACCAACGCCCCGTAGCGGCCGAGCCTCCGCCACAGCACACCCCCGTCCACCCGCCCGAAGCCACGGAGCGCGTACAGCCCCTCCGCCGCGAGCAGCATGTTCATCACCGACGGGTAGGTGAGCGCCGCCAGGACCGGCGCAGCGCGCCGCACCCAGGGCCGCTGCGCCAAGACCCCCGCCAGCCACAGGGCGAACACGGGGAAGCCGAAGGCACGGGGCAGCCCGCCGGCGATCCGGAACACGGCGAACCAATCGTGGAGGATCAAGAAGATCAGCAGGACCCCCGCGCCCAGCCCTGCCCGCCGCGATCGCGCCAGCACCATCGCCGCCCACAACAGGACGCCGAGGGCGATCCCCTGGACGATCTTGGGTGCCACGTAGATGTCCGTGAGCGGCACCAAGACCCGGTAGAGGGCGTGCACCCCGATGGGCACGAAGCTCAACATCTCCGTGGCGATCGGATCGTCCGCCAGGGCGCCCTCCGGTCCGTAGCGATGGAACGGGAAGATCGACGTGCGCGCGTCGTCGTTCTGGAGCAGCGGATCCGTCAACGTGCCCCAGTTGCCCTGGAGCCAGGTCGCCAAGTACGCGCTCAGCACCACGAGCAGCGCCAGGGAGCTCGCCACGTGCGCCACCTTCGGCGTCTTGGGGTGCGCCCACAGGGCCGCGAGCGCCGCGCGAGCGCGCCGGAATGTCGCGTCGAAGGCCATGGGCCGAGCTGTTAGCACGACCAGGGGCGGGAGATCCTAGGGTTCGTAGAGGAAGCAGCGCGCGTAGCGATCCTCGGCGGCTTCGCCTGCCGCCGGGTCACCTACCGGGTAGGGCTCGGGCATCCTCTTGTCGCAGGGCTCGAAGCGCTCCGGACAGCGAGTATGGAACCGGCAACCCGGCGGAGGATTGGCGGGGGAAGGCACGTCCCCGAGCACCCGCACCGCGACCCGGCGCGCGCTCGGATCCGCGGACGGCACGGCCGCCAAGAGCCCCTGGGTGTAGGGGTGCTTCGGAAGCGCGAACACCGGCTCCGTCGGGCCGTGCTCCACGATCTGGCCCAGGTACATCACGGCGACCTCGTGGGCGAGGTAGCGCACCACGGACAGGTCGTGGGTGATGAACAGATAGGCGAGGCCGAGCTCAGCCTGGAGCTCGCCAAGCAGGTTCAGCACCTGCGCTTGGATGGAGACGTCCAGGGCGGACACCGCCTCATCGCAGATGATGAGCTCCGGCTCCACCGCCAGGGCACGCGCGATGCCGATGCGCTGCCGCTGCCCTCCCGAGAACTCGTGGGGGAAGCGCCGCATGTGATCCGGGCTGAGCCGCACCCGGCGCAGCACCTCCGCGACCCGCTCCGTGCGCTCGGCTTCGTTCGCACCGATCCCGAAGGATTGGAGCCCCTCCGCGACGAGATCCCGCACCCGCAAGCGCGGGTTCAGGCTCGTCATCGGATCCTGAAACACCATCTGCAGGGAGCGACGCACGGGGCGCAGCTCCTCCTCGGAGAGCGCGAGCAGATCGCGCCCCCGAAAGTGCACCGACCCGCTAGCGACGGGCACGAGGCGCAACAGCGAGCGCCCGACCGTCGTCTTGCCACAGCCCGACTCTCCTACGAGGGCCAGCGTCTGCCCGGCGCGCACGTCGAAGCTGACGCCGTCGACCGCCCGCACGTGCCCGACCACCTTGCGCAAGAGCCCCTTGCGGATGGGAAACCAGGTCCGCAGGTCCCGCACCTGCAGCAGCACCTCCTCCTCCGCACCGGCGGCCCCCGGCCCCTTCTCCGCGGACCCGCCTGCCTTGGCGAGGGGGGCCCGCTCAGCGCTCTCCTCGCCGCGCACGGGGCCGCTCATTGGTTCCCTCCGCGCCGCGCTCGCTCGACCACGTGACACCACGCCACGTGCGGCGGCTCGAGCTGCACCGGCCCGGGCACGGTGTCGCGACAGACGTCGAGGGCCACGTCGCAACGATCACAGAAGCGGCACCCAGGCGGCCAGCGATCGGGCCCAGGGACCACGCCCCGGATCTCGTAGAGCGGCTTCCCTGGCTCGTTGCGGCTCGGCATCGAGGCCAGGAGCCCCTGCGTGTACGGGTGACTGGGCTGCGACAGGACCGCCTCCCGCCCCCCCTTCTCGACGAAGCGCCCCCCGTACATGACGGCGATCTCGTCGGCCAGCTCGTTCACCACGCCGAGATCGTGTGTGATGAGCACGATCGCCGTCTGGAAATCTCTCTGGAGCTCGCGCATGAGCTCCAGGATCTGCGCTTGGATGGTCACGTCCAGGGCCGTGGTGGGCTCGTCGGCGAGGAGGACCCGCGGCCGCGTGACGAGCGCCATCGCGATCATCACGCGCTGCTTGAGCCCGCCGGAGAGCTGGTGTGGGAACGCCTCGAAGCGCGCTACCGGGTCCGGGATGCCCACGCGTCGAAACAGCTCCACCCCCCGCTCCCGCGCCGCCGCCTTGGAGACGCGCTCGTGGAGCAAGAGCGCCTCCATGACCTGCGCTCCGACGCGGACCACGGGGTTCAAGCTGGTCATCGGCTCCTGGAAGATCATGGCGATGTCGTGCCCCCGCACGCGCCGCATCGCCGGGATGCTCGACTCGAGGAGGTTCTTACCATCCAGCAACACTCGCCCCGCGTCGATACGGCCAGGCTTCGGCACCAGCCGCAGCACGGACAAGGCCGTGATGGACTTCCCGCTCCCGGACTCCCCGACGATCGCGAGCACCTGCCCGGCGTCGACAGAGAACGAAATCCCATCGACGATCGGGACGCGGCGTCCTCCGACGGGGAAGGTGGTCCGCAGACCATCGACCTCGAGCACTGCGCTCATATCAGGCGCGCTCCCTCAGGGTGCGAGGATCGAGGACGTCGCGCAGGGCATCACCGATCAGGTTGACCGCCAGGAGCAGGCCGAACAAAGCCACGCCCGCCGCGGTGACGTTCCACCAGATCGCCGGCTCGCGGCTCAGCTCGTCCTTGGCCTGGGCGATCATCTGGCCCCAGCTGCCGTCCACGCCGATGCCGAGCCAGGACAAAACCGCCTCGGAGAGCACCAGCCCCGAGAACATGAGCACGAAGGTGATCACCACCAGGTGCATGAGGTTCGGCACGATGTGCCTGAGCACGATCCGCGCGTTCGAGACCCCCAGGCTCCTGGCCGCGTGCACGTAGTCCAGCTCCCGCAACTTCATGGTCTCCCCCCGGGACAGGCGACAGAAGGCGACCCAGCTCGTCACCCCCAGCGCCACGCACACCGAGAGGGTGCTGCGGCCCATGGCCATGATCAGGGCGATGAGCAAGAGAATGCTCGGCATCGACGCCAGCGTGTTCATCAAGAAGAAGACGACGTCGTCGATGCGCCGCCCGAAGTAGCCCGCGCTCACCCCGAAGAAGAGCGCCAGCGGGATCGCGATCAGGCTGGTGAGCCCACCGATGAGCAACGCCACCCGCGCGCCCTTCAACGTCATGTACAGCACGTCCTGTCCCAGGATGTTCGTCCCCAGCGGGTGCCGCCTCGGGTGACGGAGCGCGGAGGCGTCGTAGAACTCCTCCGTCGCGAAGGGCGCCGAGTAGCTCTTCTCGCTGGTCCCCGTGAACATCCGGTCGAGCACGCTCCGCGCCTCGTGGGCCGCGACCTGGTCCTCCAAGGCCCCGCTTGCACCGACCCACGTGACCGAGTCGAGCAGCGCCACGAACACGTACAGGCCGAGGATCGCCACCGGCACCTTGCGCCGGACCCAGACCTGCTGGAAGGCCTCGCGCCAGACCTCGTCCTTGCGGACGGCGCGAATGGCCAACGCAGACCCCACCAGCAGCGCGCCCACGATGAGGTTGCTCGTCAGGGCGGCGCGCGCCGGCTCGGTCAGAGCCAGCTGAGGGACGAAGGCGAGCGAGGAGGACGAGATCATCTGACAACTACTCCAAGCGCACGCGCGGATCGACGAGGGTGTAGCTGATGTCCGTCAAGACCTGCGCGACGACGAACAGGAGCGCGCTGATGTAGACCATCGAGCGCAGCGTGGAGAAGTCGTTGGCGTTGATGGCGTCGACCGTCAGCGAGCCGAGCCCCGGGATGCCGAAGAAGGCCTCCGTGAGCAGCGCGCCGGTGAACAGGAACGGGATCACCATGACGACGTTGGTGAGCACCGGGATCATGGCGTTGCCCAGCACGTGCCGCGACATGATCCGCCCCTCGCCGCAGCCCTTCGCGCGGGCCGTGCGCACGTAGTCCTTGTGGATCTCCTCGACGAACACCGTGCGGTAGAAGCGCAGATCGCTGCCCAGCGACGCGAACACGCCGACGGCCACGGGCAAGGCCAGGAACCTCCACAGCACACCTGGAGACGGGTCGAAGCCGGAGACTGGGAACCATTTGAGCACCTTACCGAGCAAGAACTGCCCGGCGATGATGTAGAGCAGCACCGATACGCTCATGCCGAGCACCGCGAGGAACACACCGACTTTGTCGATGTACGTCTCCCGGAAGAAGGCGACGAACAGACTCAGCGTCAGCCCGACCACGAGCCCGATCGCGAACATCGGCAGTGTGAGCGCCAGGCTCGGCCCCGCCCCCTTCGCGATGCGGTCCAGGATGGGCGTCCCGTCCGCGTCGCTCCGCCCGAAGTCGAAGGTGAGCATGCGCCGGTAGTGCTCCACCAAGAGGTTGTCCGACCATTGCCCGGGACCGGGCCACTTGGGCTTGTCGTAGCCGTGGTTGATCTTCCACTGCTCGATGACCTCTGGCATCGCCTTGTCACCGATGGCGCGCCGCGCGATGTCGTCCGGGGTCGACACCGCGAAGAACAGGACGAACAGGAAGAACAACACGCCGAGCACCACCAGCCCGCCGTAGCTCAGCCGCCTCACGAGGTAGGCCAGCATCACTGACGCTCCTTGTAGAAGGTCACGACCCCCGGCACGATCACGGCCGCGGCCAGCCCGAAGAGCAGGAAGATGGGCCACAGCACCGGCTCGTTCCACTCGGAGCGCAGCCGCGCGCGCAGCTCGGGATCGACGTCGAAGTACTTCGTCGTGGGGATCGAGAGCCCCGCGGGCACCACGTTGCGGAGCCAGATGTGGGTGAGCGCGTAGTCTTCCGGATGGAACAGCTCGATCCAAGGGCGCTCACGCTCGAGGATGGCGCGCATCTGCTCGACGAGCCGCTGCCGCTCGGACCCGCTCGGGAGCACCTTCATCTCGGCGAAGAGTCGGTCGAAGTCCTTGTCCTGGAAGTTCGCCGTGTTCGGGCCCCCGGAGACGGAGCGCGCCATCTCCGTCGTGAGCAAGAACAAAAAGTTCTCCGGATCCGGATAGTCCGCCACCCAGCCCCACTGAAAGATCTGGTACGCGCCGTCGCGGACCTTCTCCTGGAACTTGTTGTAGGTCGTGGCCGCGAGATCGACGTCGATGCCGAGCCGCCGCCACTGCCGGACCCAGAACAAGAAGCGCAGCCGACTCTCGGGGCTGGTGTCGGGGACGTCGAAGGTGAGGCGCAAGGGGCGCTTGGTCTCCTCGTCGACGCCCCCCGGATAGCCCGCTTCGGCGAGCAGCTTCCGGGCGCCCTCGATGTCCACGCGACGGAACGGGTTCTCGTACTCCTCGTCGTAACCGAAGATGCCAGGCGGGATGGGAGACTGAGCGGGGAGGCCGCGCCCGTTCATGAACAGGCGCTTGTACTCGTCGACGTCGACCGCGAGGCTCATCGCTTGCCGCAGCTTGCGGCTGCGCTCGCCCGCGGCCCTGCCCACCACGGGATCGTCCATGTTGAACCCGATGTAGAACACCGCGGGGACCACGGAGCGCTCGAGGTCCATCCCCATGGCCCTCATCTCTTCCGACAGGTCGTTCTCTTGGATGACCTTGTTGAAGCTCTCCCGCACGACGCCCGCGGAGTCGTAGTACCCCTGCAAGAACTTGGTGAACGCGGGGATGGGCTCCTTCTCGCGGCGATACTCCACGCGCTCCAGGAACGGCAGCGGCTTGCCCACGTACGCCGCGAACCTCTCGGCGTCCTCCGGGGGCAGGTCGGTGAGCTCCGGGAAGACGGCGCCGGGCGCCCTCCACTCGGGCCGCCGCAACCCATACCAGTTCGGGTTTCGCTCCAGCACGAAGCGCGCCTGCTTGTCGTAGCGGGTCAACATGAAGGGCCCAGAGGCCACCGGGTGATCCGCGAACGCGGCGCGCCCCCCCTGCCCGTCGTAATAGGCGATCGCCTCCCACGGCACGGGCGTAGTGAAGGGCATCGCGAACCAGTAGAGGATCTGCGGATAGGACGTCTCCAAGACGACGTCGAACTCCCGCTCTCCGTGCACCTCGACGCCGCTGATCCCGCCCGCCTCGCGATACTGCTCGTGCACCGGCAAGGCGCCGAACGCCGGGTCCGCCGCGCGTCGCTCCTTCAACCGAGCGGCGAACTCCCGGAACCCCCGCACGTTGGAGAACGGATCGATGACCGGACTGTTAACGATCGGATCCGCGATCCGCATGAGCTCGAAGGCGAAATCCTGCGCCACGATCCGGCGCGTCTCGCCGCCGCTCAGCGAGAAGCAGGCGTCCGCCTGGAACCAGAGGTCCTCCCGCAACACGAAGCGGTAGGAGGTGCTCCCGTCCGGGCCCTCCCGCGGCTCCGGCACCGCCTCCGCCAGGGCGGGGATGAGCTCGTAGGGGCGCTTCAGGTAATGGTACTCGAGCAGGGTGTCATAGACCTTGCCCGTGACGACGTGGTCGTTCGTGGAATAGGCGACCGCGGGGTCCAAGGTCTTCGGCGGCTCGTTATATTGGGCATAGAGGACCTTCTTGCCGTCGTCCTTCTCTGGGTAGGGGTTGTTGGTGCACGCCACCCCCACCGCCAGGAACACGGCGAGCACGACTCTCGTCCACCCCTTGCCAGGCGCCGCTCGCATCAGGGCGTAACCCTAGCCACGCCGCGGGCGGACGCAACGAGTCCTGCGCTCAGGCCCACCCGCCGCTTTATTCCGTCGCTGCTCTGGATCTCAACCGTCCAGCCCGCGCTGGCGGCGGTAGCGGACGATGAGCGCGTTCGTCGAGGTGTCGTGCTGGAGCTCTGGAGCGGGCCCCGACAGCTCCGGGATGATGCGTTGGGCCAGCACCTTGCCGAGCTCGACGCCCCACTGATCGAAGCTGTTGATATCCCAGAGGACGCCCTGGACGAAGACTTTGTGCTCGTAGAGCGCCACCAGCTTACCCAGGGCAGCCGGGGTCAGGCGCTCGAGCAGGAGCGTGTTCGTGGGGCGATTGCCGTCGAAGATCCGGTGCGCCACGAGCTCGTCCCGGGTGCCCTCCTGCCGCACCTGCGCCTCGGTCTTCCCGAAGGCCAACGCCTCCGTCTGAGCGAAGAGGTTCGCCATCAGCAGGTCGTGATGCTGCCCGAGAGGGTTCAGGCTGTTCGAGAAGCCGATGAAGTCGCAAGGGATGAGCTTCGTCCCCTGGTGAATTAGCTGATAGAAGGCGTGCTGTCCGTTGGTGCCGGGCTGCCCCCAAATGATGGGCCCCGTCTCGTAGTCCACGCGCTGACCGGACCGGGTCACCTGCTTGCCGTTGCTCTCCATGTCGAGCTGCTGCAGATAGGCAGGGAACAGCCGCAGGTACTGGTCGTAGGGGAGCACCGCGTGGCTCTCCGCGCCCCAAAAGTTATTGTACCAGACGCCGAGCAGGCCGAGCAGCACCGGCAGGTTGGCGCCGAGGGGCGCCGCGCGGAAATGTTCGTCCATCGCCCGGAACCCGCCGAGCATCTCTTGGAACGCCTCGGGCCCGATCGCGATCATTAGGGACAGACCGATGGCCGAGTCGTAGGAGTAGCGCCCGCCGACCCAGTCCCAAAACCCAAACATGTTCGCGGTGTCGATGCCGAACTGAGCCACCTGTTCGGCGTTCGTGGACACGGCCACGAAATGCTTCGCGACCGCCGCCTCGTCACCGAGGGCGGCCACGACCCGCTCCCGTGCCAGGCGCGCGTTCGCCAGGGTCTCCAGCGTCGTGAAGGTCTTGGAGCAGACGATGAACAGGGTCTCGGCCATGTCCAGGTCCCGCACGGCCTCCGCGAAGTCCGTCGCGTCGACGTTCGACACGTAGCGCACCGTCAGGTCGCGATCCGAGTAGTGGCGGAGCGCCTCGTAGGCCATCAGCGGGCCCAAATCCGAGCCACCGATGCCGATGTTGACGAGGTTGCGGATGCGCCGCCCCGTGTGGCCCACGTGGGCGCCGCTGCGCACGCGCTCCGCGAAGGCAGCCATTTGGTCGAGCACGGCGTGCACGTCGGGGGCGACGTTCTGGCCGTCCACCTCGACGACCGCGCCCCGGGGCGCGCGCAGCGCCGTGTGGAGCACGGCGCGCCCCTCCGTCGAGTTGATCTTCTCGCCCTGGAACATTGCCTCGATCTTCGCCGGGAGGCCGCGCGCCTCCGCCAGCTCGATGAGCAGCTTCAGGGTCTCGTCCGTGACCAGGTTCTTCGAGTAGTCGACGAAGACCCCCTCGGCCTCGAGGGACATCCGCGCCGCTCGCCCTGGGTCGTCCGCGAAGAGCTGCCGCAGGTGCGCGCTCTCGAGGCTCGCGCGATGCTGTGACAGCGCCTGAACGGAAGGCAGCTGGCTGAACAACGGGCTAGGACCGAAGGCGGACGCGGATTGACTCATGGAATACCTCGCAGACTCCCGGGTCGAACCGCCGACCGGGGGCCGCGAGTATCGGAGCGCAGGGCGCGTCTCACAACCCCCGGGGCCTCAGAGCAGCCATTTCCGGGAGGGCGCGACGAGCGCGGCGCTCACTCCTGGGCGTCCGCGGCCCGGGCGTGCCGTACGTCCTCGCCCTTCACCATGAACACGACCATCTCCGCCAGGTTCGTCGCGTGGTCGGCGATCCGCTCGAGGTGCCTGGCGATCGACAGCACGCGCATGGCCTGGTCCACGATCTCGGGCTGCGCCATCATGCGCTCGATCAAGATCGGGAAGAGATCGGCGTAGAGTTTGTCGACACGACTGTCGCGCTCGATCACGGCTTGGGCGCGCACTGCGTCCCCCGCCACGAAGGCGTCGAGCGCCTCCCGCAACATAGACCGGGTCGTGTCCGCCATCTTCACGATCGTCTCGCGCCCCGCTGGCGGGACCGCGGAGCCGAGCTCGATGACGCGCTGGCAGATGTTCGTCGCCAGATCCCCGATGCGCTCCAGATCCGTCACGACCTTGAGCGCCGTGGTCACGAACCGCAGATCCGACGCGACCGGCTGCCGGCGCGCGATCACCTGGAGGCACGCGTCATCGATGTCGAGCTCCAGCTGATCGACCTGTCGATCCAAGCTCGCCACAGTTCGCGCCCGGTCCGTGTCGCGCTCTAGGAACGCCTCGACGGCGCCCGTCAGCAGCTCCTCTACGCAGGCCCCCATGAACAACACCTGCTCTCGGAGCGAGGTGAGCTGTTGCTCGTATTCGCGGTCAGTGTGGAGTCTCATATCACGAGCCAGCGCGTCATCCGAAGCGCCCCGTAATGTAGTCTTCTGTCCGTTTTTGTTCGGGTCGGGTGAACACGGCGTCCGTCCTGCCACGCTCGATCAGCTCACCCATGTAGAAGAAGGCCGTGTAGTCGGAGACGCGCGCCGCCTGCTGCATGTTGTGGGTCACGATCACGATCGTGTAGCTGCCCCGGAGCTCGTGGATGAGCTCCTCCACCCGAGCCGTGGCGATGGGGTCCAGGGCCGAGCAGGGCTCGTCCATCAGGATCACCTCCGGCTCCATCGCCAAGGTCCGGGCGATGCACAGGCGCTGCTGCTGCCCGCCCGAGAGGCTCAGACCCGAGCGCCCCAGGCCGTCCTTCACCTCGTCCCAGAGGGCCACCCGCCGTAGGGCGGCTTCGACCAGGGACGCCGGATCCTTGGGCCGGAGCCCGTTCAAGCGCAGCCCCGCCAGGACGTTGTCCCGGATGGACATCGTGGGGAAGGGGTTCGGCTTCTGGAACACCATCCCGACGCGCCGCCGGACTCGCACCGGGTCTACACCCCGCGAGATGTCCTCTCCATCCAGGAGCACCTTCCCCGTGGAGCAGGCCCCGGGCACGACCTCGTGCATCCGGTTCAGGCAGCGGATGAACGTCGACTTGCCGCACCCCGAGGGGCCGATGATGGCAGTCACCTTCTTCTCCGGGATGGGCAAGCTGATGCCCTTGATGACCTCGCTGTGCCCGAAGAACGCGCGCAGGTCCTCGGTCTGCATCTTGGACGTCAGGCCGCGACTGGTGACCGCGTCGGCCTCGGCGCTCGCCGCGCGCAACGAGCTGGCGTCCCGTTCGAACGCCATACGTCCAGCCTCCGCCGGTCGACCTACTATCGAATAGTCCATCATCATCAGGTCCTCACTCGATGTCGCACGAGCACGCGCGCCAGGATGTTCAACAACAACACGAGCCCCACCAAGACGAGCGCAGCGGCCCAGGCCTGGCGGTGCCACTCCTCGTAAGGAGAGACGGCGTAGGTGTAAATCTGCACGGGCAGCGACGCGACGGGCTCGTCGAGCCCCCGAGACCAGAAGCGGTTCCCGAACGCGGTGAAGAGCAGGGGCGCCGTCTCTCCCGCTACGCGGGCCACCGCCAGCATGATCCCCGTGGCGACGCCAGGCGCCGCCGTCCGCAACATGATGCGCAGGGTCGCCCGCCACTTCGGCACCCCCAACCCGAGGGCGGCCTCCCGGAGCGCCTCCGGGACGAGCTTCAGCAGCTCCTCCGTCGTGCGCGTAACCGTCGGCAGCATGATCACGGCCAGGGCCAGGCCCCCCGCGAAGGCGGAGAACTGCTTCGTGCGTAGGACCACGAGCGCGTAGACGAAGATCCCGATCGTGATCGAGGGGACCCCGGACATCACGTCCGCGCAGAAGCGGACCACGCGCCCGAACCTGCCGTCGCCAAACTCCGCGAGGTAGACCCCCGCCAGCACGCCGGGAGGAATACCGAACAGGCAGGCGAGCCCGACGAGCTGGAGCGAGCCCACGATCGCGTTCGCCATGCCGCCGCCGTCCTCCCCCACGGGCTTGGGGAGCTCCGTGAAGAAGGCCCAGTCGAGGCCGCCGATGCCACGGACGGTCAGATAGTACAGGACGCTGAACAGGGGCACGAGCGCCAGGAGCGCCGCCCCCGCGCAGGCGCCGCGGATCACGCGGTCCTTCAGCATGCGGACCCGCAAGCTGCTGCCGAGGTTCGGGACGACGTTCATGCGGCGGCGCCTCCTTGCGCCTTCACGCGCCACACCAATAGGCGCGCCACCACGTTGAGCAGCACGGTCACCAGGAACAACAGCAGCCCGATCTCTGCGAGGGCCGCCAGGTAGAGGTCCTCTGTGGCCTCCGTAAACTCGTTCGCGATCACGCTCGCCATGGTGTAGGCGGGCGCGAAGAGGGACGCGCTGATCTCCGGGCGGTTCCCGATCAGCATGGTGATCGCCATCGTCTCGCCGAGGGCCCGCCCGAGCCCCAGGATCACGGCGCCGACGAGGCCGGAGCGCGCCACCGGGATCACCGCCGTGGCGATGGTCTCCCAGCGGGTCGCCCCGAGGCCGAGGGCCGCCTCACGGAACGTCCGCGGCACCGCTCGCAGCACCTCGCGGCTCACGGAGGAGATCGTGGGGGTGATCATGATGGCCAGCACGATGCCGCCGGTCAGCATGCCGTAGCCCTGGTTCGGCCCCTGGAAGAAGGGCAGGAACCCCAGGTACTCCCGGAGCGCAGGCTCCACCGTCTCGCGCATCCACGGCGCCAGGGCGAAGATCCCCCAGAGCCCGTAGACGACGCTGGGCACCGCCGCGAGCAGCTCCACCAGGAACCCGAGAGGATCCCTGAGCCAGTCGGGCGCCATCTCGCTCAGGAAGATCGCCACGCCGAAGGAGATGGGCACGGAGATCGCCAGCGCCAGGAGGGAGGAGACGACGGTGCCGTAGATGAACGGAAGCGCCCCGAACTCCTCCGTGACCGGGTTCCAGTCGCGGCTCACGATGAACTCCCAGCCGAACTCGCGGATGCTGAGCCAGGAGGCCCCCACCATCTCGGCGGCCATCGCCAGCAGAGCGAGGACCACCGTCGCCGCGAACGCCGCGGTGAGCCACCGGAAGACGGTGTCTCCGACGTTGCCCTCGCCGCGGAGGCGGCTCGACGACGCGCGGCTCACGGGCGCCGTCGGCGATTGGACGGGTTGAGCCATGGGAACCTCAGAGGCCCGACAGCAGCGGCTTGCCCGCCGCCTTCAGGCTTCGCAGGCGCTCCTCGATCCGCGCCACCACCTGGGCGGGGAGCGGCGCGTAGTCCAGCTCCGCGGCGAAGCGCTGGCCGTCGTGGATCGCCCACCACAGGAACCGCGCGAGGGCCTCGCCCTTGACCGGATCTTGGGCGTCGCCGTGCACGAGCAGGTACGTGTAGGCCGCGATCGGGTAGACACCGCTCCCGCTGGCGTCCGTCAAGGACGCGTGCAGCTCCTCCGACAGCTCCGCGCTCTCCGCCGCCTTCGAGATGGCGGAGATCTCCGGGGTGACGAACTCACCGGCGCGGTTGCGGAGGGACGCGATGCTGAGGCCGTTCTGCCGCGCGTAGGCGAGCTCCGTGTAGCCGATCGCGCCAGGGGTCGTCTTGATTTGCCCGGTGACCCCTTCGTTGCCCTTGGCGCCCAGCCCCGTGGGCCAACGTACGCTCTTGCCGGAGCCGACGGCGCTCGCCCACTCCGGGCTCACCCGCCCGAGGTACTCCGTGAAGATCGCGCTGGTGCCGCTGCCGTCGGAGCGGTGCACGACCGCGATGCTCCGATCCGGGAGCGACGCCCCCTCGTTCTGGGCGGCGATGCGCGGATCGTTCCACTTCGTGATCTTCCCCTGGAAGACGTCCGCCAGGACGTCTCCGCTCAGCTTGAGCCCCTTCACGCCCTCGAGGTTGTAGGCGACCACCACGGCCCCGATGGTCGTGGGGATGTGGTGGAGCGGCACGGCGGACTTCTTTCGTTCACTCTCCGTGAGCGCGGTGTCGCTGGCGCCGAAATCCACGGTGCCCGCGATGACCTGCCGAACACCCCCACCGGATCCAATCGACTGATAGTTGATGCGGACGTTGGGGTGGAGTTGGTTGTATTCTGCCACCCACTTCGAATAGAGAGGGTAAGGGAAAGTGGCCCCTGCCCCGTTGAGCGAGACGGCGGCGCCGGCCTCACCAGCGCCTGCATCTTTGCGGCTGCAGCCGAGGGCCAAAGCCGAACACATCGCTGCCCATACGAACGCTCTGCGTGCGATCATCGTTGCTTCCTAGTGTGGTCCGGTTGAACACCCACGCCGGGTCTTTGCCGTGACCGCTCGGTGACAGTTCTGTGACGGAGCGCCTCTGTGACGGAGCGCCGCAGAAGGCAGCGACGACGCGCCGCAGAAGGCAGCGACGACGCGCCGCCCCCCAGCCCCCCCCTATGCGACTGCCGCAGCGACGGGCGTCCGCGTCAGCTGGCCGCTTCTTGGCGCGGCGGAGGGAAGGACGCGCGCTCGCTCCGCGGCAAGAGCACCGTAAAGGTCGTGCCCACCCCGACGCTGCTGTCCACCCCCACCTTTCCTCCCATCGAGTCCACCAAATGCTTGACGATGGACAGGCCGAGCCCCGTGCCCCCGAGCTCGCGCGAGCGCCCGGCGTCCACCCGATAGAACCGCTCGAACAGGCGCTGCAGGTGCCGCTCCTCGATGCCAGGGCCATCATCCGACACGATCAGGGCCATCCAGTCGCGGCGCTGCTCCGCGCGCAGGGACACGGTCTTCCCCTCCCC
>JAEWOQ010000267.1 GCA_023460875.1 Pseudomonadota bacterium
ATCCGGCGGGGGCGCGGCCTCCGCGCTCGCCGCCGGCGCGCTCGACGTCGCGCGCGGGGGGCGCGAAGCGGGCGAGCCGCGGGAGCCGAGGACTCCCTGGGCGGCCGAATCGTGGTAGGGAGGCCCTGCCATGAGCGCCCACCTGACGAAGGTCATCGTAGTCGGGGCGTCCTCCGGAATCGGGGAGGCCCTCGCCAAGCAGCTCGCCCTAGAAGGCGCGGAGGTCGCCATCGTCGCGCGCCGCGAAGCGGAGCTGAACCGAGTCGCTGCCGCGGCGCCCGAGCGCATCCGTACCTATGTGCACGACGTAGCGTGCGTGGACGAGGTCCCTGCGTTGTTCGAGCGCATCGTCGATGAGCTCGGGGGGCTCGACACGGTCGTATACGCCGCGGGGACCATGCCGAACGTGGAGGAGGGCGAGTACACCTTCGACAAGGATCGCAGCATGATGGTCGTCAACGTGGTGGCCGCCATGGCGTGGCTGAACTTGGCTGCCGCGCGCTTCGAGGCCGCTCGGAGCGGCACCATCATCGGCATCTCGAGCATCGCTGGCGAGCGCGGGCGGCGCGGCAATCCGGGCTATTGTACGTCAAAGGCGGCGCTGTCGACGTACCTGGAGTCTCTGCGCAACCGCTGCTCGCGTTACGGCGTCAACGTCGTCACGATCAAGCCAGGCTTCGTGGACACCGCCATGACACGGGGTAAACCAGGGCTGTTCTGGCTCATCTCCGCCGAGCAGGCGGCGCGCGCGGCGCTACGGTTGGCGCGGCGTGGCCGGAGCGCCAGCGGGTTCGTCCCGGCGCGCTGGGCCCTCGTGGCCCTCGTGGTGCGACTGTTGCCCTCCTTCATCTTCCGGAGACTCAATTTCTGATGGCGAACCGGCCCGAGCCGCCCCGATCCATCCCCCCACCGAGGGTGCCGTCGCGGCCGCCCCCACCACCGAAGGTCCCGTCGCGGACTCCTCCTCCTCCTCCGCGCGGCTCCACTCTTGCGCCGGGCAGCCTGCCTCCTCCTCCTGTCCCGAGGGCTCCGCTTCCTGGGTCGCCCGCTACCGCTGTACCGGTCGCTACCGCCGCGGTCCCCGCTGCCGCGGTCCCAGCCGCCGCGGCGGCCTCGTTCCCCGGTCGGGGAGCGTCACCGCTCCCTGTGCCCGACACCACCGGTGCCTCACAGAACGGCGCGCTGCTCGGCGGGGAGAGCGCCGGGGGATCTCGACCAGCGACGGACGCGCAGCTCGGGAGTTTGCCCCGGCCACCGCTGGCGGCCCCCGCCGAACCCGTAGCGCTCCGGGACGCGTCGTCTCCCGAGCTGGCCCCTGCCACGGATGACGGTTCGCTCACGAACGCCAAAGCGGCTGCGGCGCTGGTCCCGAGCTCGTCGACCCTGCGCACCCACGCACCCCGGCGGGTGCTCGACGGCTTCGGGCGCTCCGTGCTCGGGGCCTGTCGTCACGCAGAGCCCCAGAGCGTGGAGGAGCTCGCGGAGGTGCTCGAGCGGGCGCGGCAGGAAGGGCTCCAGGTGACGTTTCGGGGCGCGGGACGGAGCTATGGTGACGCTTCCCTGCATCGCGACGGGCTCGTCATCGACGCGACGAGGCTGCGTCGGGTGTTGCGCTGGGATCCGGAGCGCGGGGAGTTCGACGCTGAGCCCGGGGTGACGATCGAGGGCCTATGGCGCCGTACGATCGAGGACGGCTATTGGCCCGCAGTGGTGCCGGGGACGATGCGTCCGACCTTGGGCGGCTGTGTGGCGATGAACGTCCACGGCAAGAACAACTTCCGAGTCGGTCCCTTCGGCGACCACGTGGTCGATTTCGATCTGCTCACCGCAGGCGGCGAGCTGCTGCGCTGCAGCCGCGAGGAGAATTCGGACGTCTTCCACGCCGTCATCGGTGGGATGGGCCTCCTCGGAGCGCTCACCCGGGTCAAGCTGAACCTGAAGAAGGTCCACAGCGGACGGCTCCGGGTGACCTCGCTCACGGGCCGCGATCTGGACGAGACGTTCGATCTCTTCGAGCGACGCCTGCCCGAGAGTGATTACCTTGTGGGCTGGCTCGACTGTTTCAGGGGCGGTAGCGGGTTGGGGCGAGGGGTGCTGCACGCGGCGGACTACCTCGAGCCTGGGGAAGATCCCGAAGGTGAGGAGACGCTCCACGTGGAGCGCCAGGGGCTCCCTCCGCGTATCCTGGGCCTCCCGCGTTCGCAGCTCTGGCGGCTCATGCGCCTGGGCACCCACAACCCAGGGGTGCGGCTCGTCAACGCGCTGAAATACCACTCGTCACGGCCGGTTCATGGCAAGTCGTTCTTGCAGAGCCACGTCGCGTTCGCCTTCCTCCTCGACTACGTGCCCAACTGGCGGCTCGCCTACGGGCCCGGGGGGTTCATCCAGTTTCAGGTCTTCGTGCCCCACGCGGGCGCGCGAGAGTGTCTCCGCGACGTGTTGACCCTGTGCCAGCGAGCACGCCACCCCTCGTACTTGGGCGTGCTGAAGCGCCACCGCCCCGATCCGTTCCTCATGACGCACGCCCTCGACGGCTGGTCTCTAGCCCTCGATTTCCCGGTCTCCCAAGGAAGCCGGGATGAGCTCTGGGCGCTCACGGAGCGGTTGACGGAGCGCGTGCTCGAGGCCGGAGGCAAGTTCTACTTCGCCAAGGACGCGGTCCTGCGCCCGGCGGACGTGGAGCGGGCCTACGGGAGCGAGACCCTCGGGAGTTTTTTCGCCATCAAGCAGCGCCTCGACCCCGAGGGCTTGTTCGGCTCCGCCCTCGCGGATCGGGTCTTCTCGCCCGCAGTGCGCTCCCTGGACGCCACGGGAGTGTCGGGGGGCCTGCCAGGAGTCATCAGCGACCCATCATGAGCGCCGACAACCCGACCCCCCGAGCCAAGCGCGCGGAGCGCCACGACGAGCTCGCCCACGAGGTGCTCCGGTCGATTCGGCAGATCGTGCGGCGTATCTCCGAGCACTCCAAGTACCTGGAGCGAGAGGTAGGGCTGACCGTCCCTCAGCTGATGGTGCTCAAGACCATTGGGGAGCTGGAGTCGAAGAGCGTGGACATCACGGTCGCCCTCGTGAGCGCGCGGGTGCAGCTGTCGCCCGCTACGGTCTCGCGTATCCTGGATCGCCTGGTGAAGGCGGATCTCGTAATCCGGGAGCGAGGACAGCGGGATCGCCGTCGAGTGAAGCTCGCGCTGACCCCCGCGGGGTACGAGCGCTTTCAGACGTTGCCCACGCCGCTTCAAGAGCGCTTCGTGAAGCGTCTCTCGTCGCTCAGCCAGCCGGAGCGGATGGCGCTGCTGACCGCGCTGCGTCGCACCGCCGAGCTGATGGACGCCACGGAGATCGATGCCTCTCCGATCTTGGCGCCCGGCGAGGACGTCAAAGCCGACGTCCCGTGAGGCGACGTCCCTCGAGGTCGCGCTCCTTCAGGGATTCTCCGCGGTGCTCTCCGGCCGCGGGGCAGCGGGTCGGACGCGCTCGAACGCCCGCGCCGTCGTAGCTCGCGAGGCGCGGCCGCGGGTGAGCCGCGTGACGTTGCCGAAGAGCGCGTACAGGGCGAGGGGGACCGCGAGCCCGGGCAAAAGCTTGAAGACGTCGGCGGCCCAGGGGGTGTGCTCCCAAGCGAACACGGTGGTGAGGCCGGCGGTCATCATCACGAACGCCCAGCTCGTCGGGACGTGGCGCCCGAACACCCGGAGGACCAACAGCGGCCCGAGCGTCGCGCCGAGCGCCGACCACGCGGCGAGCACGAGCTGGAAGACGCCCTCTCCCGCATAGAGGGCCACGGCGAGGGCGAAGGCGGTGACCCCGAGGGTCGCCAGCTTCGACGCGCCGTAGGACTGACTCCAGCGGGGGACCATGTCCTGGGTGACCGCCGCGGAGCACGAGAGGATTTGGGAATCCGCAGTCGACATGGTGGCGGAGAAGATGCCCGCCAGCAGGAGGCCGACCAAGACGCTCGGGAGCAGCTCCAGCCCCAGTCGCGGCAGCGCGTGCTCGGCCGGATCAGCGAGCCCTTGCGTCGCCGCCTCCGTCAACAGCTCCGGCAGGAGCACGCGCGCGTAGAGGCCGACCAGCACCGCCGAGGCGCTGAAGAGCACGAACCACACGAGATAGACATTGCGTGCGCGGGGGATCCCCCCGGCGCTGCTGATGGCCATGGTGCGGATGAGGATGTGCGGCTGCCCGACCGCGCCGAAGCCGCCGGCGACGAAGCCGAGACAGTACACTCCAAAGCCCCACGCCAAGTTGCGGGGGATCCACTCGACGAGCGTCGGATCCTGCTCTGCGAGGCTCCGCATCAGCACGGCGGGGGTGCCGGCGTGGTGTACGGCGTAGCCGAGCAACACGGCCATCGACACGAGCATCACGACGGCTTGGGCGGCGTCCGTCCAAATGGACGCGCGCAGGCCGCCCGAGAAGCAGTACACGATCACGATGACGGCGCCGATCACCGCCCCGATCCATGGCTCCCAGCCGAACAGGGCGTGCAATGTGGTGCTCCCGGCTTTGAGCTGGGCCGCGGCGTACCCCCCCAAGAAGATCAGCGTGAGCAGCCCCGTCGCCCAACGGACGCTGATCTGCACGCGCCCGTCGTCCCGGGTCGCCAGGAGCGCCGGCACGGAGGCGACCCGCAGATCCCCCGAGACCTTGCGCACGCGCTGATGAACCCACAGCCAGGCGACCAGATCGCCCACGATCCAGCCCGCCTGGAGCCACACTGCCTCCGTGCCGAAGCTGTAGGCGAACCCGATCAAGCCCACGAACATGAACCCGCTGTTGTTGGTGGCGACGGCGGAGAGGGCCGTCAGCCACGGGCTCACGTTCCGGCTGGCGATGAGATAGTCGTCAGTCGTCTCGGTGCGCTGACGAATCGCCAGCGCGCCGATGAACGTGAAGATGAGCAGGCAGGCCGCGAAGGTGAGGACGGCGGCGATCAAGAGGAAGCCGAGGTAGAGAGGGCGTCGGAGGCGGGACGGACGAAGCGCCCAGCGTGAGCGCTGGATCGCCGCGAAGGCGCTGGGCGACGCCGCTCGCGCGCGCAGAGCGCCTATCGAGCGGCGTTCTAGAGGGCTGGATCAGGGGAGGGGATCAGGGGGCCTTTGCCGCCTCCTCCTGGTCGGGCGGAGCCTCTGTGGCGTCGAGGAGCGGATACCCGAGGCTAGCGTCGTGGACCTCCGGACCCACCAGGGCGGGGTTGAACACGCACACGAGCCGCAGCTCGGTCTCGGCGACGAGGACGTGCTCGTCGTGTCGATCGAGGGCGTACACCGTCCCCGGCTCGATGCGGTGCTCGGTGCCGTCCATCGTGGTCACGCTGCCGCTCCCCTCGATGCAATAGACGGCCTCGAGGTGGTTTCCGTAGCACATGTGCGTGCGCGTCCCAGCTCCGATGATCGTGTCGTGGAGCGAGAACCCCATTTTGTCGCTGGCCAGCAAGAGCCGCCGGCTGGTCCAGGTCGGGCCGCTCACGACGCGGTGGTCGCCTTCGAGTTGGTCGAGCTTGCGTACGATCATGATGCGTTCACCTCCGCGGGGCGGGATGGGGGCTGGGTGCGGGGGCGCTCTCCTGGCCGACGTGGCTCGGCCAACGTCGCGGTGACGGCAGCGCTCATGATTTCGAGCCCGCGGCTCAGCTGATCATCGCTGATGGTGAGGGGCGGAAGGATCTTCAAGACCTCGTCCCGCGGCCCCGCCGTCTCGATGATGAGCCCGCGCTCGAAGGCCTTGCGCGCCGCGCGGCCCGCCAGGGCGGCGTCCTGGAAGAGCAACCCCTGGATGAGCCCTCTCCCACGCACCTCCGCCGGGAACTGGGCCGCCAGGGCGCCGAGCGCGGCGTTCACGATGGCCGCTCTGCGCTCCACGGCCTGGGTGAGCTCGCCGTCCGTCCAGTAAGCCTCGAGGGCCGCCGCGGCGGTGACGAAGGCCAGGTTGTGACCCCGGAAGGTCCCGTTGTGCTCACCGGGCTTCCACACGTCGAGCTCAGGGCGCATCAACACGATCGCGAGCGGGAGCCCATACCCGGAGAGGGATTTGGAGAGGCAGACGATGTCCGGCTTCAAGCCGGCGCGCTCGAAGCTGAAGAAGGTGCCCGTCCGCCCACAGCCGACCTGGATGTCATCGACGATGAGCAGGGCCCCGCAGCTCCGCGCGATGCGCTCGAGGCGGCGCAGCCAGGGGATGCAGGCGACGTTGACGCCGCCCTCCGCCTGGATCGTCTCCACGATCAACGCCGCCGGAGCGTCGACCCCGCTCGAGGGATCGCCGAGGACCTTCTCCAGGTAGTCGAGGGTGTCCACCGTCGGGCCGAGGTAGCCATCGAAGGGCATCCGCGTGACGTCGGAGAGGGAGACTCCCGCTCCGGCGCGCTTCTCTCCGTTGCCCGTCGCCGCCAGCGCGCCGAGGGTCATGCCGTGGAAGGCGTTGGTGAAGGCGATGACGTTGGTACGTCCGGTGACCTTGCGAGCCAGCTTGAGGCTCGCTTCGACGGCGTTGGCGCCCGTAGGCCCAGGGAACATCACCTTGTAGTCGAGCTTGCGGGGCGCGAGGATGCGGGACTCGAAGACCTCCAAGAAGCGGCATTTCGCCGAGGTGGTCATGTCGAGTCCGTGGGTGATCCCCGAGCCGGCGATGTAGTCGATGAGCCGCTCCTTGAGAGCTGGATCGTTATGCCCGTAGTTGAGGGTCCCCGCGCCGGCGAAGAAGTCCAGGTAGCGTCGGCCTCGCTCGTCTGCGAGCTCTGCGCCCTCGGCGCGGTCGAAGACGACGGGGAACGAGCGGCAGTAGCTGCGCACTTCTGATTCGAGCCGGTGGACGATTCTGTCGGTCATACGTTTCGTCTCCTCAGGGGTCCAATGCGATACAGGGGTTCGTCCTCATGGGGCGGAGCGCGCCCGTCAGGGGCGGGGAAATGTCGCCCGGTGAACCAGGGCACGATCTCGCAGGGCGCGCCGAGCTCCCGCGCTACGCTCTGAAACAAGCGGGCCGACGCCGTGTTACTCACCCCAACCGTCGCCTCGAGGTGAGTGGCGTCGGCTGCACCAGGGCGGTGGAGGAGCTCGAGCAAGAGCCTCCGTCCGAGCCCCTGTCCCTGAGCGCGCGGGTGCACGCCAATCTGCCACACGAACAGTGCCTCGGACCGCGCCGGCGGACGGTAGGCCGTCACGAAGGCGACGATGCCGTCTCCGGCTGCGCCGTCCTCTGTCGCGCCATCCTCTGTCGCGCCATCCTCTGTCGCGTGGGCGACGAGGCAAGTCGCTGAGAAATCGCGGCACAGCAGCGCGTAGGCGTAGGCGCTGTTCGGCTCGAGGACTCCTGTCGCCCGGACGAGGCGCCACAGGGCGGGGCCCTCCGTGGCGGTCGGAGATCGGAGTTCGAGGTGGTGCTTCACAATGGGGGAACAGCTTGCCTTCGCAATGATTGCTACAGCAATAGATGCGTCAGCAAAGGATGTCAAACGGCGGTCCCAGCCGATTTCACAGGTGTTTTTCAGGGCGCGCCCTCGCGCTCTGGCGCGCGAGGGCGAAAAACACCGGAAAATTCCGCCAAATTTTTGGAACCTCAGCGCGGCAGGCAGTGCCCCTCGCCGTTGAAGTGGCCGAGGGTGGTCACGAGCGCCTCGAGGAACGCGCCGAGATCGTTCACGTCGCTGAAGTTGCCGGTGCCGTAGCGGTTTGCTGGCAGATCGACGAGGGAGACGGCCGCGAGCTCATCGAGGGTGATGTCACCATCTCCGTCGGCGTCAGCGCTGGCGATCGCCTCGAAGCGCAGGGAGGCGTCGCCGGCGAGATCGTCGTAGAAGAAGTGGTCGCCGTGGATCGTCAGCTCGACGGTCTCGCGCCCGCCGCCGATCCGGAACCCGGGCTCTTCTCGGCCACCGACGACCTGGACGCACTCCGTGTAGCGGGTAGTCCCGCCGAAGCTCCAGGCGAAGGTGTAGCGCTCGTCGCCCCGGCGCGCCTCACCCTTCACGGAGACGCTGTACGGGCCAGCCTCCATGCGGTCTCGGGCATCCGCGCTGGCGCTCGGGTGGAGGATCGTGGTCGCGCTGATGGGAGCGACGCTGTACTCGACCGCGGACCAGTCGCCCTCCGGGAGCGTCTCCGTCGTGAGCTCGTGGGGCCCTGGAGCGGTGAGATCCAGCAGGTACGTGTCCGCGAGGCTAAACTCGTGATCCTGGTTGCGCGCCCGTAGATCGCCCACCACGACGAGGAACTCGTCGAACCGCGCTTCGAAATCGTCGGCGAACTCCTCGGCGGGGATCCCCTCCTCGATGAACTCCTCGCCCCAGGCGGTGAGGCGCACCTCGCCGGTGCCCTCGTCGCCGCAGCCGGACAGCACGAGCGTCGCGCCCGTGACGATCGAGCACGCCAAAATCGAGCTCGCAGAGCGCTTCGTCATGATCGTGTTTCGACTCATGGGGCGCGCACTTCTCATAAATGACTTCGTAGGTCAAAGCGATAGGCGGCCGCCTTGACGAGCCCGCGCAAGAAGCCGTTGTGCGCCCGACTGTCGCTCGCGAGCGACACTGGGGAGTCGCTCGCGGTGGCGTCGAGACCGCTGAAATCGACCTGGTCGAGCCAGAGCGCCGCGTCGATCCCGAGATGCAAGGTCCCAGCGGCCCGGATCGGTCCCCCGTCATAAGGGCACCCGGTTATCTCGACGGCCTCAGCCATGCCTCCGCGCTCGGCGATCGTCGCCGACCCCACCCAGTGGCGCCGCGCGTCGG
>JAEWOQ010000268.1 GCA_023460875.1 Pseudomonadota bacterium
TCGGGGTTCAAGGCTCGGGGGTTCAAGGCTCGGGCGTTCGAGGGGGCGCGCCCCCGGGGCGGAGGCTCGGGGGGCGCCTGGGCCGGTCACCAGCGATGATAGGCGGGGTGGCCTTCCCGGACCGCGACGAACACTCCGCGGCAGGTGGCCGTCACCTTCTCGGCCGTCCCGAGCTCGGCCTCGACGGTCACCTTGGCTCCCTCGATCGCGACGGGTCGGGCCCGCAGGCGCAACGACTCACCGAGGGGCGTGGGCGCCCGGAGCTTGACGTGAAACTCTGCGGTGACCGTACAAGGTGGCAGCAGCACGCCCGCCTCTCGCATCAGCGCCCAAGCTGCGGTCCAGTTGCTGTGACAGTCGAGGAGCGCGCCCACGATGCCCCCGTTGACCATGCCTTCGAAGGCCTGGTGATGCTCCTCCGGGCGAAACGTCGCGACGACCTCCTCCCCCTCGACGAAGCTCTTGATACGAAGCCCCTTCTCGTTGGCGGGCCCGCAACCAAAGCACTTGTTCCGCGGGGCGTACGTGTCCTGCAGGCTCTTGGTCATGGCCGCATGTTAACACCATGTGACGGACCCCGGCGCGAGCCGGGAGCCAGGCGCCAAGGTCCCCGAAGCGGGGGGCCGTCGCGGAGGGCTCGGCCGGTCGACGGCTCGCGCCTTTGTCGCTAAGCCTCGGCCCGTGACCGCTTCGAAGCCAACGACGCCCCGCGCCCAGATCCCCAACGTCCTCGCCGCCCGCTACGCGAGCCGCGCCATGGCCGCCCTCTGGTCCCCCGAGAACAAGATCGTGCTCGAGCGGCGGCTCTGGTTGGCCGTGCTCGAGGCCCAGCGGGAGCTCGGCGTCCCGGTGCCGGAAGGGGTCGTAGGCGCCTATCGCGCCAAGCTCGAGCAGGTCGATCTGGAGTCGATCGACGCCCGGGAGCGGGTCACGCGCCACGACGTCAAGGCACGCATCGAGGAGTTCTGCGCCCTGGCGGGTCACGAACACATCCACAAGGGCATGACCAGCCGGGATCTCACGGAGAACGTCGAACAGATGCAGGTGCGCTCTGCTCTCGCGCTCGTGCGAGACCGGATCGTCGCCGCTCTGGCGCGCTTGGCCGAGCTGAGCCTGGAGCACGCGGAGCTCGTCCTCGCCGGTCGCAGCCACAACGTGCCCGCTCAGGCCACCACGGTGGGCAAGCGCATCGCCAACAGCGGCGAAGAGCTCCTGCAAGCCTACCATCGCGTCGAGGAGCTGCTACGTCGCTATCCCCTGCGCGGCATCAAGGGACCCGTCGGCACCCAGCAGGACATGCTCGACCTGTTCGGCGGCGACACGGACCGGCTGAGGCAGCTCGAAGAGAACGTCGCGCGCCACCTCGGCTTCGAGCGGGTGCTCGACAACGTCGGCCAAGTGTACCCCCGCTCCCTCGATCTGGACGTGGTGAGCGCCCTCGTCCAGGTGGCTTCGGGACCGGCCAGCTTCGCCACGACCTTGCGCTTGATGGCCGGAGCGGAGCTCGCCACCGAGGGCTTCAAGCCGGGGCAGGTCGGCTCGAGCGCCATGCCCCACAAAATGAACTCCCGGTCCTGTGAGCGGCTCAACGGCTTCGCCGTCCTCCTCGGCGGCCACCTCGCCATGGCGGCTGCCCTGGCCGGCGACCAGTGGAACGAGGGAGACGTGAGCTGCTCGGTGGTGCGCCGCGTGATGCTCCCGGACGCCTTCTTCGCCACGGACGGCATGTTCGAGACCTTCTTGACCGTCCTCGATGACGCTGGCTTCTACCCGGCGGTCATCGAGCGGGAGCTCGGCCGCTACCTGCCGTTCCTGGCCACCACCAAGGTCTTGATGAGCGCGGTGCGCGCCGGCGTCGGACGCGAGACCGCCCACGAGGCCATCAAGGAGCACGCCGTGGCGGTGGCCCTCGAGATGCGCGAGCGGGGCCGAACCGACAACGACCTGTTGGATCGCCTGGCGGCAGACCCGCGTCTACCCCTCGATCGCGACGCCCTCGGCGCCCTGCTGTCGCGCCCCATCGAGTTCGTAGGGGCCGCCCCCTCCCAGGCGCGCGCCTTCGCGGCCAGCGTCGAGCGCATCGTCGCTCAGCACCCCGAGGCGGCCGCCTACGCGCCAGGCTCCATCCTCTGATCCTCCCCACGCTCGTCCGCCGCGGCCTTCTCCGGCGTCCCACGCTCGAGTCCACGCGAAGCGCGCCCGGGAGGCGAGCGTCGACGGCCGCCGCCGAGCGCCGCCTCGAGGGTGAGTCGTTGAAGCCATCGATCCACTCCATCAGGCATACCTAGAGGGAGTGCTCCGAAGGGGCCGCGGGCGCGACCGAGCGACCCCGGCCGCTCCCGATCGGCCGTGCTAGGCTTCCATGAGACCGCCGACGCACTGACCCAACGAGGAGGAGGGTCCCGCATGTCCATTCGAGGAGTGTTGCGTTCGAGGACCTTCGCCGTGCTGCTCGGCGCCGCGCTGGTCGTGGCAGTCCTCTGGGTGGCGCTGCCCGCGCTAGCCACGGGCTACGTGAACCGCAGGCTCGCCCAGCTCGAGGACTACACCGGCGAGGTGGACAGGGTCTCGTTTCATCTCTTGAAGGGCGCGTATCGCGCGGAGCACCTGGTGCTCCGGTCGCGGCAGGCGCCGGAGGAGCCCTTCTTCACCGCGTCCGCCGTCGATCTGTCCCTGGAGAGCCGCGCGCTGTTGGACGGGTCCTTCGTCGCGGAGATCGACGTGCACGACCCCGTGCTCGACTACGCCCCGAGAGCGGACGAGGGGGAACCCGAGCAGAGCTGGCAGGAGGCGCTCGCCGATGTGGCGCCCTTTCGAATCGATCGGCTCGCCCTCCACGACGGCCGCATCAGCTATCGTGAGTCCGCGCGGAGCACCCCGCTCACCCTGACAGACGTGGATCTCGTCGCGCGCAACCTCACCAACAGCGCGGACCTCGGCGAGAGCCTGTTCACGCGCTTTCAAGGCTCCGCTGTCGCGCTGGGGAGCGGGCAGCTCTCCTTCGAGGGGCGCGCCAACCCGTCCGCGAAGGCGCCGACCTTCGATCTCGAGCTCGAGCTCGAGGATCTCGCGCTGAAGGACGCCACCGCGCTGCTCCCCTCGAGCGCCGGGTTTCGCCCCGAGCAGGGCACCCTCTCCCTGGACGCCGATTTGAGCGCGTCCCGGGGACGCGCCCAGGGGGTCGGCCGCGCCCACCTGAGCGGGTTCCAAGCGACAGACATCGGTCGAGGAGAGCAGGACCTGGCTGGCCGCCTGTGGGACCGCGCTCGTGAGCTGGCAAGACCTCACCTCGGCGAGCAGCGCATGCGCGACGTGAAGGTCCGCGTACCCATCGACATCACCCTGGACGACCCGGCTGGAGGCATCCTGACCGCCGTCGCGGAGGTGACGCGGACCGCCTTGCGACGGGCGGTGCAGCAGAGCCTCCAGGACATTCTGCCCTAGCCAGGGCGCCAACGGGAGAGCTGAGCCATACCCAGCGGGCTGCGCCTGACACACACACCAGGAGGAACGCCGCAGCTCGCCCGTCAGACGAAGAGGTCCGGGATGAGGTCGGCGCCCGGGGTCACCGAATACTTCTCCAAATCGGTGACCCCCGCCCTACGCAGCACGTCCTCGTCGATGAGAAACTGTCCGGTCAGCTGCGTCGAAGGTTGCGTGAGGATCCAGTGAGCAGCGTCCGCCACGATCGCCGGCAGCCGCCCCTTCGAGGCCACCGCGTCGCCGCCGAGGAGGTTCTGGACCGCCGACGTAGCGATCACCGTCCGAGGCCACAGCGCGTTCACGGCGATGTTGCGGGGCCGCAGCTCCTCGGCGAGCCCGAGCACACACAGGCTCATACCGAACTTGGCGAGGCTGTACGCCAGGTGGGGGGCGAAGTAGTGGGGCCGCAGGTCGAGCGGCGGCGAGAGTGTGAGGATGTGGGGGTTGTCGGCCTTCTCCAGCCAGGGCAGGCACGCCTGAGAGCAGAGGAAGGTGCCCCGGGCGTTCACCTGATGCATCAAGTCGAAGCGCTTCACCGGGGTCTGCTGCGTCCCTGCGAGGAAGATCGCCGAAGCGTTGTTGACCAATATGTCGATTCTCCCGAACGCCTCGACGGTGGCCTCTACGGCGCCGCTCACCTGCTCTTCGAAGCGGATGTCGCAGACGCAAGGGAGCGCTCGCCCTCCCGCCCGCTCGATGGCTTCGCACGCTGAATGGACCGTCCCCGGGAGCTTCGGGTGGGGCTCTGCGGTCTTACCCACGACGGCTACGCGCGCGCCGTCCCGGGCCGCCCGCTCCGCGATCGCGAGCCCGATGCCTCGGGTCGCGCCCGTGATGAAGAGAACTTTGTCTTTGAGGGTCGCCATCTTGCTGTTGCTATACTCCCGTCGTGCCCCGCCTGCCCGTGACGGATGAGGACATCCGGGATCTCGAGCTCCTCCTCCGCTCCTTTCACCCCTTGATCCTGATCGACGAGGCCGACGAGGGGCGGGTGCTCGCGATCCTCAAGGTCTTGGCTCAGCGGCTCGAGCTCCCGCTGCTCCGCTGGAGCGTCCACCGCGGCCTGGCCCGCGTCGATGGCGACAAGACGGCGGTGTACAAGACCGAGGCGCCAGAGCAGTGCCTCGCGCACCTGATCGCCGCGAACGCAGAGGTGATCACCTATCTCAGCGGCTTCGCACAGCACCTGGACGAGCGCCCCGTGGCGTCGCGCATCCGCGAGCTGCACGACGTGCTCTCGGGGCACCGGGGCGCCGTCGTGCTGAAGGGAACCCCCGCGGAGCTGCCCCCCAAGATCGCGCGCTTCTTCACGCTCGTGCGCTTGGAGGTCCCCAGCGGCGAGGCGTACCACCGCTATGTGTCCACGGTCCTGGCCGACTTGAAGGCGCGCATGCCGGTGCGTGTGGAGCTGTCCGGGGCGGACGTCGCGGAGCTGCTCGACCACCTCAGGGGCTTACCCTTCTACGAGGTGCGCAAGATCGTGACCCAGTGCATCGTCGAACAGGGGTGCCTGGACAGGAAGAGCATCGTCGCGGTCATCGACGCGAAGCGACGCACCATTCAGCGCACGGGGTTGCTCGAGTACATCCCGACGCCGCGAGAGGAGGCGGAGATCGCGGGCCTCGGGCGGCTGCGGAGCTGGCTCGACAAACGACGGCGCGCCTTCCGGGATCCTGAAGGGGCGCGAGCGATGGGCCTCTCGCCGCCCCGAGGGCTGTTGCTCACAGGGGTGCAAGGCTGTGGCAAGAGCCTGTGCGCGCGGGCCATCGCCTCGAGCTGGCAGCTCCCCCTCGTGCGCCTGGATCCCTCCAGCCTCTACCGGAGGTACTTCGGGGAGAGCGAACAGAACCTCCACCGGGCCATCCGCACCGCGGAGTCGGTGGCTCCCGTCGTCCTCTGGATCGACGAAATCGAGA
>JAEWOQ010000269.1 GCA_023460875.1 Pseudomonadota bacterium
TATGTGTATAAGAGACTGGCCGTAGGGGGCGTGGGGGGCCGCTGTGCGGGCGCAGCGGGCGCAGTAGGTGCGGCTGGGGTCGGCGCTTGGGCTCGAGCGGAGAGCGGGCTCCAGGCGGTGAGCGCAAGGGCCGCCGCGAGGAGGGTGGGGGAGCGTCTCATGGCGTCTTCTCCTCCTGCGCCGGGGATCCTGCGGCCTCGGCTGTTCCATCGGTCGACTCGTCGGTGGTCGCGCTGGTGGCCTCGGCGTCCGTGGTCTCGTCGGTGGCTTTGCCGGTGATCGCGGCGCGCTCTCGGGTGGCGGGGGCGGAGGGTCGTTCGTCGCCGCTGGCGCGCAGGCGCTCCTCGAGCAGCTCTTCTGCCTGGCGCCGTCGCTCTTGGAGCGTCTCGTCCACCATGAGGATGAGGCGCTTGGCCTCGGCCCGATAGCGAGCGGACAGCTCCACGAAATCCTCCTCGCTGATCTTGCCCACGCTCCGCTCGTACTCGAGGTCCTTGAGGGCGCGCAGCACGGCCCGCTTCTGCTCCTCGGCGGCGGTGGGGGCGGCCAGGGTGAACGCCTCTTCGAAGGTCAGCTCCGTCTCTCCCGACAGGTGCTGCAGGCTCTGCCACATCAGCCCGATCACGACGGCCAGCACCAGCGCCGCCCCCGTGAGCAGGCCCACCGGCAACCCCAGGAAGGAGCCGACGCCGAAGGCCAGGATCAGGGTCACCAGTCCGAGGAAGAGTCCCGGTCGATCGCTGGCCAGGTCGCGCAGGGGAGAGTCACTGGGCATGGAGATCCAGGGGGAGAGCAGGGGAGGGAACGTCAAGGAGCGCCGAGGGCGGGCGTCACTTCTCCTTGCGCCGCGGACGAGGTGCCCGCCGTCGTCTTCGCGCGGAGGTGTCCGATCGAACCCTCAGGGGCGCGTAAGGGCACCGTGTAGGGCGTGGCGGAAGTGGTGGCCAGGTAAAAAGCAAAGCCGATCCCCGCCGCGGCCCCCGCCGTGGCTCGCACGTAGCTCCAGGCGCCCACCCGCTGGGTGCCCACCTCGGGCCACAGTGACAAGGTGCAGCCCCCCATGAGGATGCCCAGACCGAGCCAGATCCACGACACGAAGGGGTTCACGTGGAACGTGAACGTGGCCCTCTTCGTCTGGGGATCCGCCATGGCCAGCACCGTGTAGAGGTCCGCTCGCACCCCCCGCATCAAGCCCACCTCGCTCGTCGTCTGGGGAGGGCTCTGGTAGATGAATTTCGCGGGGCTCACCGCGCCGAGGGAGCGTCCTTGGTACGCCACGTCGAGGTCGGCGAAGAGCATGCGCTTACCGAGCTCTGCCTGCTCGGCGGACGAGCATTTGGGGCTCCCGGGGCACATGCGCGTCCCCTGGTAGGTCAGGGTGTAGTCGCCGATGGTGTGGGAGTCGCCCGGGTTCATCGCGACCTCGCTCTCGAGGGTCCAGGCGGTGCCCACGAACCCGACGAACATGGCCGTGATGCCCAGGTGGACGATGTAGCCCCCGTAGCGACGCCGGCTCTTGTCCATCAGGCGCACCAGCGCCGTGAGCACGCTCTCTTGCTCCCCCTTCTTCTTGGTGGAGGAGCGCCGCGCCCGGACGCCCCGGTGGAACTCCTGGGCCACCACGGCGACGTTGAAGGCGGCCAGGGCCACCGTGACCCAGGGGAGCACGCTGCTCAAGGCCGCGAAGCCCGACGCGAGCGCCCCCGTCTCGAACTCCGCGGAGCGCACGATCGGCGGATAGCCGAACCGCGATCCCAGCAGGGCGTGGAGCAGCCCGACGATTCCGGTGACCGCCAGGGGGAACCTGAAGGCCTTCTTCAGGGACTCACCGCTCGTCTTGCGCCACCCGAAGAGGGGCGCGAGCCCCATGAGGGCGAAGATGACGAGCCCGATGGGCGCCATCCATTTGTTATAGAAGGGAGGGCCCACCGTCACCGTGCGATCGGCGATGGCCTCCGTCAGCAGGGGGAAGGTGGTGGCGATCAGCACGAACACCATCCCGCCGAGGAGCGCCCAGTTGTTGATGACGAACATCGCCTCGCGGCTCGTCAGGGACTCGATCTTGTTGCGGCCTCGCAGCAGCGGCAGCCGCCAGGCGATCAGCCCCGCGCTCACGGCGATCGAGAACCCTAGGAAATACGTGAAGTAGGGCCCGATGTCGCTCTTGGCGAAGGAGTGCACGCTGGCGATGAGCCCCGACCGCGTCAGGAACGTGCCGAAGATGGTCAGGATGAACGTCGTACAAATCAGCACGACATTCCACACCTTGAGCATGTTGCGGCGCTCCTGGATCATGGTGGAGTGCACGTAGGCTGCCGCCGTGAACCAGGGCAGGCAGGCCGCGTTCTCCACCGGATCCCAGGCCCAGAAGCCACCCCAGCCCAGCTCCTCGTAGGCCCAGATCATGCCGAGGACGTTGCCGATGCTGAGGAAGAGGAACGCGAACAGCATCCACTTGCGCACGGCCACGATCCACTCACTGTCGAGCCGCCCGGTGACCAGGGCCGCCACCGCGAAGGCGAAGGGCACCGCGCACCCGACGAAGCCCATGTAGAGCGCGGGCGGGTGGATGACCATCCAGTAGTTTTGCAGGAGGGGGTTGAGCCCCTCTCCGTCCGGCTTGGCCCCGGCGATGTTCTGCTCGAAGGGGTTCGCCGCGAAGATCATCAGGATCGCGAAGAACGCCACGATCACCATCAGCGTGGCGATCACGTAGGGCTGGAGCTGCCTGTACCGGCCCTTCATCCAGCGCACGGCGCCGGCGGTGTAGCCACCGAGGAGCAATGTCCACCACAGCAGGGAGCCGTCCTGACCGCCCCACAGGGCCGTGAACAGGTACGTGGTCGACATCGACCGATCGCTGTAACGCGACACGTACCGGATCCGGAAATCGTGGGTGATGAACGCGTACGCCAGGAGGAGCACGCCGCACAGGATCAACGCGGACGTGGCGTATGCCCCGAGCCGAGCGGACTGCAGGAGGCGCGGCCGTCCCTGCCCCGCGGCCAGGGAAATGGCGAAAGTGTACGCCGCCATCACGAGGATGCCGTACACCACCAGCGTGCCGAACCCGGGGAGTGAGAGCCACATTGCGCGCGCAGCTTAGCCCAGCGAACGAAAGCGCACACCCCGGAGTCTCGAGGAGATCATTCGCCTCTCGACGGGTGCGCCTCACGCTCGAGGGTCGCGGATGGGCTGTGGCTCCGCCGATGTTCGCGCGAGCTCGGCGAGCGAGCCCCGTGGCGTTCGCCGTTCGCTACAGCTTTCCTGGGACCCTGCACGCTGAGTGCTCGATCCGAGGCGGGCGCTGAGGGGGAGAGCGGCTGAGCTGACCCGCTTCGTTGCGTCGATCGACCGCTCAGCGCGCGCTGAGCGCTTCGCCGACGGTGGTGCCGAGGTTCTCACCGCGCAGCACGCGCCGGATGTTGCCACGCGCCATCTTGAAGACGCGGATGGGCAAGCCGTGCTCCCGGCACAAGGCGATGGCGGTCGAGTCCATCACCTTGAGTTGATCGGTGAGGAAGCGGTCGTAGGTGACGTGCTCGAGCATCCGTGCTCCTTCGTGACGCTCGGGGTCCCGGTCGTAGATGCCCTCGACCTTGGTCGCCTTGAATAGGGCGTCCGCGCGGATCTCCATGGCTCGCAGGGACGCGGCCGTGTCCGTCGAGAAGTAGGGATTGCCCGTGCCCGCCGCGAACACGACGACGTAGCCGCGATCCAGATGCCGGATGGCCCGTCGCCGGATGTAGGGCTCGGCGACCTCGCGGATCTCCAGGGCGGACATCACCCGGGTGCGCACGCCGCAGCGCTCGAGGGCGTCCTGGAGCGCGAGGGAGTTGATGACCGTGGCGAGCATCCCCATGTAGTCGCTCTGGGCGCGGTCCATGCCCTGGCTGGCCCCCTTGAGCCCCCGGAAGATGTTGCCGCCGCCCACGACCAGGCCGATCTGGACGCCGGTGGACTGCACGTCCGCGATCTCCTCGGCGGTGGCCCGCAGGGTCTCGGTGTCGATCCCCCCGGCGTTCTTGTTGCTCAGGGCCTCGCCGCTGAGCTTGAGCACCACCCGCTTGTACCGAAGAGAACCGAGAGCAGCGTCCGTCACGGCGTCCTTCGTACTCGGCTCGAGGGGGTGCTGCAATGGTCGTGGGTCCCTCGGCGTGCCTATCCGGTGCGCTTGTCGGTGTGTCTGGCCCGGCCTGGCCCCGAACGGCCGGGCGTAGTAATCGGGGGGCCTCATGGTCGGGTCGCTTCGTCCTGCGTCGAGGGAGCTGCGCCTCAGGGAGCTGCGCCTCAGGGCTCTGCGCCTTAGGGAGGTGGGCCTGGCAGCCCTGCTGGGCGGGCTCCTGGTCTCCTGCTCCTGCGATCGGGATCAGCCCAGCGCCCCCGCCGACGGGGGAGCCGCGCCGGCGCCCGAGGCGAAGAAGGGCGAGCTGACGGAGGAGCAGCGCCGCGCGGTGCTCGCCAAGGTGGGCGATCGGGTGATCACCCTGGGGGAGTACGTCCTGACCCTGGAGCGCATGGATCCTTTCGAGCGCATGCGTTACCAGTCCGTCGAGCGCAGAAAACAGCTGCTCGACGAGATGATCGAGGTGGAGCTGCTCGCACAGGAGGCGCAGCGTCGCGGTCTGGATCAGCAGCCCGCCACGCGGCTCCGGGTCCAGGAAATCCTGAGGGACGAGGTGCGCCAGGCCATCCGCAGGGAGCTGCCGGACCCCTCCGAGCTGCCCGAGCGGGAGGTGCGCGCCTATTACGACGCCCACCGGGACGAGTTCCGGGAGCCGGAGCGCCGGCGCGTGCTGCACATCGCCGTGGGGACCCGTGAGCTGGCGGAGAAGATCGCCCGGGAGGCTCAGGGAGCGAACGGCGCTCGATGGGCCGAGCTCGCGCAAGAGCACAGCCTGGATCGCCGGGGGACGGAGGCGGGGGGAGCGCCGGAGCTCGCGGGAGATCTCGGGCTGGTCTCCGCTCCAGGGGAGAGCCGGGGAGAGAACCCGCTGGTCCTCGAGCCGCTCCGCGAAGCCGTGTTCGCGCTGAAGGAGCTGGGCGACGTCGCTCCCGAGCCGGTGTTCGCCGGGGGGCGCTATCATGTGGTGCGGCTCGGCGGTCTCAGCGCGGCCAAAGATCGCAGCTATGCGGAGGCCGAGCGCATCGTGCGGCTCGAGCTCCTGCGGGCGCGGCTCCTCGAGCGGGAGGCGCAGCTCGAGGAGCAGCTCCGCGAGCGCTTCGAGGTGAAGGTCGACGAAGCCGCCGTGCGGGCGCTGCGCCCCAGCTCGGCGAAGCCCCCTGCCGAGCCCACGCCTGCTCCCACAGCACCTGCTCCCGCAGCACCGAAGACCCCATGACCTCGCTCACGCTCTCGGAGGACGAGCTGGGAGGCGCCGTGGCGGCCCCCACCCCCGCCCCCGGGGGGGGCGGGCGCGTG
>JAEWOQ010000270.1 GCA_023460875.1 Pseudomonadota bacterium
GGACCGTGCGCGCTTCGAAGCGCGCGCGGCGGAACTAGGCGTCGCCGACGCCGTCAGCTTTGTCGGCTGGGTCGATCCCGCCGCAGTGCGCGCGCACATGGCTGCAGGGGATATCTTCGTCGGGCCCTCCCGCACGGGCCCCGACGGCTGGGTGGAGGCTCAAGGCCTGACGTTCATCGAAGCGATGGCCGTCGGTACTGCCGTCGTTGGCACACGCCTCGGGGGCATTCCGGACGCCGTGCGGCATGAAGAAACGGGATTGTTGGTGGAGGAACGGAGCCCTGAGCAGATCGCGGGCGCTGTGCGGCGGCTCTGGGAGGACCTGGACTTGCGTCAGACGCTGGCGGAGAGCGGGCAACGGCTGGCGCGGGGGGAGTTTTCGCGAGTGAGCTCGGCGGAGAAGTTCGCGGCGGTGTTTGAGAGGGTGGGGGAATAGTGACCCTGGCAAGCGTCTACTCATGAATGATCAACATCGGTCGTCGGTTCTCGTTGGCAGTTTCGCGCGAATAGTACTCCACGTATCCGTTGTCGCCGGTGTTGGAGGGGGAAACGATGCGAAAGCTGAGGCGCCGGCGCGATGTGATCGAATAATTGGCCTGGTTGGTAACGTCGATCTCGACGTTCCAGCCGGTGCGCAAGTTCGTCCAGCTGCCCACGGGCTGTAGGTTGCCAAGCGGAGGCGGGCTGTTGAAGGTCACAGCTCCTTCGTTCCAGGACCCGGCCCCGAGCATCGCCTCGACCCTGTTGACGGCGAGCCAGCTTCCCCGCCTCAGAGTCGTCAAGCGCAACTTTGCTTCGCGCACGGGACGAGTAAATTCATCCAGCCGAAACTCGATATACGCGAACCGCGTGTAGTCTGGGGACGCATTCTTGACGAACAAACTGCCAAGGGATCCGTAGTTTTCGCCGGCGTAGGTGCCACCCCTCACGAAGGTGTCCTTATTCGCCACGGCAACGATTCCATCCTCGATGACCAACTGCGGATGCAGATCGGTGTTCGGATGCTCCCTGGATGCGTACTCCACCCACCCTTCAGAACCGTAATCAAGTGGCGCATGGACCGCGAGCGACACGAGCCCGTCTTTCCCGATGCGATTATTCACGTAGGGCGTAACGTCGACCTCGATCCACCGGCCAGCGCCGACGGCCGAGTCGAACTTGCCTACTTCGCTGGTCACACCAGGTCGAGTGTTCCAGGTGCTGGTTGACTCGGACCACGCCTCATCCACGGGAGCGACGTACAGCTCGCCCGCAGTAGAGCCGATTCGCACCGTGTAGAGTCGCAAGCGTGCGCTCTTTACGGGCCCCGAGAGTTCGCTAGCATCGAAGCGGATGTACGCAATCCGATTGAATCCGCTGCTGGAGTTCTTGACGACGAGCGGGTTCACGTCCCCGAAGTTCTGTCCGGCATAAGTGCCATCGCGGACGTACGTATCGGCCTCCGGCGAGATGGCGACCCGTGGTGTGATGCGAACTGGCTCAGACTCCGGACCCACGAGACCGTTCACATCGTAGGCCGCCACCTTGACGACGTAGCGGTCGTTCAGCTCGAAGCCGGAAAGCATGGCCTCGTGGGCACTGCCGACATCGATCTCCCCAGTGGTGCCCCCCGACGCGGCCTGAGTGCGGACGACGTACCCGGCCGCTCCAGCGACGCGATGCCAGAACACGCGAACCGTTTCCTTGTTCCACGCGCCGACGGTGACCGTTGGAGCGGAACCGGGCAGACGCAGGTTCCTTTGGGCCAAGAACAGAGACTGCGGTTCCAGGAGGTGACCTTTGCCCGGCCCCTGAAGCACATCGCGCGGTGCGGTGGTCGTTGGGCTCGTCGTGCCGCGGGAGACGAGGTGGGCGTAGCCGCTGGTTCCAATCACGTAGCCCAGACCGAACTGCTCCGACCTCACGACCGTCTGACCAGGTTCCCGTGCGTATCCCTGCAGATTCCAGAAAACGCTTTGTGTCGTAGTTTGTCCGTGCGACGTACAGCAGCCTGAGTCGCGCGGGGCAGCCGACCAGGAGTCTTCGCTCATCACCATGCTGTCGATCAGGTTCGCGGCACTCAGGTGCATGTGGAAGTCGGATAGGTAAAACCCGTGCGAAGCCGTGTTGCGGAATAATACGTTTCCCATGGCGCGCATTCTGTCAATGCTGAAATTGTGGCGCCCGCTGGACGCGAAATTGTCTTTGAAAAGCGACTCAGCGCCCCCGATCGCATACGGATAGCCGTTGCCCCCGGCTCCCTCGTAGAGGGGGTTCCTCATGACCGAATTCTGCACAGTCACAGAGCGAGACATATCGACTCGGATGCCGTTGGACTGTAGGTGGTGGCTGGTCGCGTTAACTGGTGCCCGATGGGATTCGATCCCGTCGATCCAGGAGTCGAGAGCTCGCTCGATCCGAATGGCATGCGAATTGTGCGCGTCGTAGGCACCCGTGCCCTGGACATTATAGTCCAGGTTCCCCAGGCCGGGCGTCGTGGTGAGTCGCATCCCGATCGAGAACGACTCGAGTCCAACTTCGCGGACAGGGGCACCCACCTTGTATACCCGTGCGGCGTCACGAACCTTGAGGAAGTAACGTGTGGGGATGTCAACGGTGATGACGTTGTTGACGGTGTCGACGGCTTCGATGCGCCTATAGAACGTAGGCCCCTTGAGTCTGCTGCTATCTGACGCGCCAGCCCAGAAGTTCGGATGCTCCGCCATGAACCCGGACGTGGCACTCGCGCGCACCACGACCCAGTCCCCTACGGCCAGCCCGGCGACCGTCTCTAGAGGGACTTCCGTGCTCGGACGGACTATGTCCTGAGTCAAGAAGATGCCGTTGCCCTCGTAGTTCGGGTGCGTCGGGATTTCGCTTGCCGGAGGGTAGTACTCTTCGGTTGCTGGGTACCAGTTCGCTTTCCCTACAACCCGGATAACTGCCCTGTTGCGCATGTGCTCTGCGTCGTTGAAGAGAAACGTCTTCTTCGCTCCCGCGCCCCGTAGCACTACACCGTCGCCCTCGATGACGAGCACCCAGCCATTGCTCCCGGGACGAACCCGGAAAGTGCCTTCGGGCATGAACACCACTCCGCCTCCGAGAGCTTCTACGGCATCGATGGCTGCTTGAATGGCGCCCGTTGATTCCAGGTGCCCGCTCGGGTCGGCCCCATAGTCGACGACGTTGGCAACGATGCTTCCTTCTCCGATCGGGGGCTCGGCTTCGCCGCGATGGTAACCGGCATACGAGAAGTCGTGGAGCCAGTATCCCGAAGAGTCCTCATAGCCTGGGTGCCAGTCTTCTGGAAAAAGCGAGCTTCGCCATGTCTCCGAGGTGACCGCATTTTGGACCACATTGGTGGCGAGTTCGAGCTCGGGTTCGTCGGGTGCGGTGCCGCACGCGAACGCAATTAGTCCTGTCCCCAGGGTTGCCAGTGCTGCCCATGAGCGTGGGCAGCTCTGTGTCACATTCTTCGTAGGTGTCATTCCGATGTCTCTACAGGTTTCTCTGCTGGGGTTGGGGGTCGAAGAAGGCGCTACTGCGACAGTTCTCCGTGGGTTAGGGTGCTCCACCCCATGAAGAAGCCGGGAGTCCCGTCTGGACGCTCCTCGAGAACGGCGGTCTCGAAGAGGCCGATGTCTTGCGCTGAGACCGATGATCGGAACTTGTAGTGGTTGTAGGCGTGCTCGTAGCCGGGGAGCATCTTCCCGTCGCAATTCATCGAGCCCGTGCTGATCGGAACTGTGGCGTTCCCAAGGAACAGGTTTGATGAGTACTCCAGGCCGAGCATGAGTCGCGACTTCTGCTCGCTGCCGACGCGGTAGCCGTAGAGATCTTCTCCTTGATGCCACGCCACCTCGGCACCGTGCGAGAGTCCGAGTAATGAGTACTGGGCGTGGTGGCAGTCCTGGCGGTTCTGGAATTCGTTCGGGACGCCGCTGGAGCTGACGATCAGGGGCAGGCGGCTCTTCCAGGTTTCCAGGCCGGCTCGATACATGTCATGATCGTCGAGAAAAATACCCACCGCGATCTGAGTGAGCGCAGCTGACGCGCCCCAATTATTACTCCTCGTGGAAGCCTTGGCCGAGTAGTAGGCGTAGAGGCCGAGCATACTGGAGAACTCTTCAATATCCGCGGCAGACCAAGCAGCGCTGCCGCCGTCGAAGTGACGAATGATCTCACCCGCGGCGGCCCAAATCGGGGCGACCCACGCGGCCTCGAGCTGGACCTGACGAGGGGCTGCCTGCGACTCCAGTCGCTTGAACGTGCTGGCCCAGTCGTTCATGACCGCTTTAGCGTTGTTGGCATACGTAGACTTGCCCGTCACGACCCAGGCGAGAGCTTGCGCATAGGCCGCGCGACAGTCAGCCTTCATTTGCGTCTCCGCCTCGCTCGTCCCATTGGCAACGACGTCTACGATCTCATACGCATTGGGGTGCGGCTCTTTTGCGGCAACTTGGAATGGAGCGATCTCGGTCACTTGACCCTCCTGAGGCGGGGCTTAGGGACAGGGAGCGGGTCGGGGATCTCACCATTTGCA
>JAEWOQ010000271.1 GCA_023460875.1 Pseudomonadota bacterium
GAACGTCTCTTCGATGACGTTGTCTTGCTCTTCCATGATTTCTTGCTGGCCAGGCTCGCGTTGCTCACCGAGCGCCTCGTCGATCTTCTCGTTGGCGTCCCGGAGCTTCTTCACGGCCTCGTCGAGCTTGCCCTCCACCTGGGAGCGAGCCTCTCCGGGTACCGGCTGCTGCGAGAGCTCCTGCCGCGCCTGATCGAGCTCCTGGACGGCTTCGTTCAGAGCACCGCGGGCGTCCTGGAGCTGATCGCGGGCCTCTCCCTGGACCGCCTGCACCTCGCCCGGGGTCGTCTGCGTCCCCGGCTGCTCCGTCTCGAGGCCCGGCTGATCCCGATCCGCCTCGGACGTCGGCTCCATTCGTTCGCGCTCACATGCGGCCAACGAAGCGGTCAGCACCCCAGCCACAGCGAGCGCACCCAAGCGGGTCATCGATTTCATGTTTCCCCCAGCTGCCTCGACCCGCCTCTCGACGGGTTCCCTCCAATCGCGTTCGGGGCGCCGCGCTGCACGCACTGTGTGCTTTGGACGGACATCTCCCCCGAGCGCGAGTTCTTGGTCCACGTCGAGCCTGAGTCGGGGACCTCGGGCCGTCAAGGCAGCCGCGGCTCACTTATTCCCGTTCCGCGGAGAATCGTGAGGAATTTTCTCCCTCCTGCCCGTCTGCCAGGTCGGAGTCACCTCGCCCGGGCTTACTTTTCCGCGCGAGAGCGAAGGTTTTCTCAGATCGAGACTCGAAGGTTTGCAGTTGTTCGGGGGAGCGGGCGTCTCGTCGCTGGTTTCCCCATCACCACAGGAGCCAATGATGACTGCCCCCCTTCGCAGCGATGTACCCAGTCGTTCTTCACGTTCTTCCTTCTCCGAGCTCACACTTGGCTCACCTCTCCGCGTCTCTCCGTTCCTCACCTTGGCTGGCCTCCTGGCGACCTTGACCGTCGTGGGCTGCGGTGACGTCGAACCCGAGGCGACCTCCTCGGAGCCGGCGAGCGCGACGACGACGGAACGTCTGCGTCGCACCGACCAAGCGTCCCTGGCCCAGGCGATCCCCAAGGAACTCGACGCGGTCTCGATCGTCGTCAAGTTCCATGAGGGCACGGAGGTCCGTGTCGAAAGCGCGCGGCTCACCGGCGACGCCGTCTCCTCGGCGCGCTCCCGAGCTTCGATCCAGCGGGATCTGGACGAGGTCACCGCGACCTTCGCCCGCACGGGGACCCGCGCGGAGCCCTTGTTTCGCGTCCCCAGGAGCCGACTGAAGCAGCTCAAGGAGCGGGGCGAACGGCTCACGGCGCGCCCGCTCGCCGACCTATCTCTGTACTTCGAGGCCCCCTGGACGGGCACCTCGCGCAGCGAGTTGGAGGCGCACCTGGAGGCCCTCAACGCCCTGGATAGCGTCGAGATCGCCTACGTCCAACCGGCCCCCCAGACCCCCGCGATCCCGGTGCTCGACCAGGCCGAGGTCGCGAGTTCCACGACACCCGACTTCACGGCGCTCCAGGGCTACGTGGAGGACGACGCCAACGGCATCGGCGTGAGCGTGGCCCGCGCGCTCCCCGGCGGACGCGGAGAGCACGTGCGCATCATCGACATCGAGGGCCACTGGACCGCGGACCACGAGGACCTGCCGCCCCCGTTCTTCTACCTCCAGTCTCCGGTTCCGGATGATGCCACCCACGGCACCGGGGTCGCAGGGGTGCTCGTGGGCGTGGAGAACGACTTCGGCGTCACCGGCATCTCTCCCCTCGCCGGCATCGGCTACGCGAGCCATCTGGGAACTGCCGCTGGTGTGAACGCCGCCTTCACGGCCGCCCTGAATGAGCTCGAAGCGGGAGACGTGCTGTTGCTCGAGATGCAGTTCGCAGGTCCCGCCAACGACTCCTGCACTTGTAGCAGCCAGTGCAACTCCATCCCGACGGAGTACTACCCGGCCTACTTCGCCGCGATCCAGACGGCGACCGCCAACGGGATCGTCGTGGTCCAGGCGGCGGGCAACGGCGAGGTGAACCTGGACGACCCGCTCTACGGGGGGGCCTTCGACCGGAGCGTTCGAGACTCCGGGGCGATCCTGGTCGGTGCGAGTCGCTCGGACGAGCGTTCCACCATGTGCTTCTCCAACTACGGCGATCGAATCGACGTGCACGCGTGGGGACAAAACGTCACCACGACGGGCGGCAATGGCGAGCTCTACCAGGGGCCGCTCGGCGCGCAGGACGCCTACACACAGACGTTCTCGGGGACGTCCAGCGCGTCACCCATCGTCGCGGGCGCGGCCGCGCTGCTCCAGAGCATCGCCTGGGCCCAGAACGACGCGCCGCTGTCTCCCCTCGTCGTTCGCGATCTGTTGGTCTCCACGGGCAAGCCCCAGCAGGGTACCCTCGACCGCCCCATCGGTGTCTTGCCCGATCTGGCGACCGCCGCGCCCCTCGTGAGCGGACTCGGCAGCTGCGGAGACGCGGTCTGTGACGCGGGAGAGAGCTGCCAGAGCTGCCCCGGGGACTGCGGCTCCTGCACCAGCGCCTGCGTGCCCGCCGGCTGTGAGCAGGCGCCGACGGTGACCGTTCCCCACACGATCGACGGTGTCACGGACAGCTGCGTGTTCTTCGAGGGTCCGAGCAGCTACGTGAACTCCTGGAACATGACCTCCGTCACGATCAACGACCTGGACGTGACCAACACCTGG
>JAEWOQ010000272.1 GCA_023460875.1 Pseudomonadota bacterium
CGCTTGGACCTGATGTCGGCGGCGATGGGGAGGATGCCGAGGGCCTGGAACTCGACGAAGGCCCGCGGTGGGATGAACCCGTCCACGCACACTGCGCCCCAGCCGTAGCGCTGGAGGCGTTCGTCCATCTCGTCGACGCGTGGGATGTGGTCGAGGGCGATCCCTGTCCGCGCCAGCCCCGCTTCGTAGGCTGGGTGGGCCGTGTGGCGCAGCGTGTCGTAGATTTGGGTGAGCACGAAGCGCCACACCGCCTGGTCGACGGCGTTGTACTCGTCGTACCTCTGCTCCACGACGTAGCGGCGCAGGTGGGAGGGGACGCGCTGTCGCGTGCTCCGGTACGGGCCACAGTCTTGCTCCGCCCCGTCGGGGCCTCGCTCTGCCGCAGGATCCTGGACACGGTCCTGGTTCGCGCCGTCCTGGGTCACGCCTGGGCCGCTCTCCGCGCGCGCCGGCTCCCTCGCGGCGCTCGACCCGTCGCCGTTAGGGCTCGGTGGGCGGACGCTCATCCTATTCATTTTAGCAGGATCGAGCGAGCGCGCCCGTCCACGCCGCGGGGGCCGCAGCCCGTGCGGCGGGGCTCCCTCGTCGAGGTCCCCCGCCGGCAGCGCGCGCGGAGGACACAGAGCAGCGACGGACGGCCGCCCGTGGCGGAATCCTGCGAGCGGTGCGCGGCGACACCGGGGAGCGCGGTTCGGCGCGACGCTGGGTGGCGCGGAGCGCGGGGAGCTCTCCCAGTTGTTGTCGCCGCAAATCGAGCTTTACTCCCCAGGGGGCGATCGCTACACGCCACCGGAGCCCGGGGCGCCGGGTTGGTGCTAGGTCTTCGGACCGCGCGTCGCGGGATCACCTTGGGGTGACCGACAGCTGGAACTCACTGGCGAAATGGAGCTTGGTGTGAGCAAGGTTCTCATCATTGGTGCGGGTGGTGTGGGTCGTGTCGTCGCCCACAAATGTAGTCGCTTTCACGACGTGATTTCCGACATCGTCCTGGCGAGTCGCACGAAGAGTCGCTGCGACGAGATCGCGGCCGAGGTGAAGGATCTGACGGGGCGCACCATCGTCACCGAACAGGTCGACGCGGACGACGTCGAGGCCACGACGGCGCTGCTCCGCAAGCATAGACCGCAGCTGGTGATCAACGTGGCGCTCCCCTACCAGGACCTCTCGATTATGGACGCTTGCCTCGCGGCGGGCGTGCACTACCTCGACACGGCGAACTACGAGCCGCCGGACGAGGCCAAGTTCGAGTACAAGTGGCAGTGGGCCTACCAGGATCGGTTCCGCGAAGCGGGGCTGATGGCCCTCCTCGGCTCCGGCTTCGATCCCGGCGTCACGAACGTCTTCTGCGCGCATGCGCAGAAGTCATTGTTCGACGAGATCCACACCATCGACATCCTCGACTGCAACGCGGGCAGCCACGGCCACCCCTTCGCCACCAACTTCAACCCGGAGATCAACATCCGGGAGATCACGCAGCCGGGGCGCTACTGGGAGCGCAGCCCGGACGGATCGGGCGAGGTGGCCGGAGGCGAGTGGCAGACGATCGAGCCCATGTCCATGCACTGGGACTTCGATTTTCCGGAGGTCGGCGAGCACCGAGCCTACCTGCTCTATCACGAGGAGCTCGAGTCCCTCTGCCGCAACATCCGCGGGGTCCAGCGCATCCGCTTCTGGATGACGTTCAGCGAGAACTACCTCACGCACCTCAGGGTCCTGCAGAACGTGGGTATGACCAGCATCGAGCCGGTCAACTTCGAGGGGCGCGAGATCGTGCCGATCCAGTTCTTGAAGACGCTCCTCCCGGATCCGGCGAGCCTCGCGCAGAACTACACGGGGAAGACCTCGATCGGGTGCCTCATCGAGGGCGTCAAGGACGGCAGCAAGAAGAGGGTCTTCATCTACAACGTCTGCGACCATGAGGTCGCCTACGCCGAGGCGCGCTCCCAAGCCATCAGCTACACCACGGGGGTGCCGGCGGTGTGCGGCGCGGTGATGATGCTCACCCAGAAGTGGAACGGGGCGGGAGTCTTCAACATCGAGCAGCTCGATCCAGATCCCTTCTTGGAGCTCTTGGCTCAGCAGGGGCTCCCCTGGCACGTCGAGCAGAGGTGACGAGGTGGTAGAACTCTACGGCGGCAGAAAGAGCCGCATGCAGGATTTGGCGTTCGACCCGGGCGCCCTCGAGACGCCCTACTACATCGTCGACATCGGTCGCCTGAGGCAGAACCTGGCGATCCTGGCGGACGTCCAGCGTCGCTCCGGGTGCAAGATCCTGCTCGCGCTCAAGGGCTTCGCCATGTGGAGCGTCTTCCCCGTGGTGCGTGAGTACCTCGTGGGCACGACGGCGAGCTCCGTGTACGAGGCGCGCCTCGGTCGCGAGGAGATGGGGGGCGAGGTGCACGCCTACGCCCCCGCCTACTCCGATCAAGACATGCGCGAGCTCGTCGAGATCGCGGACCACATCGTCTTCAACTCACTGAACCAGTGGCGCCGTCATCGGGACACGGTGGCGGCGGCGCCGCGGAAGATCGAGTGCGCACTCCGGGTCAACCCGGAGCACTCCGAGACGGAGTATCCGCTCTACGATCCCTGCGCGCCGGGATCACGGCTCGGCGTGCGCCGCGCGCAGCTCGAAGGCGCGGACCTGTCGGGCCTGAGTGGTCTCCATTTCCACACCCTGTGCCAGAAGGGCGCCGACGCCCTGCAGCGCACCGTGGCCGCGGTCGAGCGCAAGTTCGGCGACCTGATCCCGCAATTTCGGTGGGTCAACTTCGGCGGCGGACATCACATCAGCCGTCCCGACTACGACGTGGACCTGCTGGTGCGCGTGGTGAAGGACTTCCAGGACAAGTGGCAGCGTCCTGTGTACCTCGAGCCAGGGGAGGCGATCGCGCTGGACACGGGGTGGTTAGTGAGTGAGGTGCAGGACATCATCGACGGACCGCAGCCCATCGCGATCCTCGATACGTCCGCGACGGCTCATATGCCCGACGTGCTGGAGGCCCCTTACCGCCCCGAGATCGTCGAGGCGGGCAAGCCAGGCGAGAAGGCCCGCACCTACCGGTTGGGGGGGCTCACGTGCCTGGCAGGAGACGTCATCGGCGACTACTCCTTCGACCGGCCCCTCGAGGTGGGAGATCGGCTCGTCTTCGAGGACATGGCCCACTACACGATGGTGAAGAACACCATGTTCAATGGGGTGCGGCTGCCGTCCATCGTTACGGTGGATCCCGCCTCCGGAGAGACGCGGACAGTGCGCGAGTTCGGGTACGAGGACTACAGAAATAGGCTCTCCTGAAGCGCGGACACACGGCGCCCCTACGCGGGGGCGCCGTGGGCGCGTCGCTAGGCGTCCTCGGCTCAGCCGGCCTTGTGCTCGCCCTCCCCGGGCAGGGCACGACCATGACCTTCACCGACGTGGATCGCCACGCGATGGGGCACAGCCGCGACGGGCTTCGGGATGGACACGGTGAGCACGCCGTGCTCGACCCGCGCCTCGATCGCGTCCGCCTTGACGCCCTTCGGGAGGACGAAGGAGCGCTGGAACTTGCCGGCGACGCGCTCGACGCGGTGGTACCCGGCTTCGCTCGTCCGCGACTCGGCGGTGCGCTCTCCGGTGAGGGTGAGCACGCCATCCTTCACGCTGACGTCGATGCTCTCGGTGGGTACGCCAGGCACGTCGGCTGCGAGGACGTAAGCGTTCTCCGTCTCACGGATGTCCACCGAGGGGAGGAAGCGTCGCTCCGCGCTCCGGGCGGGCCGCCTCCAGAGGTCGTCGTTACCGAACAGATCGTCGAACTGGTTCCAAAGGGTCAACATGATGCACTTCTCCTATTGCAGCGGCTGTAGCGGACCCTGAGGTCCGGAAATGGTGGGGCGCCGTCGCCGAGCCAGCTCGGAGCGATATCGCGTCGAACCGAGCTTGCTTCGCGAGTGTCGGGTTCGCGAGTGTTGGCGCTACGCGCTGGCGCGCGCTGGCGCTGGGGAGCAGCGCGTGGCGAACGGGCCGCGCACTGGTTGGTTGTTCGTTCGCTCTCTTGGAGCGCAGTAAAAAACTAACCACCCGCGATCGCTCGTCAAGGGGCGCCTCCCACCTGTCGATTTCGCGCACCGCTGGGGCGGTCGCGGTCGAAGGGGTCGTCATGCATCGCTCGATCCTGTGCGCGGACACTTTGCCCCATCCACTGGGCGATCTCGCGAGCCCCCCGGAGTCCCTGTACCTGTGGGGGAGGCTGCCGCCGCGCCCCTATGTGGCGTTGGTGGGCTCGCGACGGGTGACCCGGGAGGGGCTACGCCACGCCCGGCGCTTGGCGAAGGAGCTGGGCAAAGCGGGCGTGACGGTCATCTCGGGGGGCGCCGCTGGAGTCGACGCGGCGGCTCATGAGGGCGCGCTCGACGCGCGCGCGCCGACCCTCGTGGTGGCCCCTTGTGCGTTCGAGAAGCCGTATCCCTCCGGTCACGCCGGGCTGTTTCGACGGGTCGTCGCGGAGGGGGGCGGATATGTCTCGCTGCTGGGGGAGCCGCAGGGGCCGCGCCCCGAGCACTTCCACAGACGCAACGCCGTGCTCGCTGCTCTCTGCGACGTTCTGGTGATGGGTGAGGCCAACGAGCGCAGCGGGAGTCGGAACGCCGCCATGCACGCCCGCCGCTTGGGGCGCGCCGTCTTCGCCGTCCCGTCCGCCGCCTGGAACGAGCTCGGGCGGGGGAGTAACCAGGAGCTCCGGGCCGGGGCGCGCTGGCTCGAGGACAGCGGGGACGTGCTCCGTTACCTGCAGGAGGTGGGACAGTACGTCGCGACGTCGGGTCAGCTAGCGGGGGCACAGCCTTCGCGCTCGGTCTCGCCGAAGCCTTCGAAGCGCTCGGGGCGTCGCAGCGCGACCAAGGCCGGGGCCACAGCGCGGCAGCTGGGGTTCGGAGACATCTCGAGCGGGGCGCCCTCGGCGGTGACCCGAGCCGTGGAGCGGGCGCTGCGAGCGGGGAAGCGCCATGTGGACGCGATTTGCGAGCACACGGCGCTCGACGCGGGGGACGTCAACGCCGCGCTGCTCGAGCTGACCCTCCGCGGCGACGCCGCTGAGGACGCCGACGGCCTGCTACGCTGGTGCGGCGGCGAGAGGAGCTGATTCCGGTTGCGCGTCGCCGCCGATGCCGGCAGTACAGCCCCGCGGCCGCTGTGTGGCGGCGCGCCCGGAGATTGCCCATGACTCGTGACATCACCATCGTCGGTGCCGGCCTGGCCGGCTCAGAGGCAGCCTTGCAGCTGGCGGATCGTGGTTGGCTGGTGCGCCTCCTGGAGCAGAAGCCGGCGCACCGCACCCCGGCCCAGAGCAGCGACTCCCTCTGTGAGCTCGTCTGCTCCAACTCGTTCCGGGGCGCGTCCCTCGCCAACGCGGTGGGCCTCCTGAAGGAGGAGATGCGACGGCTCGGATCTCACGTGATGCAAGCGGCGGAGCGCGCGCGGGTCCCGGCGGGGGGAGCGCTGGCGGTCGATCGAGAGCGCTTCGCAGCGGAGATGACGCGCAAGCTCCGGGAGCACCCGCGCATCGAGGTCGCCCCCGCGCTGATCGAGGAGCTCCCCACGGCGCGCCCGGTGTTGATCGCGACGGGGCCGTTGACGGGGGACGCCCTGGCCCAAGACCTGGCTCGGCGCCTCGGCAGCGAGAGCCTCGCCTACTACGATGCGATCGCCCCCATCGTGAGCGCGGAGTCCATCGACTGGGACAAGGTGTTCTGCGCCTCCCGCTGGGACAAGGGCAGCGACGACGAGGACAAGCACGCCTATGTGAACTGCCCCCTGGATGAAGGGCAGTACCGGGCGTTCGTCGAGGCGGTCCGCGCCGCCGAGAAGGTGGAGGCGAACGCCTTCGAAGAGGTCCGGTACTTCGAGGGCTGCTTGCCCATCGAGGTGATGGCGGAGCGGGGGGAGCAGACCCTTGCCTTCGGCCCCATGAAGCCGGTCGGGTTGACGGATCCTCGGACGGGGCGTTGGCCGTACGCGGTGGTGCAGCTGCGCCGGGAGGACGAAGCAGGCACGGCCTACAACCTCGTGGGGTTTCAGACGCGGATGACCTGGGGTGAGCAGGCGCGGGTGCTCCGGATGATCCCGGGCTTGGAGAACGCCGAGTTCTTCCGCATGGGCGCGGTGCACCGCAACACCTTCATCAACGCGCCGACCTGCCTCGACGATACCTGGCAACTGCGGGCGGAGCCCGGCGTCTACTTTGCCGGTCAGATCGTCGGGACCGAAGGGTACGTGGAAGCGGCCGCGGGCGGCTGGCTGGTGGCCCACTTCATCGCGGAGCGCCTCGCGGGGAGGGAGCCCGAAGGTTTACCGCGCTCCACGGCCCACGCGGGGCTGCTCGCCCACACCCGGCGGCACCCGGACGACTATCAACCGTCGAACATCACCTTCGCCCACCTCCCGCCCTGGGAAGGCAAGCGGCTGCAGAAGCGCGCCAAGTACGAGGCGATGGCCGAGCGCGCGCTCGCCGACCTGGACGCCTGGATCGCCCGCCGCGCCGCCGCGTAGGGCGACAAACGGTTTGCCGCCGGTAACCCGTCTGTTCGCTCCATCGGGGGCCCGCTGAGGCTGGGTGTGAGTGGTTGAAGCGCGGAGCGGGGCTCCCCATGGCCCACCCGGGCGGAGCGGCTGCCGCATCCACCCACCGATTTCTCTGACATAAGTAAAAGTTCCAGGCGATTGTGGTAATTGTTCAGGTACGGTGACCATGAACCTGAACGACGTCCTCCCTCTGCGACCGTCCACTTTGCCGCCTCCACCTAGCCCGTACCTGTACGAGGGCCCCTTGTGCATCTTGGTGGTCGACGATGATCCCATAGCCCGAGAGTATCTGGCCGAGACTCTGCGGTCGCAGGGCCACGAGGTGCTGACCCTGGGCGCGGCGGCGGGTGCGGCCGCGTTGGTGCGCGAGCGAGGCGTGGACGCGGTCGTCGTGGACGTGACCCTCCCGGACGTGCGCGGCGACATCTTGGCGCGGCGACTCCGTGAGGAGGACCAGGGACCCGACTTGGGGATCGTGCTCGTCTCAGGGCGCCCGAACGAAGAGCTCCAGCGGCTCGCCGCGCTCAGCTCGGCGGACGCGGCCGTCACCAAAGCGGAAGTGGACAGTCAGCTCCTGCGAGAGGTGACGCGGGCCAGGAGGCGCCGACATCAGACCTCTCGACCCGGGCGTGCCGTGAAGAGCGGCTGACGGACGCGCGGACGAGCGCCCGCGGAGGCCCGTCACCGGCGCGCGGACGAGCGCCCGCGGAAGTCGTCACCGGCGCGGGGCGGTCAGAGCAGCTCGGCGATGATGCCGTCCGCGAACAGCCACTGGTCGCGGGGGATCCAGAGCCGGCCCCCATCCCACGCGAGGCGCCCCGTTTGGAGGAGCTTGTCTCGGGCACGCCGACGTCGCGGGGTCCAGAGCTGCTCGACCCCGAGCTCGGCTTCCGCCTGCGCCACGTCCATGCCTTCGTGGAGGCGCAGCCCGAGGAGGAGGCGCTCCTGCAGCTCGGTCTCTGGATCGATGGGCTCTCGATCCGCGAGGTGTCGGCCGCCGCCGGAGGCGTCGACCGGCGGCTGCCCCGGCCAGGTCTCCAGGTAGCGCTCCACCGAGGGCGTGTTTCGGTAGCGGAGGCGCGAGCTCCCGCGGGGGCGCACCGTGCCCCAGGCGCCCGTACCGAGGCCGAGGTAATCGTGGCCTCGCCAGTAACCGAGGTTGTGGCGAGCGAGGTGATCCTGGCGGGCGTAGTTGCTGATCTCGTAGTGGCAGAAGCCCTCGGCCTCGAGGACCTCCTCGACGGCGCGGAAGGACTCGGCGACGAGCCCTTCGTCGAGCAAAGGGAGCTGCCCTCGCCGCGCCAGGGTGCCGAAGTGGGTGTTCGACTCGATGGTGAGGGCGTAGGCGCTCAAGTGGGTGATGCCCGTGGCGGCGAGGCGTCGCACCTCGGCCGCCGCCTGCTCCGGGGTCTGCCCGGCGACTCCAAAGATCAGGTCCGCGCTGATGCGGGGGACCCCGGCTCGTTGCGCCGCGGCGATGGCTTGCAGCGCGCCTCCGGGATCGTGCAGGCGCCCCAAGAACTCCAGTCGTTCGGGATCCAGGGACTGGACGCCCAGGCTGATGCGGTTCACCCCGACAGCGACCAGGCGCCGCGCGTGCTCCTCGTCGAAGCTCGTTGGATTGCACTCGACCGTGATCTCGAGCAGCGCGGGATCGGGCGCGCTCGCGCTCTCCGAGCCAGAACTGGAGGGCGATCCTTGCGATAGGGCCGCGATGACCCGCCCGAGCTGCTCCGGCTCCCAGAGGGACGGGGTGCCCCCTCCAAAGAAGATCGAGGTCGGTCGGGTCGTGACGTTCAGCCCGGGGAGGCGGGCATCCAGCTCGCGCAGCACCGCGTCTGCGTAGGCCTCATGAGGGAGCACCTGGCGGGCGCTGGGCGCGTCGAGGGGCGCGTCGAGGGACGCATCGCTGGGCGCACGAGGGAGGCGCAGGGGAAGGGAATTGGATCCGGGGGAGGCGAGGCGCCGCGGCTCCACCGGGATGCTCAGGAAGTCGCAGTAGGGGCACTTCTTGAGGCACCAGGGGAAGTGGACGTAGGCGCCCCACGGGCGGGCGTCGCTCGCCCCTTTTGCTGCAGTCATGGGGGGGTGGTAGTTTCCATGTTGGCCGCTCGGACGCCACGTATTTTATCGACGTGGCCGCTTTCCTGGCGGCTGCCGTGCTTATGTTGTCACGGAGCTCTTCGAGTCCGCGGAGGGCTCCGGTCTCCTCTTCGACGTAGGGTGTCCTGTGCTGGTGCTGGAAGAACTGGTCGATCGTGTGCGCGCGTACCACCCGGAGGCGGATGATGGGCTGATCCGTCGCGCATATCACTATGGTGAGTGGGCGCACCGGGCGCAGCTCCGCAAGAGCGGTGAACCCTACTTCACCCATCCGGCTCGCGTCGCCGGCATCATCGCCGATCTGCGGCTCGACACGGCGAGCGTGTGCGCGGGCCTCTTGCACGACGTCGTCGAAGACACCCTCGCCAGCCTCGAGGACGTCCGGGGAGACTTCGGGGACGAGATCGCCAGCCTGATCGATGGGGTGACCAAGCTGGGCCAGATCAACTTCACCTCCCGGGAAGACCGTCAGGCGGAGAGCTTCCGCAAGATGGTCGTGGCGATGGCGAAGGACATCCGCGTCCTCCTGATCAAGCTGTGCGACCGCGTCGACAACATGCGGACGTTGGACCACATGAAGCCGGAGTCTCAAGAGCGCATCGCTCGCGAGACGATGGACATCTACGCGCCCCTGGCCAACCGCCTGGGTCTCAACGTGGTCAAGAGCGAGCTCGAGGATCTCTCGTTCAAGTACCTCGAGCCCGAGGGCTACGACCTCGTGCGCTCGAAGCTGCACAAATCCACCAGGGAGCGGGAGCGCTACATCGAGAGCACCTGCAAGACCATCACGTCGCGCCTCGCCGAGCAGGGGTTCAACGTCAAGGTCGAGGGGCGCGCCAAGCACGCCTACTCCATCTGGCGGAAGATGAAGCACGCGCAGTGCGACTTCGAACAGGTGTTCGACATCATCGGCTTTCGCATCATCGTGGAGTCGGCGGCGGACTGTTACGCGTGCCTCGGGGCGATTCACTCCCGCTGGACCCCTGTGCCGGGCAGGTTCAAGGACTACGTGGCCCTACCCAAGCCGAACATGTACCAGTCGCTCCATACGACGGTGATCGGTCCAGGGCGGCAGCGCATCGAGGTGCAGATCCGCACTCACGAGATGAACCGCGTCGCCGAGCACGGCGTGGCCGCCCACTGGAAGTACAAGGAGCGCGTCTCCGGCGGGGTGGACCCGAAGGACGCGGAGAAGTTCGGCTGGCTCCGGGAGCTGGCCGACTATCAGCGCAACCTGAAGGATCCGGCCGAGTTCCTCGAGAGCGTCAAGATCGATCTCTTCCCCGACGAGATCTACGTCTTCACCCCGAAGGGCGACGTGCTCGTGTTCCCGCGCGGCGCGACCCCGATCGATTTCGCGTACGCGATCCACACGGAGGTGGGCCACCACTGCTCGGGGGCCCGCTGCAACGGTCAGATCGTGCCGATCCGGTACAAGCTGAAGAACGGCGACGTCATCGAGATCATGACGTCGCCCTCCCAGCGCCCGACGAAGGATTGGCTCGACTACTGCGTGACTACGCGAGCCCGCACGCGGGTGCGCGGCTATCTGCGCTCCGAGAAGCGGGTCAAGAGCATCAACCTCGGCCGCGAGCTGTTCGAGGCGGAGATGCGCGGGGTGGGCATGAGCTTGGCCAAGCTGCTCAAGAACGACGCCCAGGTCACGCGCCTGGTGAGCGCGCTCCATTTCGGGAGCATCGACGAGCTCCTGCTCGCGATCGGCTACGGCAAGATCGACGCGGCGGACGTCGTCGCCACGCTGAAGCAGCGCTCTCCTTCGGAGCCCGCGCCCCGCTCCCTCAAGGCGAGCCCGCTCGAGACGATCGTCCGGCGGGTCACCGGAGAGCCGACGACGGGGCTCAAGGTCGCCGGGATCGACAACGTCCTCGTGCGCTACGCCCGCTGCTGTAACCCGCTGCCCGGAGACGCGATCATCGGCTTCATCACGCGGGGGCGCGGCGTCACGGTGCACCGGCGCGAGTGTCCCAAGGCCTTCGACACGGATCCGGAGCGACGCATCGAGGTCACCTGGGACAGCAAGGCGAAGATCAACCGCCCCGTGCAGATCAGCGTGACCACGACGAACAAGCCGGGGATCTTGGCCACCGTCAGCCAGACCTTGAGCGCCCACCGCGTGAACATCAGCGAGGCGAACTGTCGCTCGGGAGACGATGGCCGCGCTCACAACACGTTCACCTTCCACTGCACGGACCTGAGCCAGCTCAAGAACGTGATGAAGGCGATCGGGAAGCTGAGCGGTGTGGTGGAGGTGGCGCGCGTCTGAGCCGGCGCCGCTGAAGTTGGCGCCGAGCCGGTCGCCGGTGTTTCGGAGGCGCTGAGCCGGTCAGCGGGGATCGCTCAGTGCGCTTTGGGGTGCGGCTTGCGTGACGAGACGATGCGGCGCGGCGCGGCGGGTTCGCCCTCGGGGCGCTCGTAGGGGCGCGGCCTTCGCGGCGCGCTTTTATTGAGGGCGCGGTGGGGCTTGGGACCAGAGTGATACTTGGCGAAGGCGCGGTTGTCGTTGAAGCCGGGCCCCTGCCGCGGGGGACCGGGGCGGCGGCTCTCGGGACGTTGACCCGCGGGTTCGCGGTAGCGCTCGATGCGCAGCTTCGGCTCCCGCGGATCGGGCTGCTGTGCGGCGACTTCGAACTGGGGCGCGACGTCACTCCGCACATCGAAGGTCGTGCCGTTGTCGCGGATGTCGATGGAGCCCACCGCGTTCCCGTCGATGCCCCCGCGGCGACACACGAGGGCGAGGATACGGTTGGGCGCGGCCCCCTGGCGGCCGCCGTAGTTGACGAAGTAGCGCACGAAGCCGCTCTCGGAGCCGGAGCGGGACTCCTGCGGCGCCCAGCGCTCGCGCGTCGCGCGCGGAGCAAAGGAGCCCTGGGACGCCAGGGAGCGCGGATCGGCGCGCCCTGGGCTGAGCTCGCGAGGCTCACAGGGAGGTTCGAGCTCCGTGCGGGCCAGCAGGGTGGCCACGAGACGAACGGGCTCGTGCTCCTCCAAGAGCCGCGCGGCGTAGTCGAGGTGGGTCTGCTCTGGCGCGAGCTCCGAGCTCAGGGCGGAGTGGAGGCTGCGGCGCGTCTGCTTGAGGAAGGCGCGGCGCACCTTGTCGGCGCTGGGGACGTCGCGCCAGCTGACGGTCACCTTCGCGTCCGACAACAGACGTTGCACGCGCCGCTGGGTCTGGGGCGGGACGAGGATGACGCTGCGCCCCTTGCGTCCGGCGCGGCCCGTGCGGCCGCTGCGGTGGGTGTACACCTCGCTGTCCGTGGGAGGATCGAGGTGCACGACGGTCGAGACCTCCGGCACGTCGAGGCCGCGGGCCGCGACGTCCGTGGCGACGAGCAGTGGCACTCGTCCGGAGCGGAAGCCTTCGAGGGTGCGGGTGCGTTGGGCCTGGGGCAAATCCCCGCTGAGCGGCTGCGCCTGGAAGCCGTCGCGGAGGAGGTGCTCGGCCACCTCCGCGGTGTCGGCGCGCGTCCGCACGAAAATGAGGGTGCGACCCGCCTCCGCGTCCGGCTCGCTCTCCGCCTGCGTCATGAGCAGCAGGTTCACCAAGACGTCGTAGCGCTCGTGAAAGCGCGCGATGTACGCGACGTGCTCGATGTCCTCGTTGGCGGCGCCGAGCTTGGTGCCCTGCACGAACACGGCGTCCTTCTGGTAGCGATCCGCCAGGCGTCGCACCTCGGGCGCGAACGTGGCGGACACCAGGTGGGTGCGGCGCTCACTGGGCATGCCGTCCAGGATCGCCTCGAGCTCCTCCCGGAAGCCCATGTCCAGCATCTGATCGGCCTCGTCGAGGACGAGCTGGGTGATCCCTCCGCAGTCGAGGGCTCCGCCCTTCATGTGATCCAGCAGGCGGCCCGGAGTGCCGACCACCACGCGCGGGGTGCGCGCGAGGCGCTTGCGCTCCATCGACACGCTCGTACCGCCTGTCACGACGTCCACCGCCGCGTCCGCGATGCTCTCGAGGAGCCACTCGAGCTCCTTCTGGACCTGGACGGCGAGCTCGCGGGTCGGCGTGATGACGAGCGCGGTGGGCGCGCGGCGCTCGCGGGGACCAGAGGCGATCGCCTTGGCCAGCACCATGCCAAGGGCGACGGTCTTCCCGGAGCCGGTCTGGGAGGAGATCCGCAGATCCCGGTCGTCCAGGTTCGACTCGAGCACGGCCCGCTGCACGGCGGTCAGGTCGGAGAAGCCGCGACGGCGCATGGCCTCACGAAGAGGCGCGGGCACACCAGCGAAGGTCTCGGGGGACTCGAGGGGCTCGATAGGCTCGAGCGACTCGGA
>JAEWOQ010000273.1 GCA_023460875.1 Pseudomonadota bacterium
CTCGTAGGGCTCCTCGTAGAAGTAGCGATCGTGGGGCCGGCGGTTGTTCGCCATGGTGAGCACCAGGGCGTTGCCGGTGGAGCGGCCCGCGCGCCCCACCCGCTGCACGTAGTTCGAGGGCAGCGGGGGCACCGAGCACAGCATCACGCTCGACAGATCGCCGATGTCGATGCCCATCTCGAGGGTGGGCGTGCAGGTGAGGAGGTTGGGGGCGTCCGGGCGGTCGCGCTCCTTGAAGGAGCGCTCCAGGGCTTCACGCTCCGCCCGCTGCAGGAGCCCGGTGTGTTCGCCCGTGTAGATGCGCGTCGCCCGGCCGCTCTTGTAGAGGTTCTGGTAGTAGCGTTCGGATTCCCCGCTGTTGGCGTCGAGGGCGTAGGCCCCGGAGGAGCACGCGAAGGCCATGCAGCTCTTGCCGACGAACCGTCCGGCGGCTGGCGCGGCGAGGGTGAGCTGGTGACCGCAGCTCGCGCAGCGGACGCGGGCGACGTCTCCGGTGACCCAGAGGGCCTCGGGGGCGAGCCCGGCGACGGTCTGCGCCTTGGGCCCATCGAGGGTGCGCAGGATGCCGTGCTCCCGCGAGACGCGCACGGCGCGGTCGAGCAGCGTGTCGATGGCCCCGTCGTTCTCCTGCAGCAGCCCCAAGGCGCGCCGGGTCCAGACCCGGTACCACGTGCGCGTGCGTGGGGAGGAGTGCAGGGCCTGGTAGCTCGAGCGGGGACCGGGCTCGCCCAAGTACCAGAAGGCGGGCACCTGGGAGTGGGGGCCGAAGCGCGACAGGCGCGGGTTCTTCGCCTTGCTCAGGAAGAAGCGGCTGTCTCGCCGCGCGAACTCCTCCAGCAGGGGGTGGTGGATGCCCCCCTTGAGCCGCAGGCGCTGCAGGAGGCCTTCGAGGAAGTGTTGGACACGCTCCAGCTCGGGGTCTTCGCGGAAGGAGCCCCGGTGGTGTTCGCGGAGGTGCTCGACGAGCTCCCGGGCGGCGCTCCCGAGGGCGGCTTCGTCGACGGCCAGGGTGGAGCAGGCGGTGTCGTCCAAGCTGCGCCCGAAGGTCACGGCCAGGCCGAGCTCCCGCGTCACCTCCCAGCCGATGCGCACCTCGAGCAGCTCCCGGAGGGCCGCCGCTCGCTTGGCCGTCGGCTTCGGCGTCTTGGAAGGTGGCTCGGCCCGATCGAGGCCGAAGTAGGCGCGGTAGGCCGGATCTTCGCTCAGATCCGGGGGGAGCAGGAGGGCCGCTGCCTGCCCGAGATCGCCCTGCCGCGCCGCCCAGTGATCGATGAGGCGCGCCGCGAGCTCGGAGAGGGGCACGGGCCCGGGGTGGGCTTCGACCAGCGCCTGGATGGCGGTGCGCATCGTGAAGCGGAACGTGCGGGCCGCGAAGAAGCCCGCGCGGTGGGAGGCGTCCTGAACCGAGTCCGTGAAGGCGAGCAGCTTCGGATCGGTGTTGTAGCGGCTCGCGAAGAGCTCCGAGATGGCGACGCTCGACAAGGTCGCCGCGCGCGAGGCCAGAAACGACAGGCCGTCGTCCGCCTGACAGGAGGGGCAGCGCCGGAGCGGGTGCGGCTTGCCGCTCTCGCTCAGCTCGGGGTGCACGCGCACGGGCAGGACCTCGCCGCCCTCGGCGCAGCGACACCGCTCCTCCAGCCCCACCTCCAGGCACTTCGGGCACAGGTACTTGCGAATGAGGGTGGCCTGGCCGAGGTCGCTCAGGGGCGGCGGCGCCGATTTCGGCAGCAGCTCCACCACGCGCCCGCGGTTCGTGGAGCTCAGGAAGGCCTCACCGATCTCCCGCTGGGCATCCCGCAGCTGGGGCTCACTCTCGAGCTGGAGCGCCGCGAGACCGCTGAAGCCGCACTCACGGCAGTAGAGCAAGGGCAGCCAGCGGCCTTCGCCCGGAGGGAGCTCGTCCCGCCAGGCGAACCGCACGCCATCGTTGGTGACCAGGCGCACCAGGTCGTGGAGCTCGCGGATCCAGAGCTGCACCTGGACCTGGAGGAACGGCCCCGGCGGGGGCGAGTCGGGGCCCAGGGGCGCGCGCGCCCGCGCGATGAGGGACACGAAGGACGCGAGCAGGAGCCACTGCCGCTCGCGAGGCAGCTCGGCGAACTGCGCGTCCTCCGTGGCGATGGAATCGGCGACCTCGCGCCAGTGCCGCGGCCCCGAGCGTCGCTCGCGTCCCGCCAGCCCCCGCAGCAGCTTGGTGAGGAACGGGTGCCCCCGCAGGGTCTCCGCGAGGGAGCTCGGGCCGAGCTGTTTGTGGCCGCACCAGAGCCGCTCCTGCGCGGCGAGGTAGTCCTCGTGGCGGGAGTAGTGCGTCGGCTCGAGCTCGCGCCACTGGGCTTCGCTCGGCACGGGGAGCGACGACTCGAGCTGGGACGCGGGGGCAGCCTTGCCCAGCACCTCGTCGGGGCTCGCGCGGTCCTCGCCGATGAGGTGCTCGGGGGTGAAGGGCTCCGCGAAGATCTTGGTGGCGAACTCCGCGAGCAGCTGGCGCGGATCCCGCGTGCCCCCGCTACCGATGGTGGCGGAGGTGCCCACGCAGCAGAGGTGCCCCCGGGGACTGCCGAGCCGCGCCTTGAGGCGGCGGATGAGGCAGGCGACGTCGCTGCCCTGGGCGCCGTCGTAGGTGTGGAGCTCGTCGAGGACCAGGTAGCGCAGGGTCGTCGGGTCGTTCTGGTTCCAAAGCTGAGCGTCTTCGGGCCGCATGAGGAGGAAGTCCAGCATGCGGTAGTTCGTCAGCAGGATGTCGGGGGGAGACTTGCGGAGCACCTGGCGGTCGTCCACCAGGTGCGTCCCGCTGCTCGACCCATGTTGGCCCTGGCCGCCCACGTAGAGGCCCGCGGTGACCCCGGTGACCTCGGGGCGCTGCAGGAGCTTCGCCAGGCGCTCGGCCTGATCGGTGGCCAGGGCGTTCATCGGGTAGAGGATGATGGCCTTGACCCCGCCTTCCCCGCGCTGCCTGGCGCGGCGGCAGTGATCGAGGAGGGGGTAGAGGAAGCACTCGGTCTTGCCGGAGCCGGTGCCGGTCGTGATGAGCGTGTTCTGCGGCTCCCGGTCGCGGGCGCTCCGCCGCGCGAAGGCGCGCAGCTGGTGGGCGTGGGGGAAGAAGGGCGGGCCGAGGTCGAGGGGCGACCGCGCCTCCCAGTCCTCGGGGGCCTTGCGGAAGGGCAGGCGCACGTCGAGGTAGGGTCCCCGGAACATGCCGGTCTGCTCGTCTTCCAGGAAGCGAAACAGCGCCGCCTCGAGCTCCTTGTCCGCGAGGCGAAAGGTGGTGCGCAGGTAGTCGAGGAGGGCGCGCTGGACCTCCGAGGTGACGACGGTGGGGAACATGGCGAGACGGGAGGACCCGATGCCCAAGACGGGAACGCGACGCCCCGCCCTCTGGACGCCTAGGAAGTTAGCAAGCCCACGGGGGTAGGGGAAAGTACGTGCCGTCTGCCGTCGCAGGGGGTCAAGGACAATGCACGACGAGCGCCAGATGGTCGCGGGCGGCGCGTGCGAAGCGGCGATCGGCGGTGAGGAGCTCTGCCCCCAATGCCTCCGCGAGCGCGGCATAGCTCGCGTCGTAGGCGGAGAAGTTGTCGCGCAGTGAGAAGATTCGGGGGAGCAGCTCGAGGTGCTCGTGTCGGGTCACGGGCAGGGCCGAGTAGTCCTCGAGGAGCTCGCTGGCCCGGATCACGTCGAGGGTCGTCGCGCGCTGCCGCAGGGCGCGACGCATGAGCGCGAGGAGCTCGATGTCGCAGAGGGCGGGGGCATGCAGGTCGACCTCTTCGGACTCGATGAGCTCGCTCGAGGCGGCGCTACTCGGGTCGAGCAGGTACTCCCCGAGGGCGGACGCGTCGGCGACGACGAGCCTCACTCGCCTCGCTCCGCCCGATCCTCGCGCAGGAGCTGGGCCGCAGGTCGTTCGAGCTGGACGGGACGGCGCTGTCGAACGCGCCGAAACAGTTCGTCGCGGGAGGGCTTGGCCACCTCCCGCTCCAGGAGACGTTGCACGTAGTGGGTGAGGGTCATGTCCAGGGCCCGCGCACGCCGCGTGAGCTCGCGGTGCAGCCGCTCCGGGACATTCCTCACCTGGATCATCTTGGGCATGCGTTGAGCATGTCACATGTGCCACGCATGCTCAAGAACCGCGGTGGTCGAGCCGTTGGGCTGCGCGTCACGAATGCAGTTGGCCGGCTACCATCCTTCGCTCATCTGCTCGATGATGGTGCGCCCGCGTGCTGCAACGGCTTCTTGGCCGGCGTCGTCATCGGGGCATTCCTACAGAGGGCGCTGGAGCACATCGAAGGACCCTCCGGCCAACGCGCGGAGAAGGATATCAGGTGCGACGGAAGCGTCGTATGCCCGGAGCACTTGCGCTGGCGCAAGTGCTGGTCAGACTCTCCCGGCCGCGGCGCTTCTCGTCGGTAGCTTGCCTTGCTGTGTGGGGCGCAGGAACATTTCCTTCGTCACTCGGGCACTCCACTCGAGGTCGCCGCACTCGAGGTCGACTTGCGCTGGCGCAAGTGACGCTCGACGTGCTCTTTGCCGAAGGCGCGCTCGGCGAAAAGTCGATTGTGAGCGCGGCAGAGGACGCGAAGATTTCCGACGGTGTTCGCGCCGCCGAGGGCGTGGGGTTGGACGTGGTCGAGCTCGAGGAAGGTGCGGACGCTGCAGCGTCGGCCATCGACACCGACGAAGGTGCAGCGCTCGAAGACTGCGCGGCGGACTGCGCGCGGGATGGTCCCGCGGTGGAGCCTCGCCGGCGACCGCTTCCGCTCGTCGGAGGGCGCGACTTGCTCCTGTGGGATCGACGAGAGCGGCGGCGCGCTGGGCGCCAGAGCTGCGGCACCACTCGCCGTTGCCCCGAGCCGCTCGTCCGCCGGGTTCCTCTCTACGGACATCGCCTTCGGGGAGGTCGCCTTCACCGGGTTCTGCCTCGCGGAGGTCGTCTTCGAGCGGGGCTTCTTCGTGGTGCTGACCCTCGCGCGGCGGGATCGCTCGAGGTCGACGAGCAACGCGTCGAGGGCGCGTTCCAGGATGATGGCTAGGTCGCCCTGGGGGCAGCTGTGCGCCAGAAGCGCCCGGACGCGGTCGAGTTTGTCCATGAAGGCTTGGGGGGCCGTGAGCTGGACGCGGTAGCGGGCGGGGGAGAGCGGCTCGATCAGCGCAGGCGTGGGGCGGGGCGGCAAAGGATGTGGCTGGCGCCGCCCGTGGTCTTCGCCCACGCCGCCCTGCGGATCCGACGGCACCTCGGAGGTGGAACTGCTCCCCGGCGTCGGGCTCGCGTCCGTTTCGGAGCTCCGCGCGCTCGTCTTCGCAAGGGCTCCGGGCGACGTCCGCAGAACCCCCGGCGCGCTCGACGTCTCCGGGGTCCGCGCTGTCGTTTCCGCGACAGCCGCTGGCGCGGCCAACTTCCGAACGGAGCACTTCACGTCGGGGCGCGGAAATCGTGCGGCGAGGAGCTCTTGGAGCCCGCGCTTGGAGCGGTGGCGTGCGGCGGCGAGGAGCTCTGCGTGGTTGTCGTCGGTGAGGTGGTCGCGGAGCAGGACCAGCCCCGTGAGGTGGATCTCGCCCCGGGCGACCTGGCCGAGCACCTCGGGGAAGCGGCGGGCGAGGCGCGCAGCGGCGATGCGACGGAAGGCTTCGCCCTCGCTGAAGCGCAGCGCCGTGGTGCAGAAGTCGAAGAGCGACGAGTAGCCGCGGCTCAGGTGGAGGCGCCGCTCTTCGAGCTCGCCGAGCAGCAGGAGGAGCCGCGCCAGCTGCTGCCGTTGGGTCGCGATGACGGAGTCGACCTGACGGAGCAGCTCGTCGTCAGCGAGGCGGGAGAGCGAGCAGGACAGCGACGAGCTCAGCGGACCGTTGGAGGAAATGGAATCGTCGAGAACGCGGGCCAAGGACGCCATGAGAGCAGCGTACACCCTGGTTTTCGGGCGCTCTGAGCGCTCCGTGAGCGTACGTTCGGTGCGCGCGGAGCTTCGAAACTCGTTTCTCCGGCGAACCCGCGCCAGCAGGGCGCTCAGGCGCGACAGGAGCTGTATATGAGCGCGACCACCGATCCCGTGACCGAGCGCGCCGAGAATGTCGTCAAGAAAAATCGCGCACTCCACGCAGATTTCCGCGCGCAGGTGCTCCGCTGGGCCGAGGACCTGCGCGGCCGGTGCGGCGCTGTCACCCACCTCACGGATTCGTCGCCGCGCCGCCCGCCTGCGCTGGCGCAAGTCCGACGATTCCCGTCCCTGCGCGCACCAGCGCTGGCGCAAGTGCCATCCATCCCCACGGATTCGTCGGGTCGCTGCGTTGACAAGAAGGCTAGTTTGCGAAAGAGAAAGGAGACACCATGGACAAGGCCGTTCTGGCGGCGAACCTGGCTCGGATTCGGAGCCAGACGGGGCTCTCGCAGCTCGAGGTCGCGGAAAAGGCAGGGATCTCACGGCAGGCGTACCGGAGCCTCGAGGGAGGGCAGGCCGAGCCCCGGACTCGGACCTTGATGGCCATCGCTGCGGCCCTGTCCGTACCGGTCGACGAGCTCCTCCGCCCTGTCCGGCAGCTGCGCCAAGTCCGATTTCGGGCCGACAAGAAGATGGTGACGCGGGGACAGCTGCTCGCCGAGGTGACCCGTTGGCTCGACGATTACTGCGATCTCGAGGCACAGCTCGGGGAGAAGCGCCGGTCCCCGCTCTCCGAATGCGGGCGAGCCTCGCCAGAAGCTTGCGCCGCGCGGGCGCGGGCCGCGTTCGGCCTCGGGAAGGATGAGCTCATTCGAGACATCTGCGGGCTCCTCGAAGACAAGGGGGTGAAGGTTTTTCTTCCTCGCGTAGCTTCCGAAGGGTTCTTCGGGCTCTCGGTGGGCGCGGAAGACGGCGGACCAGCCGTGGTCGTGAACACCTGGGAGCGGATCAGCGTGGAGCGCTGGATCTTCAGCGCGGCCCACGAGCTCGGCCATCTCCTGATGCACCTCGACGCCTACGACATCGAGCGAGAGGGCGAGGACGAAGAGCAGGAGCGCGAAGCAGATCGCTTCGCCAGCCACTTCCTCATGCCGCCGCACCTCTTCCGCAAGGAGTGGGAGGAGGCCCGCGGTCGCCCGCTGCTCGATCGCGTGTTCAAGCTCAAGCAGATCTTCCGGGTGAGCTACAAATCGGTGCTGTATCGCGCTTCGGAGGACGCCAGCGACACCAAGATCTGGGGCAAGTTCTACGCCGAGTACAAGCGACGCTACGGGCGCAGTCTCACCAAGACGGCCGAACCGGACCCGCTTCGCCACGCGGACTTCGGCCCCGCGCCCGTCGCGAAGGGTGCCGACGAACCGGAGCGCACCAAGGCGTCGGCGTTCATGGATGATCGACTCTGGCGGCTGGTCCGCAGGGGCGTCGAGGACGGGGTGATCTCCGTGGGACGGGGCTCGGAAATTCTCGGGCTGAGCACGCGGGAGATGCGGCAGGTCGTGGCGGGATGGGTGGAATAGGTGTGCGGGTCCTGCTCTTCGACGCGAACGTGCTCATCGACTACATCGACGCTGAGCCCACGGTGTTCGCTTCCATCCGCGACGCGGTGGGCGAGCTCTGTGTAGTCTCGACCGTTCTCGCCGAGGTGGAGCAGCTCGACGAGGTCCAGGCCGTCGAACTCGGCCTCCGGGTGATCGAGCCGGACATCGAGATTCTGGCTGCTGCTGCCGAGCGGCGAGGGCGCCTCTCCTTCCAGGACCGCGTTTGCCTCGCCGTGGCATGTGAGGAGGGCATGAGTCGCGGAACGAGCCTGTCCTCGACGCAGCGCTCAGTTGGGAGCGAGCACGAAGCGTCCACTCGCAAAAAGAGACCGAGCGGTCTCTTTCCTTTTCTTCCCACCTGGAGCACCGCTACCGGGCGAGCTCCCGGCGTCGAGGAGCTGGTGATACATCGCTCGCGCCCTCGCTCGCTTCAGGCGAGGGCTTCCGGACTGAGCGGCGTCGGATCCACCAGAGCAGAGCAAGACCGGTTAGGCTTCCTCCGGAAGACGCGGGGAACCCAGCCGAAGAAGCAACCGCACAGCCGGTGGCGCCCGAGGAGGCGGGAGCTCGCTGGTCGTCAGGGTCCGGATCCGATTCGCTGTTCCTGCCATCGCTTGGCGCGTCGGGACCGGTTCCAGCATCGGAGGAGCCACCGGTAGCTGCGTCGTCTCCCACGCCGAGTGTGCCATCGTCGCTGCCCGTCCCCCCGGAACCAGTGCTGGTGTCTCCGGTGTCTCTGGTACCTCCGGTACTGCCAGTGCCAGTGTCTCCGGTGCCGCCGGTGTCAGTGCCTCCGGTGCCGCCAGTGCCAGTGCCTCCGGTGCCGCCAGTGCCTCCGGTGCCGCCAGTGCCTCCGGTACCGCCAGTGCCTCCGGTACCGCCCGGCTCGGGAAGGGGGGTTCCCTCCGCGTGGACGAAACGAGCTTTGATGGCCAAGCCGAGGCGAGCGATGTCTCCTGCGGGATAAGCGAACAGACTCCGCCCGTCCCCGGTGGTGGCCAATGCAAAGTGGTCAACCATTCCCGGTTGTCCGGTGACTGGCGTGCCCCCATCGCTCCCATCAGAATCAGAGTCCAAGGGCTCCAGGTCCGCCGAAAAACGACGGAGCGACACGATTCGATCCTTCGTGAGAGGCCCAGTGT
>JAEWOQ010000274.1 GCA_023460875.1 Pseudomonadota bacterium
ACCTGGGTGGGCTTGACTCGGATGAAGGTGAACTGTGACGGCTGAGAGGGCGAGTGATATGCTACAGGGCGCCCCTCATTGCCCAGAGAACATGGTGTGTTCGAGCGCCGGAGCGCAGCGCCCGTTCCGTAAGGATAGGGCGAAGCCAAAACCCGAGATCGGCGGGCGTCCTGTTCGGTTAAGATGCCGGCGATGGTTGGGAACATGACACGGAGACAGTGGGTGCTAGTGGCTGGCGCGGTGGTCGTCAGTTGTGGTTGTTCCCGCGCACGCCTGAAGGTGGCCCCAAGGGCAGATCCGCTCACGCGGCGTGATGGGTTTTCCCTCATTCTGGAATGAAGAATCCAGCCCGCTGGAGCGGTCACATGCGAGACTGGGATGCACTCGCCGCCGTGCCTCTCAACCCACGGGAGCCCGAAACCCGACGAGCATGGCACCGACCGAAGGCTCGTGCTGCGCCACCACGTCCCATCGGCGCCAAATCGATGAGGCGCTCGCGTCGTAATCTTCAGACGACAACTATCTTGACGCCCACCGGACGAGCCACCCGTGCGGAGCGGACGGGGTACGCTTTTCGGGACACGATCCGAAGTAACCTAGGGCGTCAGCGCAGCTCGTACGACGGACGGCCGGCGCGCACCAGTGCACTTGAACGCTCTGGTCGGCCGCGGGCTTGCCCAGACTCGTGGAGTCCGTCACGGGTTGCGGCGGTCGTTGCCGCAGTCGGTTTCGGCGGTCGTGCCCTCCGCGTCGCAGGTGGGGCTGGAGGCCGTGCTCTGCGCGTCAGCGGTGCCCGGGTGGATGCAGTAGGATCCGACGAGATGGTTCCAGCCGACACCGAGGTCCTTGATGAGGTCGACACATTCCATCCCACTCGGGCAGGTGCAGTACTCGGCGTTTGGATCGGGGCCTGCGCAGCGGCAAGTGCAATGCACGACGTCCTCGGCACGTCGCGCGATGAGCTGCGGCGGCACGGGTACCTCGACGGGCGTCGCCGTGGTTTGTCCGGTCGTCGGATCCGTCGTTCGACAGCGGCGAGGATGGTCGGGAGGCAAGGCGAGGTCTTCTCTCGTCTGACCATAGGGGCACCCCACGCGTCCTTGGAAATGGTGAGACAGGCAGAGGCGACCTTCACAACGCTCGTACTCGGTCGAGAGGTCGACGCCCGGAGAGCCAGAAAGGTCCTTCATCTCTTCGCTCCAGGGAACACAGGGAGCGCCCAATGGAAGACGCTGGCTGGCGCCGCCAGAGCCGACCGCGCCGCCGGAACCGTAGGGTTCACCCGTGTCGTCCACGTCGCCCGATGTCGATGAGTTCCCTTGTTCCGCGCTCTCGGCGCTACAGGAGATGCCAAGCGACAATCCACAAACGAGAGCGAGGGTCTTGGTGATACGAAGCATACGGTCCCACCGGTCTTGGCTGAGGGCCTGCGCGTCGTGGGCTTCGCCGCCTCGACGATGGAGCCCTGGTACGGTCTCGTCGAGACTCTATTCCAGACGACGGCAGCGGGAAAGTGAGCTGCTCCTACGGGACTCGTGCAGGCGTTGAGTGGCGCACGACGTTGGCAAACGAACACGCCCGGGCGCCGGGCGGAGCGGTACGGCACGTCGTTATCAATAAAAGAGACCGATCGGTCTCTTTTGGTCTCGGAGAGTCGCGGGGTGGGGGCGACCACGTCAGGTGCCGCGTCAGTCAAGCAGACGGCGGCTCAGGCGGCGCTTGTTGCAGCTCGGGGGAGGGAGCTAAGGTCCCGGACCTGAAGCGCCATCATGCACGACTTCGTGAACGGGGGCGACGTGCCCATGCTGCTCGCCACGGGGGGGATGCTCGCGCTCGCGGGGCTGCTCATCCGGGGTCTGGTGCGTGTGTCGCTCGGGAAGATCCCGCCCGTGCGGCTCTCGAGGGGGCAGGCTTGGGCCCTCCTGACGTTGGGGGCAGCGGCTGCGGTCGGCTTCGCCTGGATGGGCGTGGTGCAGTTCGAGGATCCGTGGGCGATCAGCGAGGCGCGCCGTGATCGGGGAGCTCACTCCTGGTCGTTGGGGGTCATGTTTGTCGCGGGCGCGCTCGTCTGTTTGCAAGGTCCTTGGCTGGGCGTGCTCACGCTGCTTCGAGGATTCGAGGGGCGTGGCGCGCGGGGACGCCAGAGCCGGGACTGGCCGCCCGTGTCGCCGGAGGAGCGGAGAGCGCTGCTCGCCGAGCTGGCTTCGGACGCCCTGTGGGCGAAGGGCTACGCCTCCGTGGCGAATCACGTCCACCTCATGGCGCTCTGCGCCGTGGTGTACGCGGAGGAGGAGCCTCGCAAGGAGCGCCGTGAAGAGCCCTGGGACGGCGACGAACCCGCCAGGGCCGCTCTGGAGTCCGAGCTCCAGCGCCGCTTCGCGAACGAAGCGCAGCGCGAGGAAGCCGCTCGAGCGATCCATGCGGAGTACGGTCGCCTGCTGGAGGAGGAACTAGAGGAGGCGGAGCTAGCGCAAGGGGAAGTCGAGCACCTCTCCCTCGAATCGCACCTTCACCAGAGGTGGGCCGCGCCGTGGAGGTCACGGTATAACGTGCCGGTGAAGACGCTCGCGCCGCTCCTGGGTCGCTCCTGCTCGTCATCGATCCGGCGCTTCGCTACGCCTGGGGCCTTCCTGAGCCTGAGCGAGCCAGGCGAAAGGGCCGCAGCTCCGGACGTGCTCTTGCCGAGGAACGAGGTCCCCGGGGGCGCGAAGGTGGGCGATGAGCTCGAGGTGTTCGTGTATCTCGACTCCGAGGGGCGTCCCGCGGCGTCGACCTATCAGGCGAAGGTGGAGATGGGGCAGGTGGCGTTCCTCGAGGTCGTCGCGCTCTCGAAGTTCGGGGCCTTCGTGGATTGGGGGCTCCCGAAGCAGCTCCTGGTGCCGTTCGCGGAGCAGACCAGGCGCCTGGTGGTCGGGCAGCGGGAGCCCATCGGCCTGTATCAGGACTCGAGCGGTCGCCTCGCGGGCACCATGCGCGTGACGGAAATGCTCCACCATCGGGCGTCCGAGTTCGAGCTCGACGAGTGGGTGGAGGGGGAGGCCTGGCGCAACGATCCGGACATCGGCTTGTTCGTGATCGTCGAGCGCCAGTTCGTAGGGCTGGTCCCCAAGCATGAGCCCCACGGACTGTCCCGCGGGGAGGCGGCGCGGTTTCGCGTCACCCAGCGCCTCGAAGGCGAAAAGATGGAGCTGTCCTTGCGCGGCCTTGCTCACGAAGAGCGAGCCAACGACGCGCAGAA
>JAEWOQ010000275.1 GCA_023460875.1 Pseudomonadota bacterium
CGTCGGGATCCGGAAAGCTCGCAGAGGACTGAGCGCGCACCAGCCCGCCCGATCCGAAGATCGCGGCGAAGGTGAGGACCACACCCAGGCGCCGAGGCATCGTTCAGCATTACCGAGCCCCGCGCACCACGACAAGCCGCGCACCACGACGAGCATCCCGCCACGACAAGCCGCCCCAGGGAGGCGACGTGCACCATCTGCCGCGGCGAGGACCTTCGCCCGCCCCTTCGCTAGCTCGCGCTTCGAGCGACGCTCCCCGCCGAAAACGACCAGCCAGCCGACCGTATCCGGGACCCTCATCTCCGGAAGATCGCCCCACCGCTTAGGCCCCCGTGGGCGGGCCATTCCATGATAGGAGCCGACCGTGTCACCTGCTCTCCCGGACGTCGCAGAGCTGCTGCCCCATCGAGGGCGCGCCCTGCTCCTCGCGCGGGTCGTGGAGTGGACACCCGAGGAGGTCTGCTGCGAAGCGACCTTCGGCGACGACTCCCCCTATCTGCGCCAAGGACGCCTCGAGGCCCTGTGTGGCGTCGAGGTCCTCGCCCAGAGCGCGGGGGCGTATCTCGGCCTCAGTCGGCGCGCCGCGGGCACGACGAGCGGCGGCGCGATCGGTTACCTGGTCGGCGTGCCCAGCGCGGAGCTGCGGGTCGACGCCCTCCCCGTGGGCCGCCCGCTGACCGCCCGACTGCGCCCCCTGTGGCAGCAGGGCGGCGCGGCGCGCTTCGAGGGGACGCTCAGCGCGGGCGACGCGGTGCTCCTCACGGCGGAGCTCGACGTGTTCCAGCGCCCGACGGACGACGCGGAGGCAGAATGAAGCGCGCCCTCGTCACCGGCGCCTCCCGCGGCATCGGCGCCAGCATCGCGCAGCGCCTGGGGCGAGACGGCTTCCACGTCATCGTGCATTTCGGAGTGAACCGCGCGGGCGCCGAGGCCACCGCGGAGGCCATCCGCGCCGCCGGGGGGACGGCGGAGATCTGCGGCTTCGACGTGCGCGACGGCGCGGCGACGCGCGAGGCCATCCAGCGCCTCTGCGACGCCGCGCCGGAGCCGATCGGCGTGCTCGTGAACAACGCCGGCATCATCCGGGACGCGGCCTTCCCCGCCCTCGGCGACGACGCTTGGCAGGATGTGACGCGCACGAGCCTGGACGGGTTCTTTCACGTGACGCAGCCCCTCGTGATGCCGATGGTGCGGCAGCGCTGGGGGCGCATCGTCACGATCAGCTCCCTCTCGGCGCTCGTGGGCAACCGCGGTCAGGTGAACTACGCCGCCGCGAAGGCGGGCTTGATCGGCGCCACCCGCTCGCTCGCCCTCGAGCTCGCGAAGCGCAACATCACCGTCAACGCCGTCGCCCCCGGGCTCATCGAGACGGACATGCTCGCGAACGCGCCCGTCGACGAGCTCCGCGCCACCGTCCCGATGCGGCGGCTCGGCCGTCCCGAGGACGTGGCGGCGCTGGTGGCATTCCTGGTCAGCGACGAGGCGAGCTACATCACCGGGCAGGTCATCGGCGTGACCGGCGGGCTCGGCCTCGCGGGCGCGTGAGGAGCGCTCCATGCAGACAAGCTCCACCACCGCGGACGTCGTAGTGATCGGCGCGGGCCCGGCGGGCTCCACCGTGGCGGCGTCGCTGGCCGCTCGGGGCGTGGACGTCCACGTCCTGGAGAAGGAGACCTTCCCCCGCTTCCACATCGGCGAGTCCCTCCTGCCGCGGGTGGTGCCCATCCTCGAGCGCCTCGGGGTGTCCACGGACGCGCCCTGCTTCCTGCCCAAGGCGGGCGCCGAGTTCCTCCACGAGGGCGCAGGGCTGCACGCCGTGTTCCCCTTCGACACGGGCTTACCGGGGGGGCCGCCGGCCGCCTTCCAGGTCGATCGGGCCACCTTCGATCTCGAGCTGGTCCGGGCGGCGGAGCGCGCCGGGGCGACCGTCACCTTCGGGGTGCGGGCCACGGCCGTGGAGTGTCGCCCCGACGCCGTCGAGGTGCGGACCACGGGGCCCCACCTGCGCTGTCGCTACGTCGTCGACGCCACGGGTCAGGACGGCTTCTTCGGGCGACGGGATCGCACCCTCGTCCCCTTCGGCGCCTTCGGCAAGGCGGCGGTGTTCACCCACTTCAGCGAGCTCGGCCGCGACTTCCGCGCCGTGTTCGGCGCCGCCGGCAACATCAAGGTCCTCGTCGTGCCCCGAGGCTGGAGCTGGCTCATCCCGCTGGCGGGCGACCGCCTCAGCGTCGGCCTGGTGAGCCAGAGACAAGGGATCTGTGTGGGCTGGCTCGACTCTCTCATCGAGAGCTCACCTCTGCTCCAGCGCCTGTGCGCGGGCGCGCGGCGCGGGCCGACGCGGATCATCCGCAACTTCAGCTATCACAACCGCCGCTCCGCGGGGGCGCGCTACGCCTGCATCGGAGACGCGGCGGCGTTCCTCGATCCCGTGTTCTCCTCGGGCGTCACCCTGGCCATGGAATCCGGCGAGAGGCTCGCAGCGCTCCTCGCGCCCGCGCTCGCGGCGGGCACCGAGGCGGACCCAGAGCTCGTCGGCTCCCTCGGCGCTCACCTGCACACCGCCTACGTGGCGATGGCGAGCCTCATCCATTCATTTTACAACGGCGGCCTCGTCGACAACATCTTCTTCGCGGCGGAGCCGGATCCCGTGCTGCGCGCCGGCCTGGTCAGCCTGCTCGCGGGCGATCTGTGGCGCGTGGACAACCGCTTTCAGCAGATGCTGTTGCGCTCCGCCCGGCGTCAGCGGGCGATCGCGGCGCTGGGGGTGTGACGGGCTCTGCAGGCTCTGCCGACTGCGCCGGTGCTGGGGCATCGGTCCGATCATCGCGCCGCCCACGGTCCCGCGCCGTTCGCAGCACGTAGGTGGCGATCGCTAGCACCGCGCCCGCGAGGACCACGCCGGTGACCCCGAGCCAATGGAGCGCCCCGTCGAGCACCCGCCGCGACTGGGACGTGGGATCGGAGAGCACCAAGGCCACGAACACGGCGGTGAGCACCGTGAGCCCGACGCCGATCGCCTGCTGCCAGGGGCCCTGGAGGCCCGCTCGCTCCCGCAGGATGCGCCCCGCGGTGAGGAGCTTGCTCGCGCGCAGGATGCGCAGCGCCCCCAGCGTCTTCGTCAGCCGCAACAGCTGGAGGGGCCCGACGGTGAAGACCACCGCCGCCACCACGGCGCACCCCAGGAGCACGCGCCCCGGGTTGCGCCGGAGCCAGCCCCACTTGTCGTCCGACACCGCGAACAAGACCACGACCTCCGCGACGATCACCGCGCCCGACAGGGTGTTGACCAACGTCCCCGCGCTCCGCGCAGGCTCGTCGAGGAGCGTCAGGAACACCGCCGGCACGGACGCGAGGGCGGCGAGCAGGACGGGCACCGCCATGCGCTGCTGCAGGCGATTCGAGCGGGCGTTGGGCTCTCCTCCGTTGGGGCCTTCCCTGGGAGGGCCCTCCTGCGGCGTAGGCGCTGCTGGCCGTGGGGGGGACGTCGCGGAGCTCACGGACCGAGCATGCGATTTTTGAGCCGGTGGGGGGAGCGCCAGCACTCGAGGGGGACGAGATGGGGGAGCGCTCGCGCGCCTGGAGCCCTGCCCGTCGGATCTTCGCGCCTCGGCACGATGGATGTACGGTCGCCCCCATGGGGCGCAGAAGCCGGGCCACGGGGCCCATCCATCCTCTCACGACGATCCTCGCCGGACTGACCCTGCTCGCTTGCGGCAGCGCAAATCCGTCCGCGGCCCAGCCCTCTTCGGCCCAGCCCTCTTCGGCCCAGCCATCCCCCGCCCAGCCCCCCTCAACAGAGCCAAGCGCGCCGTCCGCCGCAGCATCCCCTGCGTCGGCGACCGCGACTTCGTCGAC
>JAEWOQ010000276.1 GCA_023460875.1 Pseudomonadota bacterium
ACGCGACGCGCGGGCGACCACGAGCTCTCGAGGGAGCGCGTGGTGCCGGCGCATGGGAGCGGGCCCTCCGAGGGGCCTGTGGCGCACTCAGCTGGCGCGACGCCGACGCCGGAGCCACGCCGCCGCACCCAGACCGAAGGAGGCCAGCAGCAGCGGGTTCAGCGGGGCGGTCAGGCCGGGCACCGAGCAGTTGCAGTGCGACTTCCGCTCCACCTGGCAGGGCGGGCAATCCGCGGGGCGCTCCTGGGCCGCGCGCCCCGCTTGGGGCTTCTCGTGGGCCTCCACCGAGGTCTTGAGCTGCGCCACGCCCTCGTTGGGGATGGTCAGCTTGTACAGCCCCGGCTTGGTGTCAGTGGGCGCCTGGAGCTCTTCGAGGCGACCGCCGCCCACGACGTCGAGCTGGTGGCTGAACCCGAACAGCGGCCCCTCATGCGAGTAGTAGAGGGTGAAGGGGTGCATGGCCACGAGCGCTCGGTATTCCTTGGCGTCCTCGGTCACCGTCTTGCCCGTGTGGTAGTAGGGACGCACCTCGTAGTGGGGCCACACCTGCTTCAGCGCGAGCTCCGGGTCCACCAAGGACGGCTGCGCGTCGGCCAGCTTCGGATCCGCCACCTGCGCCTGGGGAACATGCGTCACGACGCCGGGTCGCGCGGCGTTGACCTGTGGCCCGGAGGCCTGGCGTTGCTCTCTGGTCTTGATGCGCTCCAGCGCGCCCTTCAGGTCCTTCACCTGGATGGGCGGCGGGGGCGGAGCGAGGAGCCGGCGCTTCGTCTCCGCCATCCGGTCCGTCGCTAGGAAGAGCTGCTGATCGCCGTGGACCGGCAGGTTGCGCGGGTAGACGTAGAGGTAGACCTCCCGATCCGCGTCGTTGCCCAGGATGGCGCTCAGCCCCTTCACGGAGATCTCCGCGACCCGCTCGTGGGAGGAGAGCGGGACGAAGTCCATGTTGCGGTACGCCGAGGCGGTCGTGATCGGCGCGATGTCCGGGTTGGAGCCGGGGCCGTAGTTCAATCGAACCTGGATGCACTGGTGCTTCTGCGCAGGCACCGCCATGCCGCAGGTCTGGGCCGCGGTGTTGGGGGGACACGTGAATTGGATCAGCCCCGCGGGTCCCTGGTTGGGGATCCCCGTCGCGTTCGGGATCGGGATCCAACCGGCGTTCGGATCGGCGATCGACCCCCAGTTGGCGATCCGAAACTCCGCCTGCAGCATGTTGTCGAAGAGCCCGACGGCCCCGTAGTCGGGCTGCGCCGAGAAGACGTTGACGTGGCCCGGCGCGGTCTCGATGCGGTGCGGGCTCGCGTTGTTCGTGCGGATGTTCGAGCTCGACAGCGTGATGCCACCGACGCAGCCGGATCCGGTCGCGCCGGTCTGCTTCCAATCGGCGGGGTTGGACGCCATGAGCTGGGTCTGGAAGCCGATGGAGGGGTTCGTCGGGATGAGCGTCGCGATCGTGGAGTCGTTTCCGTTCGTCTCGTCGCGGATGGTCATCGCGAGCACGACCTTGAAGGTGTCGCTCGGACCGATCCCCAGCTCCGTGAGGTTGACGATGAAGTTGATGCCCCAGTCCACGCCGTCCCCCGGGGCGTTGCTCCACACCGCCGGATCGATCACCCAGCTCGGGGGCGTGACCATGTCGTCGGTCGTCCACGGGGGATTGTCCAAGAACGAGTACACCCGAAAATCATTGGCTGCCACGAAGCCCCCCGGGGCGGCCCCAGGGTTCACGCGGACGCGAATGGCCGTGCCGCCGGGGTTCGTGGACCCGACGTCCTTCGAGATGCCGAAGAACACCTGATCCGTCGGGGTCGGGTCGCCGTGTTCGTTGCTCGTCTGCATCGAGACGTACAGGCGATCTCGCGCCGCGTTGGTCATGAGGCGGAAGCGCCCTTCGTTCTGCGTCAGGTCGCTCGTGAAGGGGGTCAGGGGACCCGCGGCCCAGCGCGGCTCGTTCAGATCCGCACGGAGGGGCGGGGGCCCGGACCAGCTCGGCGCGCCGGGCAAGCCGGGGACGGGCGAGGGTGGGGGCGCGCAAAAATCGGCCTGAGCGGCCTGGGGCGACAGCACGGCGCCAACGAGGACCGCGCCCGTGACGTAGGACCGTAGTGAACGAAGGAGGGGGATGGCTTGCATGAGGAGAGCCTCGGTTGACTGTTGTTGGCTGAGAGCCGTCTACGAGCCCCGGGGGGCCAGGATCCTGAGAGGACGCGTCACTCCGACGCGTCGACGACGCGGAGGTAGATGCGCCAGACGTTGACCTCCTGCTCGGCGGAACCCGCGGGGAACGAGTCGGGGATCGTCGGAAAGGTCGTCGTCGCGACGTACCCGCTCCCCACCTTTTGTTGAAAGCTCACGTTGGCGCTGAAGATCACCGTCGCCCAGTAGGTCTGGTTGGCCTCGAGGGTGACGGCGCTGAGGGGCAGCGCGACGTTGGTCATCGCTCCCACATTGAACGCCGAGGTCCCCGCGAGGCGCTCGCCGGGGCGATCGCCGTCGTCCTCGTAGAGCGCCATCACCGCGCTCACCCCCGCGCCGGCGCCGGCCAGGCGCAGGCTCTGCAAGGTCGCGCGGCGCGGCACGGTGACGGGGACGGCGTAGATCCTGTTGGAGAGGGCCGTGAACGACGTCCAGCCGTCGCTCTCCGAGTAGCCGACGTCGTAGGGCTCGTTCGCCTCGCAGGCGCCGTCGCGGCAGATCTCCGCCGGCGTGTCGCACGCCATCAGGGTCACGTAGGTCCCGCCGTCGCAGGTGACGACGTCCGCACCGTCGCAGGCGACCTCGCCCTGGGCGCAGTCTCCCCCGCAGGACGCCTCACCGTCGCTCACCAGGCACGTCTGACCGAGATCCGTGCAGTCGGCCTCGCTCTGCCACGCGCCGCTCTCGCTGCAGCTCTGGACCTCGTTGCCGGCGCAGCGCTCGGCGCCGGGCTCACAGTCGACGCAAGCGTGCCCGCCCTGTGCCGACCCCAAGGCGATGCACGCCCCCGCGCATTCGTCGAGGGTCTCCCAAGTGCCCGCCGCGTCGCAGACGCGCAGCGCATCGCCCGCGCAGCTCCGGGCGTTCGTCTCGCACTCCCCGGCGCAGGCTCGCGCCTCCGCAGCGCAGACGAACTCGCAGGTCTCCTCCGTGACCCAGACGCCCTCGTCACCGCAGCGCAGGAGCACGTCGCCCGACGCGCACTGGCGCGCGTCGACCTCACAGGTCTCCTCACAGCTCCCCTCGGAGCAGACCGCCGGACACTGCTCCAGCTCGCGCCACTCCCCCGAGTCGTCGCACTCGCGGCGGGTCACGCCGTCACCGTCGCAGCGCTCGTCGCCAGGGACGCACTCCCCCGCGCAGACGCCGTCCCGACACACGAAGGGACAGTCGTGCGCGGCGCCCCACACCTTTGCCTGCGAGCACGTCTGCTGCGCCCCCTCGGAGGTGCAGCGCGTCTCGCCCGGATCGCAGCTGCCCCCCGCGGGATCCCGCGTGGCGTCGGTCCCGACGCACACCCCGTCGGCGCACACCTGGCCGTCCAGGCAGGGCGAGTCGTCCTCCTCGCTCGGCTCGCACTCGATCCTGCACGACCCGCCGACGCACGCGGTGCCCTCGGGACAAGGCTCGTCCTCGTCTCCCCCGCAGCGCGCCCGAGCGCCGACGCAGGCCGTGTCCTCGCCCGATGCCAGGCAACGGGCGCCCTCGTCGCAATCCGCGTCACCGCGGCACGGAGGGCTGCACACCCGAAACAGGCAGACGTACCCCTCACGGCAGTCCGTGGTGAGCACGCACTCGGAGCTCTCGATGATGTTGGGGACGTCGATGTCGAGCAGCACGTTGCAAGCGAGCGCGGACGCCGCCGTCGCGAGCAGCGCGGTGGAGAAGAGTCGGAGGGTCACCATGTCGTCACCAGCTCGGCTGTGGCGCCCTGGGCCGTGCCTCGGAAGCGGGCTCGCCACCCGCCGGGGCGGGCGGAGACGTCCGCGGCGGCCTCGGGGGGCGTCGAAGGCGCCGTGAAGTAGAGGATGACCCCCGCGCCGAGCGCCGCCGCGCCGACGGCGAAGGCGACCGTCGACAGGGTGCCCGCGTCGCGCGCGGAGTTGCGCAGCTCGGCGCCCGCCGCGGTGCAGTCATTGTCATTGCAGCCGCGCTCGTTCGACTCGTCGAGCTTGCGCTTCGCGTCGAGCCCCCAGAAAGAGCCGAGCCCCACGCCGACGAGCCCGAGACCCCCGAGGCCATAGGCGACGTAGCGCTGGGTCGAGCCATCGCTGGGCGTCTCGTGCGTGTCCGCGACCGGCGACGTCACCGCCACAACGCTGCGGTCTGCGGGCGCGTCGACGAGCCGGGGGATGGCAACGGACTGAGCCGCGGGGCCCTCCGCGATGTCCACCTCGGCTCGCCAGGGCTGCTTCCCCGGAGCGCTCACGACCACCGTGTGCACGCCTGGATCCACCGGCAGCGCGACCCCGAGGGCGGGGCGTCCCACCGCGACCTCGTCGACCTCCACCTCGAGGCCCGGCACGTCGTGTTTCGTGGGGAGCTCGATGGTGAGCCGAGAGAGGTTGGGCTCGATGGCCGCGATCCGCTCTCGGGCGTACGCGACTCGATCCTCGCGACCGTCCCTCCGCGCCGCCGCCAAGGCCTCGTTGAACTCGTTCCAAGCGGTCGCCAGCCTGCCCTGCTTCTCGTGGCACACGGCGAGGTTGAGCAAGGTCCCGGTGCTCGGATCCAGCCGCTGGCTCTCCGCGAGCTTGGGGCAGGCTTCTCCGTAACGTTCCTCGGTCATGAGGCCCTGGCCCTGCCGGAACAGCTCCTCGGCGAGGGCGCCGTCGCTGACCTGAGCGGCCGCAGGCGCGACCCACAACGCCAACAGGGCCGGCAGCGCGCGGCGGCCCAGGCGAGCTCGCGAGTCGAATGGATGAAACATGTGAGCCCTTGAAGGTTCAGGAAGCACTCATCGTAGGGAGAGCTCGATGAGCGGGCGGTATCCCCCACGCTTAACGCCCGATGTTTGTGAGTTCTTAGGCAGGTGTCAAGACAGGACGCACCCGCCACGAGCCGGACCCACACCACCGCCCGAGCTCTGGACAACTCTTCCGGGCGCTTTCCGGGGGTCACGGCTACCCGTAGCCCGACCCCAGCTCCAAACCGCCCCCCGCAGGCGCCGCAGATCCAACC
>JAEWOQ010000277.1 GCA_023460875.1 Pseudomonadota bacterium
GACCCCCGCCCCGCGGCGGGGCGGCGGGCGCTCCATCGTCGGAGGCCAACCCTTCCAAGAGCTCGCAGGCTTCGAGCTCGGCGCCGCCGACCTCGAGCAACGCCTCGATCGTGCCCAGCGCCCCCTCCGCGTCCTGGAGCTCGTTCAGGTAGCGTCGCGCGATCTGCACGCGAATAGCGAGCCCCGCGGCGGTGTCGAGCACCGGGAGACGCGCGCTCCACACGTCGATGAGATCCTCGTGTCGCTTCTGCTGCTCGAGGCGACGCTCCAAGTTGGCCGCCAGCTGGTCGTCCTGCGGGCGCAGCAACAACAGCTCCTTGAGGTAGTCGTTCGCGCGATGGGACTCGCCCGCGAAATCGCGTGCGACCCGCGCGACCTCCTCGAGCAGCGCGACCCGCGCCGCTGGATCCTGACAGGCGCGCAGGGCCGTGTCGTACTCGCCGAGCAGATCGTCCCAGCGCCCGGCGGCGGTGAGGAGCAAGCTCAGCCGATCGAACGCCCAGCGCGCCCCGGGCTCGACCTCGAGCACCCTCCGCAGGATGGCCAACACGCGCTCCGTGTCGTCGAACCACTCCTCGGAGAAGTCCGCCGCCCGGCGCCCCGCCTCCACGCGCACCTCCACGGACGCGTCGCCGTCGAGCACCCGCTGGAGCAGGGCGAGTACCGGCTCGGGGAGCTCATGCTCCCGCGCCAAGTCCTCTACGCGATCCCAGTTCGCGACGTCTTCCGGGCGCGCCCCGCACGCCTCCAACGCCTCCGCAAGGTCGGCAGGGAGCTGAGGAGCACTCGACTTGCGGGCGGAACGAGGAGGTCTGGAGCGCGACATATTCGGTCGCAGTTTAGCGAATACTCCTCCGCGCTTACAGCGCAGATCGCCCCTTCGGCGCGGTTCGGTGGTGATGGAGTGCGTTCGGGAGACACGGATGAAACTGTGGGATAACGTCGCCCTCTCACATACGTCCCATCGATGAGCGACCGCTGGCTCCCCGTGGGGAAACAGCGCTCCGCCTGCGAGCCGACGCGCCCCCGCGCGGCGCGGCGCGGCGCAAGGCCCCCGGGCGGTGACCTAGGCTCACGGACAGCAGGCGGAGTTCCAACCGACGCCCACGTCGCGGTTCTTGCAGCCCTGCTTCGCCCCCACGGCGTTGCGGGCGCTGTGGGAGCCGCCCTCCAATCGATAAGCCTGCGGTCGCGTGGGGGAGTTCTGGCGGCAATCCTCGTCGAACTCCGGCGAACGCAGCCGGCGGACCTCCGTGGTGCTCTCGTCGGAGGGCGCTGCCGCTGGCTTCGCGCCCGCCGCCGGCTTCGCGCCCGCCGCACGGGGCGCTCCCGTCACGCTGGCGCCGACGCAGCCCCGCCCGGGGACGACCTCTGCTCCGGCAGGACAAAGGGGTGCCCCCGGATCGGCGCAGCGCGCGCCATTCCAGCGCTTCCCGCCGAGGCACTGGGCATCGTCGACGCCGCGGCGACACCGCCGCACCTTCTTTTCCGCGCCGTTCTGCGCGCCGTTCTCCGCGCCGGCCTCTTCTGCGGACTCCACGCCGTAGGGGCACTCGAGGGGCTCCGAGAACGCGGCACACCGCACCCCGAGGTGCGAGCCCCAGTGGTCCGCGGCGAAGCGGTTCCGCAAGGTCGGTCGGAGCCATTTCTCGAAGCGGCGGCTCCAGCTGCCCCCCCGGTACACCAGGTGGCGACCGCTCTGGGCGGGCCACGGATAGGGCGCGAACCAGTCCTCGGTCCACTCCCAGACGTTCCCCACCACGTCGTAGAGCCCGAACGCCCCCGGGGGGAAGCTCCGCACCGGGCAGCTGTGGGGCTGCTTCCAGCACGTCCTGTCGTCGGGGGACTCGTCGCCCCAAGGGTACTTGCGCTGCTCCGCTCCCCCCCGGGCCGCATACTCCCACTCGAGCTCCGACGGCAGCCGCGCTCCGCGCCACGCGCAGTAAGCGCTCGCCTGATCGTGATCGACGCAGTTGATGGGGTGATCCCCGCGCCCCGGACGCTGGTAGTTGCAGGTCTTGTACTCCGTGCGGGCCGCGCGGCAGGCCCCCGCCTCCACACACTGCTCGTACGCGGCAGCGGTCACCTCCGCGGGATCTAGGCAAAAGGGGGCGAGTCGCGTGAGGAAGCGCGGGTTCTCCTCGCCCGCGAAGCTCTCGTGCTCGGCGCCCACCCAGAAGGGGCCGCCGGGGAGGAGCACCATCCCCTCGGGGCAGGTCGGTGCTCTCGGCTCCTCGAGTGTCGGCCCAGGAGCCGAAACCTCCACCCCCTGCTGCGTTGTCGAAGGGGTCTCGCCGTCCATCTCTGGGCTGGATGGCGACGTGGGGCTCGGCTCCGCTGTCGGCTCCGTTGTCGGTTCGGAGCGACCGCGGTCACAGCCTCCCATCGACGCGAAGGTCAGCAGCGCCAAGGGCAGCAGCCGCAGCACGCGAAGCGGGTCAGGGAGGAAACGGGGCGTCGCTGTCAACGAATTCCAGCTCAGCTATAGCCAGAGCCGCCGCTCTCAGGAAGAGTCTGCGCCGTCGCACCCCTCCGTCATGTCGTCCATTCACCTCAGAGGTCTCACGCGCACCTTCCCTGGCGCCCCGCGCGCCGCCCTCGACGGGCTCGACCTCGAGGTCGCCGCTGGTGAGGTCGTGAGCCTGGTCGGCCCCTCCGGCTGCGGCAAGAGCACGACCCTGCGCCTGGTAGCGGGCCTCGACCGCGCCGACGGGGGCGACGTCCTGATCGACGGGCAGAGCGTCGTCGGCGTGGCTCCCCAAGAGCGCGACGTAGCGATGGTGTTCCAAGGCTTCGCGCTGTATCCCCACATGCGCGTCCGCGACATCCTCGCGTTCCCGCTGCGGATGCGGCGGGTCCCGGCCGCGGAGCGTGAGCAGGCGGTCCTGCGCGCCGCCGAGCTCCTCGGGCTCACTCCGCTGCTCGATCGTCGTCCGGCCCAGCTGAGCGGAGGCGAGCAGCAGCGCGTCGCCATGGGGCGCGCCATCGTGCGGCGACCGCGCGTCTTCCTCTTCGACGAGCCCCTATCCAACCTCGACGCCGCCCTGCGCGCCGAGCTCCGCCTCGAGCTCGCCCGCTTGCTGCGGGAGCTCGGGGCGACCGCGCTCTACGTCACCCACGATCAGGTCGAGGCCATGACCCTCAGCCACCGCATCGCCGTGCTCCGCGCGGGCCGGCTCGAGCAGGTGGGCAGCCCTCGAGACATCTATGAGCGGCCCGCGTCGACCTTCGTGGCGTCGTTCTTCGGCGCGCCCCCCATGAACCTGCTGAGCGGACGGTGGGACGGCGAGCGAGTGAGCGCGGGACGCCTGCAGTGGGCGCCCCCTCACCGCGAGCACCTCCCACCACCGGGGACGCCGCTCACCGTCGGGTTCCGTCCCGAGCACGTTCGCCTCGTCTCGAGCGCGGCGAGCGCCACGCCTCCAGCGGGGTGCCACGCCTGCGCGGACCTCCCGGTGACGAGCCTCGAGACCCTCGGCGCCGAGACCCACGTGGCCCTCACCTGCGACGATCGCGCCGTGCGACTCCGGGCGGGGGGCTTCCTGAACGTCGCGGCGGGTGACGTGCTCCGCGTGGAGGTGCCCTGGGACGCGCTCCGGCTCTTCGCAGAGGATTCGGGTCGTGCGCTTTGACGGTTCCGTTCCGCGCTTTCCGCGCCGGGCGCTCCTCGGCGCCGCGGCCACCCAGGGCGTCGCGGGCTCCCTGGGCGTCGCGGCGTGCCAACCTCGGCGGGCGGCGCTGGGACGCCAGGAGGCGAGCCTCTGGTTCACCTATGGCGGCCGCAATCGCCAGGTCCTCGAGGAGCTGGTCGCCCGCTTCAACGCGGCTCAGGCTCGCTACTGGATCCATCCAGTCTACCAAGGAGACTATTACGAGGGGCTCGCCAAGCTGCGGACCGCCCTCGCCGCCGAGGTAGCGCCTGCCCTGAGCCACGTCGTGGGCGAGGTCGTCCCCTACCTCGCGGAGGCGGGTGTGCTCGAGCCCTTGGCGGCGTACCCCGGGGCCTCCGAGCTCGACGTGATCCCCGCCCTCGGCCAGAGCGAGACCTGGCAGGGCGGCGCGCATCGTCCCCTCGTCTGCCTCCCCTTCAATCGCTCCACTCCCATCGCGTACCTCAACGGAGCCCTGTTCGATGAGGCGGGGCTCCACGCGCCCACGACCTGGGAAGAGCTCGTGAGCCACGCGCGAGAGCTCACGGTCCGGAGCGCCGGCGGCCGCGTCCAGCGCCATGGCTTCGGCTGCCCCATCGACTGGTGGTTCTGGGTCGCTCTCGTCGGGCAAGCGGGCGGCGAGCTCATGGACGGGGCACGGGTCGCCCTCGGGGATGACGCCGGCGTCGAGGCCCTCGCCCTCTGGCAACGAATGGTACGCGTGGACCGCAGCATGAAGCCTCCTCCCGGCCGGGACTACAACGCCTGGGAGCAGACCAACCAGGACTTCCTCGCGGGTCGCACCGCGATGATTTGGACGTCGACGGCGTTTCTCCGCTACCTGGAAGACAACGCCCCGTTCCCCGTGCGCGCGGCGCCCCTGCCCGCCCACCGACGGTCCGCCGTCCCTACGGGCGGGACGCACTGGATCATCCCGCGCAGCGCCCCCCCTCACGCCAAAGATGCGGCCTGGGCCTTCCTGAGGTTCATGCACGAGCCCGCTCAGGCCGTCGCCTGGGCGACGCGCACGGGCTACCTGCCGGTCACCACCCGCGCGACCGAGCAGCTCGAGCGCAGCGGCTTCTATCGAGAGCACCCCAACGATCGCGTGGCTCTCGACCAGCTCACATCGGTTCGAGCCTGGCCTTGGACGCCGGGGCTCTTCCGTATCCAGCGCGAGATCGTGCAGCCCAGCTTGGAGGGCGCCGTCCTCGGCGGCCAGTCCGCGGCCGATGTGCTCGCCCGAGCTCGCACCCGCGCTACACGGGAGCTCGGCTGATGGCGCTGGATCCCCGGCGCAGGACCGATCCCCTGTGGATGTTGGCGCCCACGGCGCTGCTGCTCGCAGTGTTCTTCTTCTATCCCTTGCTGCACGCGGTCCACACGAGCCTCTATCGGTGGGACCTGCTCACGGAGCCCCGCTTCGTCGGGAGCGACAACTACCGCTCCCTGTGGGAGTCGGGGGATCTGATCCAGTGGACGACGACCACCGTGCTCTTCAGCCTGGTGGTCGTCACGGGCGCCACCGCCCTCGGTCTCGGCCTCGCCTTGCTGCTGAATCGACCCGGGCGCCTCGTCGGGTTCGTGCGAGGCGCCGTGTTCAGCGCGTACGTCGTGTCCTGGGTGAGCGTGGCGCTGCTCTGGCTCTGGGTGCTCGACGCGGACGCGGGGGCGCTCAACGGGCTCCTCGGGCTGCTCGGCTTCGAAGCGGTGCCGTGGCTCGGGAGCCCTCGCCTCGCCCTGCTGGCGGTGGCCGGGGTGACCCTCTGGAAGATCGCGGGCTATGGCATGGTTCTCTTCCTCGCCGGGCTCCAGGACGTGCCCCCCGCCCTGCTCGAAGCCGCCGCCCTCGACGGCGCGGGGCGCGTCGCGCGCTTCTGGCACGTCACTTGGCCGCTGCTGCGCCCCACAACCCTCTTCGTGGTGACGACGTCCCTCATCGCCAGCTTCCAGGTCTTCGACGTGGTGCGGGTCATGACCCAAGGGGGGCCGGTCCACGCCACGACGGTGTTCGTCTACGCGATTTACGAGCAGGTGTTCGTCAACCTGCGCGTCGGGCGCGCCAGCGCCGCCATCGTGGTCTTCTTCGTGCTCCTCGCCGCGCTCACCGCGCTGCAGCTCTGGGCGTGGGCGCGGCGCGACGCTTCGCCCGACGGTCCCCCAGGAGCGCGGCCATGAAGCCCACCTTCGATTCGCGGCGTGACGGCACTCCTCGGCGGATCGCAGGGCTCCGATTGGCAGGGCTCCGATGGGCGGGGCTCCGGATGGGCGGGCGCGCGCTGCTCGTGGCGGTCGGGCTCCTGTGGCTCCTCCCTTACCTTTGGATGGTCGTCACCAGCCTGAAGACGTTGCCCGAGATCGTGCGCGCACCGACGGCGCCGCTCCCCAGTGGCTTGTCCCTCGAGGCCTACGAAGCAGCGCTGGGAGCCATGCCCTTCGCCCACTATCTCTGGAACACGACGGTCATGGCCCTGCTCATCGCGGCGCTGCAGATCGCCGTGGCGTTACCCGCCGCCTACTGCCTGGCCAAGCTCCGGTTCCGCTTCCGCACCGCGGCGTTCCTCCTCGTCGTCGCGACCCTCGCCGTGCCCGCGCAGGTGCGCTTCGTGCCCGTCTTCGCGCTCCTGGCCGAGGTCGGCCTCGTGAACACGATGTCCGCTCTGGTCCTCCCCTTCGGCGTGAGCGCCTTCGGTACGTTCCTGCTGCGGCAGGCCCTCCTCGCGGTCCCGGACTCCCTCATCGAGGCGGCCCGCCTCGACGGCGCGAGCGAGCTCGCCATCGTCTATCGGCTCCTCCCTCCCCTCCTGCGCCCGGCGTTGACGGCCTTCTTTTTGTTCTCGTTCACCTATCACTGGAACGACTATTTTTGGCCCCTCGTGATGACGACGGACGACCAGGTGCGCACGCTGCCCCTGGGCATCGCGCTGCTCCGCGAGCAAGGGACGGGCGTGCGCTGGCACATCGTCATGGCGGGCAACGTGTTGTTGAGCCTCCCCGCGCTCGCCGTCTTCGCGCTCGCGCAGCGACATCTGCTCAGGGCCGTCACCACGAAGGCTCGCTGACGAGAGCGGCGCGGCTCCAACATCCTCGGGGAAAGGGCGCTGCGCTCCGGCTCTTGGCCATAACGATCGACTAACAAAAAAGCGGCACACTTGCGCACACTTCATCCCTCTCGGGCATACGCTCGGACGCGACGTGCTCTCCGGCTCTTCGTGCCCGTCGGGAAGAGTGCGCCCGTTCCTCACAGACGCAAATTCGTCAGAAGTGCTGGAAAACTGACGCGCCGGTCGTGTTCGTTGGGGGTATGATGGG
>JAEWOQ010000278.1 GCA_023460875.1 Pseudomonadota bacterium
GAGAGTGCCGTTGCTTGCGAAGCCGTCCGTCGCGAAGTCAGCACCTGCAGGCGGACACTCCACCGTCACGGCCGTCGTCCCACCAGCGCCGGGCACACCGCCCGTCGCGCCCGGGAGGCCCGGTCCACCGCCGGTGTCGCCGGCCTTCTTTAATTATCGACGTGTGCTCGAAACAGTTAGTTGACCTGCACGCCGTTGAAGCAGACCTCAGGAGTCTGAGCCATCGTCTTCGCGGGCACCTGGAGCAGAACGGCCTTGATCGCCGAGCCGGCCGGGAGCGCCGTGCCCGTCGTGTCCCAGCACGAAGTCCTGAAGCTGGACCACGGAACGGGAGTGCCAGAGGTCACGCCATCAAAGCAATAGTCCGTCGCGCCCACCTGCACTACTGCACGCACGCTCTCCGCACCAGTGGCAGTGAAGGTGAACGTGAGCCCAGCCCCACTGCTCGGCCACGTCGACTCGTCACCCATGCTGTTTTGCTGCACGTTCATCCCCACCAGGATGCCAGGATAGGACATCGTCGCCGCATCTTCGGCGGGGACACTCCCCGTCGCGCACGTGCTGGCGCCCACGAAGCAGGCGCCCGTTCCGCAAGGTGGCTCGACAGTTGCTCCATCCCAAGACCCCGTAAAAATGTAGCCGCAGAGAGTGCCGTTGCTTGCGAAGCCGTCCGTCGCGAAGTCAGCACCTGCAGGCGGACACTCCACCGTCACGGCCGTCGTCCCACCAGCGCCGGGCACACCGCCCGTCGCGCCGGGTGCAGCACCACCCGTCGCGCCGGGCGCCCCACCCGTCGCGCCCGGGAGGCCCGGTCCACCGCCGGTGTCGCCGGCCACCAGACCACCAGCGCCGTTGTTGTTGTTGTTGTTGCCCGTGCCCTCGCCGTCATCGCCGGCGGCGCATGCCACGAGGCCCAAGGAAAGCGCTGCCAAGCCAAAGCCAACCAATCGAATCGTCGTCGAACGTCCCATGGAGATACCTCTGCAGTAGTCATGCTCGCGTCCGACGCGAGCCATCGATTATTCTCGTGCAAGCTTACGCGATCTTTGGCTCGAGCCCGCTGACAAACACCCGTCATGCCCCGCTTCCGGAGCCGAGGAACACCGCTACGGTGCTTCTACGCTAGACATGGAACCGCTGACTCAGCCGCGTCCTGCTTACCGCTGAAGGCGCCGTGGCTCAAGCCCCGTCCCGGCCGGATCACCCCCCTCCGAGGCCGCGCATCCCGACCGTGCGGCCCGCAGCGAAGGCCCGCTTCGTCTCCACCGACAATGCCCCCACGATGTTCCGCAGCCAGCTCGCCGGCCGCGTGCTCCCGACGCCACGTCCCCCTGAGCAAGCCCGTCGATCCTGGAAGACGCGGGGGCCGACGATCCGCGCCACCGCACGTCGCCATCCCCGGCGCCCTGAGCTATACGCTGTGCGCTCGAGAGAGCATCTACCCGGGGAACTGCGGCGAGGGAGGGTCCTGGCTCCGGCAGCCCGACGGGTTGGAGCGACCTCCCCAGAGCGCGAAGTTCCATGGACCTCTGGCAAGCCATTCTCCTCGGATTGATCGAGGGCCTCACCGAGTATCTCCCTGTCAGCTCGACGGGACACATCCTGGTCGCTCAGCGGCTCCTCGGCATCCCGGCCAGCGAAGCCGCCAACGCCTATGCGATCGCGATCCAGGCCGGCGCCATCGCCGCGGTGATGGTCCTGTACCGTGAGCGCCTCGTCCGTATGGCTCGCGGCGTGCTCGGGCAGGACGGCCAAGGGGCTCGGCTCGCCATCGCCCTCCTGGTCGCCTTCGCGCCAGCCGCCGTCGTGGGGCTCGCCTTCGACGAAAAAATCGAAGAGTACCTGTTCGGACCGTGGCCCATCATCGTGGCCTGGGCGCTGGGCGGGCTCGTGCTCCTCGGCTTCGGCCGGAAGCTCCGGGGGCGCGATGGGCTCCCGATCGAGGCCATTGGCCCTCGGATCGCCCTCCTCATCGGTGTGGCCCAGTGCGCGGCGCTCTGGCCCGGGGTGAGCCGAAGTCTGGCGACCATCCTCGGCGCCCTGCTGCTCGGCTTGTCGATGTCCGCAGCGGTCGAGTTCTCCTTCCTGCTGGGGCTCATCACCCTCGGGGCCGCCACCGCCTACAAGACGCTGCAGAGCGGCGGGGCCATGCTGGCAACCTACGGGTGGGTTCCGCTCGCCGCGGGCTTCGCCGCCGCCTGGATCTCCGCGGTGTTGGCGATCCGCTGGATGGTGAGCTGGCTCACCCACCGAGGCCTCGGGGTGTTCGGCTGGTGGCGACTGGGAGCCGCGGCGAGCGTCGGCGCGCTCCTCTTCCTTGGGATGATGTGAGCTCGCGACCAGTGTTCCCTATCTTCAGGTAAGCTCCGGCCGTTCGGTAGGAAGCCTTGGAGGACGCACGGTCACCCCGCGGGGACGACGGCCTCTCTGGGCGCCGTGGGCGGCCGGGGTGGGGCCTGGGAGGGGGTTTCCTGCTCCTCCTCCTGATTGGCTGCGCTTCCGGGGAGCCGGGGCGCTACGCTGTCGAGCGGCTGACCTTCGAGGGGACGAACAGGCTCGACGCGCGCGCGCTCGAGGCGTGCCTGATCACGCGGCAGAGGGAGTCGTTCGACCTGCGCCTCGGGCTGGGACAGCCGCGCTGCGGCCTGCCCCCCTTCGATCGCTCGGCGCCCACCCTGCGGCTCTGGCGCTGGCCGTGGACCGAATGGCCGACCTTCAACCACGCGGTGTTCGACCGGGATCTCGAGCGGGTCCTGCGCTGGTACCGCGCGCGCGGCTACTACCAGGCCGCCCTCAGCGGCGTTCACTACGATCCTCCAGAAGCCGCCCACCCTGGCTTTCGCGGCCCGTGCGAGCCTCGCGATGAAGACTGCACCGTCTCGATCCTCGTGACGATCGCGGAGAGGGACCCCACCCTCGCGCGCTCCGTCGACCTCCAAGGTCTCGACGTCCTCGAGCCGCGCATCCAGGAGCTCATCGCGGCCGAGGTGCAGGTCGAGGTAGGAGCGCCGATCGACGAGGCTCACTACGACGGGGATTTGCAGCGCATCCAAGGACGGCTTCGAGCCCTCGGCTACGCGAACGCCCTGGTGGAGGGGCAGGTGGAGGTGGACACGGGGTCGCAGGAGGCCCGCATCGTCTACCGGATCACCCCTGGCGCGCCCCATCGCTTCGGGCGGCTCACGGTCTCGGGACACGGTGAGCTGCCCGAGCACGTCATCGCCGCCGCCGCCGCCCTGCCCGTCGGGAGCACCTACGACCCCGAGGTCATCGACGAGATCCACACGGAGGTGTTCGCGCTGGGGGCGTTCTCCGCGGTGGAGGTCCGGGAGACCTTGGTGGAGGACGAGGCGCGGGTCGACGTCGAGGTCTTCGTGACCCCGCTGCCGAAGGACGCGCTGCGGCTCGGCGTGGGCGTCACGAGCGGCGCGCTGCGGCGCACGGAGACGGCGGACCTGGTGAGCGTCCCCCAATGGGACGCTCACGTCTTCACCCAGTACGAGCGGCGGCATGTCTTCGGGACGCTGGGGCGCGTTTCGCTCGACGAACGCCCACGCCTGATCTTCAACCGCGAATTTCCCCGGGTCACCGAGCCGCGCTTCGGGAACACCGTCAGCGCGAGCCTGAACCAGCCGGGTCTCCTCGAGGCCCGAACCGACACCTTCCAGCGCGCGGGTTGGGATTATGGCCCCGAGCCATTTCTCGGCTTCCGGCGCTCGGATCTCTTCGTCCGGGTCGGCGCGCGGCGCGGCTTCTGGGGGCGGCGGCTCGTCCTGACCCTCGCTGCTCAGCAGGATCGTTACATCGTCCTCGACGATCCGGAGAACGTCACCTCCGACGGCAGCCCGCTGCCGACGAGCTACGACTACACGTTCCTGGAGCAGGAGCTCCGTCTGGATCTGCGCGATGACCGAGCCCGCACCACCCGGGGCTTCTTCATGAGCCTGGGGGCGACCCAGGCTCCCCGCTGGGCATACTCGGACTGGACGGCGCTCCGCGTCGCGCCCGATCTCCGCGCCTACGTGCGGCTCCCCTTCGACATCGTCTGGGCGAATCGGGCCGCCGCGGCAGCCTTCTTCATCACCGACGCCAGCCCCGAACTCGACCTCCCCTCCCAGCGGCTCGGCCCCCACGCCTACCGCCTTCGAGGCGGCGGGGCCTACAGCAACCGCGGGTTTCTGGCGGGCACCCTGGGCGTCGGTCTGCCAGGTGGGATCCGCCGTTGGGAGGCGTCGACGGAGCTGCGCGTCCCCCTCGGCAGCAGCCTCGTCCTCGCTGGCTTCGTGGATCTCGGCGACGTGAGCGACGGCGCAAAATTTCGTTTCACGCACCTCAACACGAGCGCTGGTTATGGATTGCGGTACTACACGGTGCTCGGGGCCATTCGCCTGGACGTCGGGCACCGCGTGCTCGCCTGGCAGGGCTGGAACGCCGGCGCGTCCTCCGCGGAAGATATCTCCACGCTCCCGTTCACGGACCTGCCTGGCGCCGTTCACCTGACCATCGGAGACCCGTTTTGAGCACACGGCGTGGGCGCTGGTGCAAGCGGATCGCGCTGACACTCCTGGGGCTCGGCTGCGTCCTCGCGCTCACCCTGACCCTCCTCCTGGGCACCGCTCCCGGCCGGGGCCTCGTGCTCGACGTGGCGCTCTCCCTCCTCAACCGCTCTCTCCCCGGCGACGTGAGCGCCGCGTCGCTGGATCGATTGGACGATGGGGGGGTGAGCCTGCGTGAGCTCCATGTTCGAGATCCCAGCGGCGCTGAGGTGGCGCATCTCGAGCTGCTCACAGTCGAGTGGGACCTCTTTGCGGCGCTCGGCGGCCGGCTCGTCATTCACGAGGTGAGCCTGACGGGTGGCTTCGTCGACCTCCGCGAAGCGTCGGGAGAGCGAGGACTGAGCGCAGCGCTCGTGGCTCCTGACGAGGTCCCGGACGCAGATGACGATGGGTCCCCGGGCGCGCCTCCTTACGTGCGGGTGGATCGCCTCACCGTACACGACCTCGCGGTGTTCGGCCCAGAGCTACCGACGGTAGGAGCGCTGGACCTACGCGGGGTGGAGCTCGTGGGCTCGTTCGAGCTCGACGGCCAACCCCAGGCGCGCCTCGAGCACGGCGCCGCGACGCTCACGCGCGCAGGTGAGGCGCTCGGCGCGGTCAGAGCCTTGCGAGGGGCCTTGAACCGCGGGGCATCTCCGTCTTCCTTGACACTCGCAGGAGAGCTCGCCGGGAGTCCCCTGCGCCTGGAGCTGTCAGTCGTGCTCCCCCCGGAGCCCACCTGGAGGCAGCGTGAGCTCCAGGGCACCCTCGAGCTCGCGGGACTCCCGGCGCCAGCGCTGGCCCTGCTCCTCGATTCGCCGGAGCACGCCGACGCGTATCACGGTCGTCTCACTTATCGTGTCGAGGCAGCGGGCACGCCCGAGGATCTGACGCTGCGCTCCGTGTTAGCCACAGCCGGGGGCGACGTGCACCTCGACGCGCACCTCCGCTCCAACGAGGCCCACCGCCTCCGACTCCACACGAATCAGCTCGTCCCGAGCGCGCTCCGCGCCGATCTCCCGAGCCGCGCGCTCGATCTGGAGCTCGAAGTCGACGTCGATCTCGGCGGCGAGGAAGACGCGCGCCCGCTGTCGGTCCGCTTGGGGCCGGCGTCCTGGGGAGGCGAACGGCTGCCGAGCGTCGATCTGACGGCTCTCCTGGGGCCCAGCTCCCTCTCCGAGCTGCGCTTGAACCTGACGGACGCCCAGAGCCGCCTGGAGGCGCAAGGACACGTCGCCTTCGACGGCACCGGGGACCTCCAAGGATCGGCGAACATTCATGCGGAGACGCTCCAGCGCGTGCTCGCTCTGTTGGGGGTGGCGAGCAACGCCGACGGGAGGACGAGCCTCCGCTTCAGGGCTGTCCGCGAGGAACCCGAGCGCTTCTCGCTCTCGGGGCAGCTCGACACAGGCGGCATCGCCATCGGTGACCACGCCGTCGGCTCGGCGCACCTCCGCTGGATCGTACGAGGGCTCCCCCTGGGGACGCTGCGGAGTGACTGGCCTCCGCTCGAGGTGGACGTGGCGGCTCGGCTCGAGGAGGCACGCGTCGCTGGTCGAGAGGTGCAGCGGGCTTACCTGACCCTGCGGGGTGGACCGGAGCGCTATGGGCTCACGCTGGGGGCCGTGGGGCAGAGCGCCCATTTCCATGCCGACCTCTCCGCGCAACGCCTGGATGGCGCCATCGCGCTCCAAGGCACGGCCCGAGGTGCTCACGACGGCGTACCCATCCAGGCTTCTCTGGCCGAGACGCGCGTCCGCTTCGACGGTTCGGTGACCACCCGAGGGCTCGAGTTGTGGATCGCCGGTCAGCGTCTCGACCTCGAGGGGTCCGCGTCCTCTACGGAGCTCGATCTGCGCTTGAGGACCGGACCACTGCTCCTCTCGAAGCTCGGCGAAGCCCTCCGTCTCCCCTCCCCGCTCGTAGGACAGCTCAACCTCCAGCTCGCGGTCACGGGACCACCGAGGGCCCCTTCCCTGCGTCTCCAATCGACCCTCCTGGAAGCTGCCGTGGGCGCACGCCCTCCCCTCGATTTTCTCCTCGACGGACACCTCGACGCGACGCAGGGCCACATGGCCCTCGAGCTGACGGCGCGCAGCTCGAGCGACGCTCTTCCACCCGACGGGGACGCCGCCGATCCTCCCGCGCCCCTCCATCCAGACACTCCCCATCCAGGAGCAACGAACGACCGAGCGAGCGAGCGACCCACCGGGCGCCTCCAGGTGAAGCTCGAGGGCAGCTACGATTTCCCGGGAGGACCCTCCTGGACGAACGACCTTACCCGGGGAGACGGCTCCCTCACCTTCGACCTCGGCGCGTTCGACCTCGCCCTCGTCGAGCGCTGGATCCCGGGGACGTCGTTGCCCATCACAGGCAGCGTTCGAGCCACCCTCGAGGCGCGCGGCGGGCTAGCGTCGCCCGAGATCGACGCGCACGTCGACGCGGACCTTCGTCGCAAGGGCTCCGAGGTCCCGCTGAACCTCTCGACCTTCCTGCGCCTGGATCGAGACTCCCTGAGCGCCTTCGGGCGCCTCGGCGATCCGAACGGTTCCCTGGCGGACCTCGCCCTGACCGCCACCCTCCCAAGCCCCCCGGGCAACTCGACCAGCAACTCGACCAGCAGCTCACCCAGTAACTCGCCGAGCGACGGGGCCATCGCACGTTGGGCGACCTTGCTCAGTGACGGCCGCTGGACGCTGCACCTGCGAAGCCCCGAACGCGACCTACGTCACGTGGGGTTCGTCACGCCGAGCGCCGCGCTCCCGCCCCTCGCCTACGCGCTCGACCTCACCGTCCACCATGAGCCGCAGCAAGAACCAGAAGGGGTGCTTCGGGCACACGCCCGACAGCTCGCCCCCTACCCGAGCGACAACCCCTGCACGGGTGGTCCCGTCCACGTCGACCTGGAGGCCCGCCTCGCCGAAGGACGCCTTTGGGTCGAGACCCAGGGTGGCACGGCAGCCGCCCGGTGGTTCGAGGCTGCGGGAGGTCTCGAGCTTTCCTTGGCCGCGGCGCTCGCTGGCGGCGCCGTCCGCACCGGGCCCCTCGACGCCCACCTCCTGGCCCAGCGAGTCCAGCTAGCGTCCCTGCCGCTCCTCTGCGATCGCGTTCACGGCGAACTCACCGCGCGCGCATGGCTCCACGCTCGGCGCGGCGACGCACCCCACCTCGAGGTGGAGCGCGACGCCCGACAGGTGACCCTCGGCGCGCCCCCCCCCCTCGCCCTCCAGCAGCGCG
>JAEWOQ010000279.1 GCA_023460875.1 Pseudomonadota bacterium
GGAATGGGAGGGCTCGCCGGAATGGGAGGGCTCGCCGGAATGGGAGGGCTCGCCGGAATGGGAGGGCTCGCCGGGAGGCGGGGATGCGGGGCGCGCGGTGGGATCGCCGGGGACGTCCACGCGGCTCTGCTCGCCAGAGGAGCGAGCGCACGACGGCAACAGGCTCGTGAGGGCGATCGCCGCGAGGCAACTCCACAGCGGCAGCCGCGGACGCCGCGTGTCGGTGAGACGATTCGGCGTCGCCGTTGCGAGCGGGCTGACAGCGCCGCGTGCGACGGCTCCGCGTTCTACGGCGCCGCGTTCTACGGCGCCGAGCCCAGCGGAGCGGCCGAGGGCGAGCTCCTGGCGGGCGCGAGACGACGACTCCGAGCGCATCTAAGCCCTCCCCTAGCCCCTCACCGGAACGGGATGTGCCCGCTCTCGTCGGGTTCGAGGCTCAGCGCGTCTTTGTACCAGCCATACTCCAACCGGTAGGTCGACTGGCTCACGAACATGTAGTTCTTCTGGCCGACGGCGCGCAGGTCCGCGCCCATGCCGGGGGGAGCGCCGTAGACGGTGATGCCCGCGGCCATCGCCATCTGCCCCATGTACGTCTCTGGCAGCAGCCTGACGCGGAAGGAGTTCTTCACCCGCTCCCCGGTCACCTCGACCTCGCCGTCGGACAGGCGCACCGTGAACGGGGTCGTCTCGTCGGGGGCCTGGGCCGCGCCCCGGATGAAGCGGCGATAATCCGTCGTGGCAAAGCAGCCCCACACCTTGGCGACACCGTCCGCGGCGAAGGCCTTCCTGAAGTCCGCCCGACGGGGCATGTTGGTGGCCGTGAAGTCCTTGTCCCGCCCGTCCTTGTCGCCGGGATCCCGCTCGGTTTGGCGAGCGCCGCTGGCGAACTCCTCGTCCTGGTCCGTGTTCGCCAGGATGGGCCCCCCTGCCCAGGCGTGGGAGAAGATATCAAAGCGCTTCAAGGAGCGCGGCGCGGTCGCCCCGAGCTCGATGATGTAGTCGTACACGTGGACGATGGAGATGGAGTCGTCGTCGTGGCGCTTCTGGGTGTTGGCCGACGTCTTGTAGGAGGCCGTGTGCGTCGGCACGGTCCCCTGCAGGACCGAGTCCAGCTCGTGCCAAGCACTGCGCCCTTTCAACCAGCGGGTGCGTAGGCCCGTCTTGAAGTCGAAGAGGGTGACGACCGTGAAGTCGTGCACGACCCGCGCGATGGCGCTCTTGGCGCCCGTGACGTGGGTCTCTCCTGCGTACAGGTCGTCGCGCCAGGTCTTGGCGTAGAGCGCGTTGTTCGCGCCGCCGCTGTAGTCCCAGCCCGCGACGAGCACGATCTCCTCGTGGTTCTTGCCCAGGGTGAGCTCGATCACGTGGAGCGTGCGGCTCTTCGCCGGCCCCGCCGACACGCTCTGGGAGCTCAGGGCCGCCGCCGCCGGTGAGCGGCCGCGGAAGTAGACGAGCTTGCCCGTCTTCGCGGTCTTCACCCCGACCGCCAACGGGAGCTCGGGCCTGTTCGGCAGGGTCACGACCAGGGCGTAGTCGCCCGGGGCGATGCCGCTGAGGTCGAGGGACAGCCCCTGCCCCGCCACGTCGCTGAAAGCATGGCTCGTGGCCCCTTGCCGCAGCTCGACGGAGGTCGGGGCCAAGGCTGCGCCCGTATCGTCCTTCGCCACGAAGACACACCAGTCCGTCATGCCGTCATCACTCCCGTGGGATGGGGCAGCCCGTGCACACCGGCGAGCCGCTCCTCCGTCGGGCTCTGGGGCCCCAGGACACGATCGGGGTCCTGCCTCGAGGGCTGCTCGCGCAGCGGCGGGATCGCGGCCACCGCCAAGGGACTCACCGGCCCCTCTTCGTCGCCGACGCCGTCCAAGAACCCGTCCAGCTTGACCGCGTCGAGCAAAGTCGTCGTCCCCTCCCGGGTCTGCAGGAGCAACGTGTAGTCCACCCCGCGCCGGACGCCTGGGAACGTGAACGCCAAGAGACCGTCACCGAGCTCCTCGGCCTCCGTGAGCGGTACGTTCACCATGTGACCCGCCCCGGAGAGCTGGAGAGCCGCACCCGCGCTCCGCTCATCGGGCGCCCCCGCGTCGAACACGAACTCGAAGCTGGGCAGCACGGCGAGGCGGTGCGACCGCCCCGCGGGGAGGGCGAGCCCTCCCTGGAGCTCCTTCCAGCTAGTGACTCGCTCTTGGCGCTCCGTCACCTCAGGCTCCTCCTGCGTCGACGATCAAGCGGAGCTCACAGGGCCCCTGGAGGACGGGATTCACCAGGACGCGCCCGTCCGCGTCGCTCCTGCCCTGCACGGTGGAGCCGTCCACCATGCGCAGCTCGAAGGGCTGGTCGGCGAGGGGCGCGTCGCGCTCGTCGCGCAGCTCGGCGTCGAAGTAGCTGAGCGGCCGCAAGGGCACGTCCAGCCGGTCGTTGACGTCGGCGCTGGCCTCGGTCTCGCCGGCGATCGTCAGCTCGACGCCCACCTCCGCGTGGCGCGCGGCTCGACCGCTCGCGGGGAGCCGCAGGATCCGCACGGCCTCGTTCTCCGCCGCGCCCTCGAAGTGCTTGGCGGCGAAGCTCAGCTGCAGCTGCCGAGGCGGCGGATCGGAGGGACCCGGCGCCGGGCCCATGTACTCGATGACGGCGTCCGCGCCGATCACGAACCTCGGGCTGTCTTTGCGGAGCGTGATCTCGCCGCTCAAGGTAGCGAAGGGTTCGAGCTGCGGCTCCTGCCCGCGGACCGTCTCGAGATACCCCGCATGGAACACCAAGGAGGCGGGCTTGCCTACGCCCGCCTCCGCTGCGGTCGCCCCCGCCCCGAAGCAGGTGAGCTCGATGGTGACGCCCAGGACCGCGGTGCCCCTTGGGCCACCCGAACGACGCTGTGGGCGGAGGAGGACGCGAATCGCGGCAGGCATCGCCCGCCCTTGTATCATCATCCTCCCACCTACGGAACACGACGCCGCCCGGGCGTGCGGTCATGCCCCTACCGCTCCGCTCACGTCAGGGGGCGCCCACCTCGAGCTGGTTGTCCACCTCGGTGACGCCAGCTGCGGAGCGGGCGAGTCGCTCCACCGCGGCGCGCTCCTCGGCGGACGCGACGTTGCCCCGCAGGGTGAGCTTGCCGCCCTCGGACATGATCTGCACGTTCTCGGCAGCCAGGGACAGATCAGCGTCCATCAGCTTCTGACGCACGTCTTGCACCACCTCGCGATCTCGGGCGCCGCTCTGGCCCTGAGCCGTCGGACCTGCGGGCGTCCTCGTGCGCTCGTTCCACTCACGCTCGACGTCTTCGCCGACGTCCTGAGCTCCCTCCTTCACGTCCCCGCCGACGTCCTGAGCTCCCTCCTTTACGTCCTCGCCGACGTCGCGAGCTCCCTCACCCACGTCCTCGCCGACATCGCGAGCTCCCTCACCCACGTCGCGGCCGAACTCCTCGACCTCTTGGCCGGCGTCCCCGGCGCCCCGACGCACGTCCCCTTCGGCCTCTCCAGTGTCTCTGCGGACGTCGCCCTCCGCGCCCCGAGCGTCCTCACGGAGGTCTCTCTCCAAGCCTTGGCGCTCCGCGCCGACCTCTCCGCCCGCCTCTTCTGTCGATCGCTCCCGCTCGCAGGCGAACGCCACGCTGCCCAACATGACCACCAGGATCCACTTCGACATCGATTTCCCCCTCCCGCGGCCCCTCCTCTGACGAGCCCGCTCCAGTTTCTCCCCAGCTCGGAGACCCAAGCGCCGCCGAGCCCACCTCTCTGGTGTACCGCTCGGCGGCTGCTCGAACGATGGCCGCTGCGGGCTAGTCCAGGCTGAGCCTCAACTCAGCTCCGTCCCCTCGCCGTGTCCCACCGGGAGCCGCCCCCAGAGAGCCGCCCCTCTTCCGCAGGCGCCGCTCGCTTAGGCACACCGAAACGGGTGAGGACAAAAGAGAAACGGCGAGCCCCTTGTCAGAGACCCGCCGTCGCTCGAGCTATGTCACGGCCGAAACCGTGCGAGGCGATTACCAGCGACCACCACGATCGTAGTCGCGACCAC
>JAEWOQ010000280.1 GCA_023460875.1 Pseudomonadota bacterium
GCGCGGCGCGCGCCGCCTCTGCCTGCTGCTTCTGCACCGTGGGGCGTGCCCCCTGGACCTGACGCTCTGGCCGCTCGGCGCTCTTCGCGACCGATGCCGTCCGGGCCGCGCTCACCCCCTCGTCGGCGAGCGTCGGCGTCGACGCCAGCGCGAACGACAGCGACAAGACGAAACCAACACCACCGCGGCGGAGCGCACGTAGCCGCCCCACGTTGGGGTCCCTGGTCCCTGGCATCGCAGCGCAAGTCTCCCCTGGATCCCCGGAGAGGGTCAACGGCACCCCACACGCCTCTCACGCCGCCAGCGGATGGGCGACCGCGTGTGTGCGCCTCGACCACCTCGACACCTGCCAGTCGGGAGTCAGGTCAGCGAGTGCGCCAAAAGAAGGCGTCCACGAGGACCGGGCGAGCTCCCTCTTCGAGCGGATCGAGGAGACCGATACACCAGACGTCGATCCCGCTACCGTCGCGCCGCACCCGCATGCGCAGGAAGTGTTTGAACCCGGGGTGGTCCAGCGCTGTGAACGCCTGGGTGTTCTCGATGCCGCACCACGTGAGCATCATCAGGTACACGCCGAACGCTACGCTCGCGCTCACGCTGGACAGCAGCAGCACCACCGCAGACAACGCCACGCCCTCCGCTCCCGGAGGCCACACCGCAGACCCCACCGCCGGCAGGGACCCGCCGAGGGCCCAACCGAGGGCCCCATGGGCCAGCCAGGGCCCCGCCACCGCCGCGAGCGCGCCCGCCGCCGCCAGCAGGAACAAGGTCAGGGAACGCCGCCTCCTCAGCCCACCGATCAGCGCGAAGCAGAGCCAGACGACCGCCGCCACCAGGAGCGTCGCCGCGGCGGCGCGCACCGGCGCTCCCTCATGCAGCGCCGCGACCGATGGCAGCAGCAACGCACCAAAGACGAAGTGCGGCAGGACACCAGAGCGGCCCGCGCCGACCTTCCAGGGCACCTGCCAGAGCAGACGCCGGCTCTGGCGTGGTCCGGGCCACTCCATCGTACGGGCAGCCCGCTGCCGGGTGACGGGCGCTGGGTGCAAGAAAGCCCCACCACCTCCGGCGATGACGTAGCTCGTCATCCCCTCCGCCCAGCGCTCGTAGTGGTGGATGTCCCCGGAGAGCACGAGCGCGCGCTCCCGCGCCTCGTCCAGGCCGAGCGCTCGCACCATCCGCCGCCCCGACGCGTTCTCGGCGCCAAAGTGATGGGGCGGATCCGGGAGCACGATCAGGCGCTCCGCCCTGGGGTGGCGCAGGCGCCAGCTCTCGAAATACTGGCGCTGCCGGTAGTCGATGTTGCGCAGCTGTCGATCGGCTGCGTACAGGTGCACCCCGGGCGCCAAAGGCAGCACGAAGTAGGTCGCGGACTGCACCGGGCGGTACCCGACGAGGTCGAGCGTCCCGGGCTTCTCCACGTGCTCCCCTCGCATGAACCGCTTCGCGAACTCCGTGTATCGAGCCAGCTCGCTCCGCTGGAGCGTGTCGTGCATCGTCCCGGCGGCTGCCGGCATCTGCTCGTAAGGGCGGCGACGGAACAACCGCGCAAAGCCGTCCAAACCGTCGTACCAGTCGTGGTTCCCGGGGATCCCGATGAGAGCTCGAGCGCACCCATCGTAGCGCTCGGAGAGGACGCGGTTGAAGGGCATCACCACACGATCGTGGATCTCCGCGGCCGTCGCGACGGGGTAAGCCGTGTCCCCACCGAAGAAGAGGATGTCGCCCCGAGGCGCGACCACCTCCCTCGCCCTTCCAGGCCCCGGCGCGGCGCTCGGAGCGCCCAGCGCGCTCTCTGGGACCACGTACTCGCGCACCAGCATGTCAGCGACAGCGGCGCTCACGTCCGCGTCATCCCCCGTGTCGGCGAGGTAATCGATCCAGAGATCGCGGTCGATTTGCTCCGTGAGGGACATGGCCCTGCCCCCCTCCTCCTTCGCTCGCCCACGCTCGATCAGTCGAGCGATGCGGAGACTGAGCTCGTGAGGATCGTCCGCGGTCATCCAGTCACGGGAGTCGATGTCCTCCGTGGCGACGGCGCTCGCGGCGAAGTGTCTCAGGTGTCCCCAAAAGGACCGCGCGCCGAACCAACGCACACCGCGAGGTTTGCTCTTGCCCCTCCGAAACGACCCCCGCGGGACATCTCCGCCCACCCGCTCGAGGCGCCAGGGCCCCTGCCCCGCGCCCGACACCCCGTCCTCCGAGCCCGTCCGTGCAGAGGCGGCTCCGCGCGCCGATCCAGCGGCACCGCCACGCGCTCGCGGCGCTGGATCCACGGTCGACGCCGTGTCGATGGGGTCCGGTTTGAGGGTTGCCACGGTCTCGGGACAAGGACGTCGGGACCCGCGAGATATCGCACGGATCCGAGGCGCCGGACAGGGACCCTCGCGGCTGCGGTCGGCGCTCTCCTCCGCGCTGTGCATGTCCGCGGTTCACCCGGGCCGACTACTCGGTCGAGCTGCCACCGAGGAGACGGCGGGCAGCACACCTCGTGCACACCTCGTGCAGCCCTCTGCACAAGTCGCGCACCGCGCCCGTCGACACCAGACAGGTGGGCGTGCGTCGTAGCAGGTGCAAACAGGTGACCGTGCGCGCCGTCGGTGTGACGAACGCTCTCCTTCCCGAATACCTCGAGCGCGGAAGCGTTTACGCAGCGCCCGCACGTCCAGCGCGAGCTCACGCAGCCTGATGTATACGCAGCGAAGCTGGGACGGCGCTGCGTAGAGACTTCACGCGCGCTGCGCCCCACGACGCACACGTGGCTCAACGCCAGCGAGCAGCCGAGCTCGGGCGGAGCGACGGAGAATCCCGACGGAAGCGCTGGACCTCGAGCGAATTGGCCCACATAATAATCATTCGTGATGGTGATTCCTTTGTACGCGCCAGCCGTATGAGGAAGACGAGGCAAGGAATGGCAACGAAAAAGCGCACCACCAAGAAATCGAGCAAGTCGACCCCGCGAGCAGCCAAGAAGGCGCCCGCGCGCACCAGCACCTCCCAGCCCACGATTCGCCAGGGCGACAAGGCGGCGTTCGTTCGCTCCCTGCCCCGCAGCATGCCAGCGAGTGAGGTCGTGGAACGGGCCGACGAGAAGGGGATGGTGATCTCCAAGGCGTACGTCCACAACATCCGCTCCGCCGCGAACAAGCAGGCGCGGTCGCTCCTCTCGAAGGAGGGCAAGAAGACCGTCAAGGGCCCGAAGAAGAAGCTGGAGAGCCAGTTCCGAGAGCTCGTGATCACCCTGGGGCCTGCGCGCGCCAAGAAGCTCCTGTCTCAGGTCGAGCTGTCCCTGGCCATCGCGGGCAAGAAGATGGGGCGCCAGCGTTGAAGGGCGCCTCCGGACCATGCCCCTTCGACGTCCCTGCGGCATGGCTGGGTTGACGAGGGCTGGTGAGCCGACGACGCCAGCCCAGCACCGCTCGAAGGGCTCTCTTCGCGTAGGCGCTCGCGAGTACGCCACCTCCTGCACCTGAAGACCGCAGAGCGGGTGGCTCGAGGGACCAGGGGGATCCGCTCCTGGTCCAGGAGAACGAGGGGGCGAAGGTCGGACAGGGTGCGCAACCCATCCGTCGCGGGGCGCATCTCCGCCCCCCGCTCGTTCAGTCGTGCATCTGCTCGGCCAGGTAGTTCTCCCGTCCGAGCTGCTGGATCAGACCGAGGTGCGTCTCGAGCCAGTCGACCGCCTCCTCCTCCTCGCGCAGGATGTGCTCGAGGAGCGCCCGAGTGCCGTTGTCGTGGAGCGAGGTGGCCAGCGCGATGCCGCGGTTGAGCCGCGCGACAGCGTCCACCTCGAGGGCCAGATCGACCTCATGCTGCTCCACCGGGTCCTCACCGACCCGCACCGGGTTGAGCCGCTGCATGTTGGGGACGCCCTCGAGGTAGAGGATGCGTTCGATCACCGAGTCGGCGTGGCGCATCTCCTCGATGGACTCCTCCCGCTTCTTCTTCGCCAGCCGCGGATAGCCCCAGTTGTCCAGCATCTTCGCGTGGATGAAGTACTGGTTGATGGCGGTGAGCTCCGAGGTGAGCACCTCGTTGAGCAGATCGATGAGCTTGGGGTCGCCCTTCATTGACTTGATACCTCCCTGGGGAAAAAGGCGCCGGATGGCGCGCCGACTCCTTTAGCCTAGACCGCCCGAGAGCGCCGTGACGGCCACACTGAACTATTGAAAGCCGATGTTGCTCCGATCGCCGCGGCCTCTCGCCCGGAGCCCCCGCACCCATTAAATATTCCTGGAATTTCGAGCACTTGGCACGCAGCGTGGCTTCCACAGGCCGCCGGGATATTGAAAGTCGTTTTCAATATGCTAGACACCTGAACGCGCACGGAAGGCGGCGTCCCCATGCGGACGCTCCCAGCTCCCGATTCAAACCCGATCCAACGCCATGCTGATCTGCCACTGCCACGGGGTCACTGATCGAACCATCAAGGCTTGCGCGATGGAGGGCGCACGCACCGTCGCTCAGGTGGGACGACGTTGCGGCGCGGGGACGGGATGTGGGGGATGCGTCGGAGCCATCCGTGATGTGCTCCTCTCCGCCAGGCGCCCGCTCCCGACGATACCGGGCCCTGTCGCCGTCGCGGCCGCGCTGGCCGTCGCAGGCTGACCTCCTCCGCTCAGCGCTCGATGGCCTCTGTGTGGGTTCTCATTGACCCGCCGGCCCGCTGCCCGCCGAACAACACGTCCGACGGGGCGAAAACACCGTGCCTACGAGCGACACCAGTGCCCGCGCGGCGCGGTGGCCTGATCGGGGACGACGCTCGGAGCCCCACGACGCCACGCCCTCGGTAGCGGCACGGCGACCGCTCACGGACCACTGCGCCGCGCGCCGCGCCACGACGAACAGTGGGAAAACTCACATCGCCTTTGACAAGGCGCCTCGGGTGATTGAGGTTTCCCTCCGATGAAGCGACTGCGAAGCCTCCGTTGCTGGAGCCGCGCCTCCAGTGCACTGCTCGTCGGACTGGCCGGCGCCATGATCCTCCCGTCGGCACAGGCCCAGTCCCCGGAGCCCCCCCCGACGACGAAATCTGCCCAGCCGACCAGCGCCCAGCCGACCAGCGCCCAGCCGGCTGACTCGGCCTCCAAGGGCGCAGGGACGAGCACCGCTCCCCAGGTGAACGTCGAGCAGTACACCTTGCCGAACGGCCTCACGGTGCTCTTGAGTCAGGATCGCAGCCTCCCGGTCGTGGCGACCGAGATGCTGTACCTCGTCGGGTCCGGGCACGAGCGGACGGGACGGACGGGCTTCGCTCACCTCTTCGAGCACCTGATGTTCCAGGGCTCGAAGCACCACGATCGCGAGTACTTCGAGCCCTTCGAGCCCATCGGCGGGTCAGTGAACGGCACCACCAATCAAGATCGCACGAACTACTACCAGCGCGTGCCGAGCAACTACCTCGAGCTGCCGATCTGGATGGAGTCCGATCGCCTGCGGTCCCTGCTGCCGGCCCTCAGCCAGACCAAGCTCGACAACCAGCGGGACGTCGTGAAGAACGAGCGTCGCCAGCGCTACGAGGTCGAACCCTACGGCATGGCGTGGTGGTACCTCGGAGAGGCGCTCTACCCGGAGGGGCACCCCTATCGCCACTCGCCCATCGGGTCCCACGAGGATCTCTCCGCCGCGACCCTCGATGACGTACGTGACTTCTTCGAGCAGTACTACGTCCCGTCCAACGCGGTCCTCTCCGTGGTCGGAGATTTCGACGTGGGCAACGTGAAGACGCTGCTCTCTCGGTACTTCGAGGATATCCCCGCGGGCGAACGCGCGCCGGCACCCGCCGCGACGGTGCCCGAGCTGTCCTCCGAGGTCCATTGGTCCAAACAGGACGACGTCGAGCTCCCCCGCGTCTACCTCGCCTGGCATACACCTGCGCTCTTCGCGCCGGGTGACGCCGAGCTCGATCTCTGGTCGAACGTCCTCTCCGAGGGGAAGTCCAGCCGCCTCTTTCACCCGCTGGTCTATGAGCAGAAGATCGCCAAGGACGTGTTCGCCTTTCAGGTCTCGCAGAAGCTGAGCAGCTTCTACGTGATCGCCGCGACCGGGGCCCCGGGCGTCGCCCTGG
>JAEWOQ010000281.1 GCA_023460875.1 Pseudomonadota bacterium
CCTCACGAGCGGTCGCGTAGGGGTCCTGCACGCGGTCGCCGCCGCCAGCGGGTTCGCCGCCTGCGAGGTGTTGTCGGCGTACTTCGTGGCGGGGCTGCGGGACTGGCTCGACGTGCTGCGCTCGACCATCGCGTTGCCGGCGCACCTGTTCTTCGCGTCCCTGTGGGGATACGCCCTAGGGCGCGGGCGCAGGGGGTCTCTGCCGAGGCTCTGGCTAGGCGTGGCCCTCATCCACGGAGGCTACGATCACGTGGTCTTCGGCCGCGGGCCGGCGTTGCTCGTGGTCGTCGTCCCGGTGCTCCTGCTCATGGTCCTGGGGACGTGGATGATGCTGCGCCAGGAGTCGAGCGCGCCGCGCTCGGCCCCTGGCGGGGGCGCTCGTGGATCGTTGTTCGAGCCGCCGTCGGTCCGCACCGTGCGCGAAGCCATGCGCGGCACGGGGCAGCCCCTGATGGTGCATTGGATCCTCGTGGGAGCCCTCGTCACCCTCGGGGTCACGCTCGCCTTCCTCGCCGCCGCGGTGTGGATCGGGCACCGCTACGGCGTAGACTTCGCTCAGGTGGACGAGTCGGAGCTGGTCGCCAGCGTGCCCCTGGCGTTGCTCGGCTCCGCGCTGTTGGCGGCGTTCCCCGTGTCGGGGTACCTGGTCGCGCGCGCGAGCGGGGCTCGCAGCGTGATCGAGCCCGCGTGGTCGACGGGCGCGGCGATCCTGGTCACCCTCGGTATGTTCAGCATCACCGAGCCCATGGCGCTCGTGGTCGGAGCCAGCGTCGCGCCCGTGGGCTTCGCGCTCGGCTGCGTCGGGGCTTGGTTTGGGCTCGAGCGCGCGGCCCCGGGTTAGCCGTCCGCGCCCAGCGGGAGCGCCGCGCGGTGAATGCGCAGCTTGCTCTTCGAGCCCTCGAGATGCAGGGGGATGCGAGCTTTGGCAGGGCCGCGGGCGGGCCGTGGATCAACCCCCCCGTGCCAATAAGCGCAGAGACGTCGTCAGCGCGGGTCGGAGGGCGCGCCTCTGCGCACCTCGATTTCCCGGACGTCCGTCACCACCCAGTCGCAGGCGTGATCATGGGGCTCGCAGGGGAGCTCCGTCAGTAGCTGGAAATCGAAGACGACCACGACGCTGCGCGCGGGCGGCACGATGTCCGGGAGCGTCGCGTCGTAGTAGCCCATGCCGTAGCCGACGCGGTGACCATCCGCCGCGGCCGCCAGCGCGGGAACGAGGACCACGTCGATGGCGCCGCGCTGCGCTTCAGGAGCCTCTGGAGGCGGTTCCGCAAAGGGTTGCGTGCGGGGGACGAGGTCGTCCAGCCGTTCAGCCTTCCGGAAGCCCGTCCGGAAGCCGGTCGGGGTGGGATCCATGAATGGATAGTAGAGGTGGGTGCCGCGCTGGCGCAGGGCCTCGTCCAACGGCCTCAGATCGACCTCACGGCGCTCCAACAAAGGCGCGAACGACGCGACCGCCTTGGCCTGCGCGAGGATGGGCAAGGCGAGGAGTCGTTCACAGATTTTGGCGCTGCGAGCCGCGACGGCGGTCGACGGGTAGGCCTGGCGCGTGACCCGCATCCGCTGGCGGATCTGATGTTTCGCGCGGAGGGAGAGGGCTGCCAAATGCTCTGGATCCAGCTCGAAATCCGGGTCGGCCACCGGTCTTGTCTAGCAGCTTCTCCGCGATTTGTGCGGGCGCTCACGCGGATTATTCTTGGAGAGCATGCGGACCATCTACGTGGGGGGAGAGCGACATTTGTTCGCGTGCTCGCTCGGTGAGGCCGAGCTTCACGTGGGCGATCGCGTCGATGCGGGGGCGCTGCCTTCCTTCATGGCCTTCGCGCCCAGCCACGGCACCGCGTATGTGGTCAATGAACGCGAGGACGCGATCGGGGTCCTGCGCCTGGAGGGGGAGCGACCTGTGCTCATCGGGAAGGTCGCGTCTCCGGGCGGGCCCGCTTACGTGTCGGTGGATCGCAGCGAACGCTGGGTGCTCGCGGCCAACTACGGGGGGGGCACCGTGCGCCTCTGGCCCATCCTGGACGATGGTAGCCTTGGGCCGCTGAGCGATGAGCAACGCTCGGGGACCCAGCCGCACTGTGCGCTGTCGGATCCCACCAACGCCTACGTGCTGGTGACGAACAAAGGGAGCGATACGATCGCCTGCTATCGCTTCGATTCCCAGCGCGGGAAGCTCTGGGAGGGGGAGCCCTTCGTCGTTCCGCTGGCGCGGGGCGCGGGGCCGCGACACCTCGCGTTTCACCCGCAGGGGCACCGCGCCTACCTCGTCGATGAGCTGGACTGCACGGTGGTCACCTTGGTCGTCGAGAGCGCGAGCTTGCGACCGCTCCAGACGCTGTCCACGCTGCCAGGTCCACGCGGAGCAGACGACAGCGGCGCGGATGTCCACGTGAGCCCCGATGGGCGCTTCGTCTACGTGTCGAATCGGGGCCACGACAGCATCGCGATCTTCAAGACGAGCGACGACGGCCTCACCCTCGTGAGCCACGAGAGCACCCGGGGTCGGATCCCGAGGAACTTCTGCCTCGTCGGGGACGACCGGTTGCTGGTAGCCAACCAGGAGAGCTCGAACATCGTGGGTTTCGAGCGGAACCGGGAGACGGGCGGCTTGTCGCTGCTGTTCGTGGCTCCGCTCGGTGAGAAGACGTACTGGGTGGGTCCGCCGAAGCACATCGTCGCCTACTAGGCAGGGCCGCTGGAGGCAGGGCCGCTGGAGGCAGGGCCGCTGGAGGCTGAGTGCGGACTCGGGTAGAGACCTTCGAGGACACCGTGCGGACAGCAGCCTTCATCATCCCTGCCTATCGTGCCCGAGACAGCGTCGCGGACGTGGTGGGAGGTTTGCGGCGCGCGTGGACGACCGCGATGGAGCGCTTGGCGGAGACGGAGCGGAGCCAGTGGCGAGCGGAGGCGCTCTATCTGACGGTAGACGACGGCTCGGGGGACGACACGGGGGCTCGCGCCGAAGCGGCTGGCGCGACCCTCGTCCGTCACCCCCGCAATCTGGGGAAAGGGGCCGCGTTGCTCACGGGCCTGCGCTGGGCGCAGGAACGGGAGCTCGAGACCGTGGTCACCGTGGACGCCGACGGCCAGCACCCACCGGAGGAGGCCGTTCATCTGCAGCTGCTGCCCGCGCCCCAGGAGGCCCTGATCCTCGGCGTGCGGGATCTGCGGCGGGACGGCGCGCCGTGGCCCAACCGCTTCTCGAACGGGTTCTCGAACGTCTTCCTGTCCGCCTACGGCCGCATGCGCCTCCACGACACCCAGTGCGGTCTGCGGCGCTATCCCGTCGAGCGCACCCTGCAGCTCGAACCACGAGATCCTGGCTACGCCTTCGAGGCCGAGGTGATCCTCCGCTTTGCCCGCAACGGCTTGCCCATCGTCCAGGAGCCGATCTCCGTGTTCTATCCTCCCGAGGACGAGCGGGTCACCCACTTCCACTCGGTCCGCGATCCCGCGCGGATCGTGCGGCGGGTCCTCTGGACCGTGGCCACGGTGCCGGTGCGCAGGCACCCGCGCCCCTGAGGGACGCGGGCACTGGCACCCGCGCCCCTGAGGGACGCGGGCACTGGCACGACCCGGACGGCGCGCGTCGCTTCGGGCGACACGCTGCTCAGCGTCGGACGCGCCCCGAGTCGGCCGCTCTCTTGCGGTGCTCGCAGTCCTCAGGTTCCCGACAATGCCCGTACAGCTCGTGCTTGTGGTGGGTGACCACGAACCTGTAGCGCGCGGCGATCCGCTCCTGGAGCTCCTCGATCAGGGGCTCCTCGAACTCGGTGATGTGGCCGCACTCTTGGCAGATGAGGTGGTCGTGGTGGGCGTCCTCGTCGGCGATCTCGTAGCGCGTCACCCCGTCACCGAAGTTGAGCTCGTGAGCGATGCCCCCCTCCGCCAGCATCTTCATCGTGCGGTAGACGGTGGCGTACCCTACCCGGGGATCCACGGCCCGCACCTTCTCGAGCAGCTCATCGATGGTGAGGTGCTCGGTGGTCTCGAAGAGCGTGTCGACGATCAGCCGCCGCTGCTCCGTCGTGCGCAGTCCTCGCTCCGACATGTAGTCATCGAGGACCTGACGCAGGCGCTCCAGGTTTGGACTTCGCGCACGCTGGCCGAAGTGGGCATCCTCCCGATCGTTGCTCACAGTATCGTTCACTACCACGAGATGGCGCGGGGGTCAGTCTTCGCGGGCCCGAAAGACCGCCGCGAGCGTCCCGAGCAGCGCGGCGCAGGGCGCGACCGCCGGAGAAACGAGGTCGAAGGCCACGGCCAAGGTTGCCAAAGTCGGCGGGACGAGGTTCAAGGCGAGCATCGCGCGCGCGCCATCTCGGGCCCGTCGTGCGATGCGCAAAGCCCTCGCGGCGTCTCGTACGTCGTCGGAGGCGATCCCGACGCTCCAGTCGGCGTTGCTGGCGGCTGCGGCGCGCAGGGTGACCGAGACGTCCGCCGTCGAGAGCGCGGAGTCGTCCACGGGGCTGCGGCCGATCACGGCGACGACCGCGCCGCCCTCGGAGAGTTGACGGACCTCCTCGCCGCGTTGCGTCGCGGGCAGCTCCGGGCGCACGTGCTCGATGTCGATGCTGCGCGCGATGGCGTCCGTCGTCTCGCGGGAGTCTCCCGAGAGCAGGACCGGCTCCACCCCGAGGTCGAGGAGGTGCTGGACGGCGGCGCGCGCTCCGGGCCGAAGCCCGTCCTGCAGCGCGAGGATGCCCGCCAACCGCCCGTCCACCGCGACGAGCAGCGAGGTGCGCCCCATGGATTCGAGCTCCGTGATGCGGCTCTCGGCCCGGGCCACGCTGATTTTTTCCCGGAGCATCAGGGCTCGGCTCCCGACGACGAGCCCTTTGCCCGTGGAGGTCACCGCGGTGACGCCGAGGCCAGCGACCGGATTGTGGTTACGCGTGGCGTCGGGTCGGACATTACGGGCTCGAGCTGCGCGCAGCACCGCCGTCGCGACGGGATGATGCACGGCGCTCTCCGCTCCGGCGGCGAGCCCGAGCAGCTCCTCGGGGGAGAGCTGGTCCAGAGGCTCCAAGCCCGCGACCTCGGGCTCCCCCAAGAGCACGGTGCCGCGGGCGCAGAGGGCCGCCACCGTCACGCGGCCCGCGTCGTCCAGGTGCTCCGCCGCGTGGAACGCGATCCCGTGATCGAGCCCTTCCAAGCTGGCTCGCCCCATCCGGGCTGCTGCGAGCTCGGCCAGCCCCGCGTGGGCGAACGCCCCATGAACCGCCGCGGCCGCCAGGGCGAAGAAGAGCCCATCCCCTCCGAGCGCGACACCGGCGAGCAGGACCAGCCCCGCCGCCGCCAGGCCGCCTCGCTGGGCGGCGAGGTAGCCAGCCCGCGCCGAGGACGAGCACAGATCGACACGGCGCCCCGGATCTGCGGTCAGCCGCAGCCAGGCTCGGTCCGATCCGGTCCAGCCCGTCACGATGCGGAGCGCACCCTCCTCGATCAAGGCGCCCGCCGGGATCGGCTCCCCTTCGACGCGCGTCTCCGAGCGGTTGGCGCCGAGCCAGGGGACGACCTGAGCGCGTCCCGCCACGACCGTGCCGTCCGCGGGGACGAGCTCGCCCGCCTCCACGAGGATCTCCTCGCCGGGTCGGAGCTCGTCTGCGGAGCAATGCTCGGTGACGTGGCCGCTGAGGCGACGAGCCTGCAGGTGCAGGCGATCGGCCAGGGAGCGTCGACCTCGATCGACGACCTGCGTGAACCGCTGCACCAGGCCGGTGATTACCGCGCTGGCGATGATGACGGCGCTGGCCACCGTGAGCGCGGCCGGCGCGTCCGGATGGGCCCCCAGGTGGGCCGTGGCCGCGATCACGGTGGTGATCACGGGGCTCAGGAGCAACGACACGCGGTCGAGCTGGCGGGGATCCCGGGGGCTCAGTAGCGCCTGGGCCACGAGCACACCCGCCCCTGCGGCGACGACGGCGAGGCGCCCCGTCTGCGCGGCGGCGGAGGGCCCGGCGAGCGTGAGGGCGATGCCGAAGGCTCCGCTCACCGCAGCGATGCCGAGCAGGAGCAGATCCTGGGAGTCTTGGGCGCGCGATGCTGGGTCGCGTCCTCCCAGCGAGTTGGTCGCGGCGGGGAGCGTCGGGGGCGCGTGGACGCTCCCGGGGAGCGACGCGGACGAGCGCGGGGGGGCCTGGGACGCTGGAGGATCCCAGGTGGAGGCGGCGGTAGGAGGTGCCGGCGCGCCTCGCCCCGAGGAGGAGGCGCTGGGCGCCGATCCACCGGGAGCCGCGGACCGTGCCGAAGGCGGGGGGCTCGTCTGGACCGATGGTGGCAGCGGGCTAGCTACGCTCGGCGGAGGCGGCGTCCGGGACACGGCCGGGGGCTCCACGGCGCTCGGTGACCGCTCCTCCACGTGGATGGAGCCGGGCTCGAAGGCATCGGACAGATCCTGGGAGCGGATAGTGGGGGGCCCAACGCTCGCGCTCTCGAGCGGCTCCACCGAAGGGAGCTGGGTGGGAGCTGGGAGACCAGCTGGGAGACCCCAGGTGCGCTGGGCCGCCTCGAAGCCATGCTCCGGGAGAGGCACGGGGGCGCTCCCCAAGTCGAAGGACTCCGCGTGCTCGACGGAGCAGAAGAACCACAGGCGCGAGTCGACGCAGCGCACGCGCGGTGCCCGCAGCGCGTCGACAGGCTTGCCGCAGGTGCCGCAGCCGACGTGCCGTGGGGCAGGCCCGATCTCAGCCATCCATGCCCAACGCCCAGAGCAGCACCGCCTTCGCGGTGTGCAGGCGCGCTTCGGCTTGATCCCAGACGATGCTCTGCGGACCCTCGAGGACCTCCGCCTCGATCTCTTCGCCGCGATGAGCGGGCAGGCAGTGCAGCACCACCGCGTCGCTGGCGGCCCGCTGCAGCAGCGCCCGATCGACCTGGAAGCTCTCGAACGCGCGCAGGCGGGTGGCGCTCTCCTCCTCCTGGCCCATGCTCGCGAAGACGTCCGTGCTCACGACGTGAGCGTCCCGCGCCGCCTCGGCCGCGCTCCGCACCAGCTCCAGGCGAGCGCCCCGCTCCCGCGCTTCCTTCAAAAACCGCTCGTCGGGATCGTAGCCCTCGGGGCACGCCAGCCGTAGGTGCAGCCCCAGGAGCCCTGCCGCCTCGATCCAGGAGCTGGCCATGTTGTTGCCGTCCCCGATCCAGGCGTAAGTCAGCCCCTCGAGCTTGCCGAAGTGCGCTCGTACGGTCTGCAAGTCCGCGAGGAGCTGCATGGGGTGGCTCTGATCCGTGAGGGCGTTGAGCACCGGCACCGTCGAGTACTCCATCACCTCGAGGATGCGGGACTCGTCGGAGGTGCGCAGGGTGATCGCGTGGACCATCCGGGTCAGGACCCGCGCGGTGTCCTTCAAGGGTTCGCCCCGCCCGAGCTGCGAGCCTTGGCTCGTGATGACGACGGGGTGTCCGCCGAGCTCGGCGACCGCCACCTCGAGGGAGAGGCGCGTCCGCGTGCTCGCCTTCTCGAACACGAGGGCGACGCTCTTACCCGCGAGGGGGCGCTCGTTGGTCGTGCCGCGGTGTGCCTTCAGGCGATCCGCGCGGTCGAGGGTGGCGATGAGGCCGTCGCGCCCCAGGTCCGAGAGGTTGAGGAAATGGCGAGTCACGATAGCTCTCCCAGGACGCGATCGACGGCGCCGAGGGCTTCGTCGAGGTCGCTCCGTTGGATGATGAGGGGCGGGGTGAACCGGAGCGCGGTGCCTCCGGCCACGGTGAGCAGGACGCCCTCCTCCCGCAGTCTCTCGAGCAGCGCCCGGGGGTCGATGCCGTCCCGCAGCACCAGGGCTCGTAGCAGGCCCAGACCTCGCTGGGACTCGGCAGCCGCGTGCTTCTCGACGAGCTCCTGCAGGCGGCCGGCGAGGTACTCGCCCGTCCGCGCGGCGTGGGCCATCAGATCGTCCCGCTCGATGACCTGGAGCACGGCGAGCGCGGCGGCGCTGGCCAGGGGATTGCCCCCGTAGGTGGATCCGTGGGCGCCCGGAGGGAGCGCCTCCGCGAGCTTCTCCTTGCACAACATCGCGCCGATGGGCATCCCGCCCCCCAGGGCCTTGGCCAGGGCGACCGCGTCCGGCTCCACTCCCGCCTGCTCGCAGGCGAGGAAGGTCCCCGTCCGACCGACCCCCGTCTGGACCTCGTCCGCGAGGAGCAGCGCGCCATGTTCATCGGCGATCTGGCGGAGGGCCTGCAAGAAGCCCGCCGGGGCTGGCGTCACGCCGCCTTCCCCCTGGACCGGCTCCACCAGGATGGCCGCCACGTCCGGGCCCATCTCCCTACGCACCGCCTCGGCGTCGCCGTAGGGCACGTGGGTGACCCCCGGGAGCGGCCCGAAGCCGTCGCGGTACTTCGGCTGTCCTGTGACCGCGAGCGCGCCCAGCGTTCGACCGTGGAACGCGTTGTGGAAGGCGATCACGCGGTAGCGCTCCGCCTGACCCTGCGCGAAGAAATGGCGACGAGCTACCTTGAGCACCGCCTCGATCGCCTCCGTGCCCGAGCTGCAGAAGAAGGCGCGATCCATGCGGGCCATGCCGCAGAGCTTCTCGGCGAGCAGGATGTTCGGCTCGTTGTAGTAGTAGTTGGAGAGGTGGAGGACCTTCCCAGCTTGCTGGGAGATCGCCTCTACGAGCTCCGGGTGAGCGTGACCAAGGGCGCTCACGGCGATGCCCGCGTAGAGATCGATGTACTGCTTGCCGCTCGTGTCCCAGAGTCGGACCCCCTCGCCACGTTCGATCACGAGCGCAGGTTGGCGGTAGTTGGGATAGAGGTGCTGCTGAGCAGCGCCGAGGAGGGTTTGCAGTGAGGACATGTTCTTCGGATCGGTGACGAGCTCGGCTCTGCGGCCTTCGTGGCCTCCGCGTCGAGGGAGGCGGCGCCGCTCGAGCTCCTCGTCGTTGAGACAAGGCGAATGGGTACCGAGCGGGCTGCGCGTTGGCAATGTCCGAAGGCGCGCGGGGGCACGGCGAGCTCTCGCGGACGCCCTCCGGCGCGCCGTAGAGACGCCCCGGGGACGGATCGAGGCGACGCCGGAGACTCCAATCGCCGTCAGCTCTCCGCCTCCTCCAGGGCGGCCCGCAGAGCGCGGGTCAGGTGCTCCCTGAGCGCTCGGTCCAGCGCCTTGCAACGCAGCCCCATCGGGTCCCACTGGGCTTCGGCGACGTACTCCCAGTCCCAGGCGCCCGAGGGCCGCGTGGACACGCAGAGCGCCGTCCCCTGCTTTCCAGCGTCGAGCCGATAGTCGACGCCCTCGTGCTCCAGCTGGAGCACGGGATCACTGTCGTAGTTCACCGTTTCACTGCTCATGCGAGCAGTATATGGGCGGCCGTCGGTCCGCCAAGAGCAAATCGCGAGGCCTCGCGCACCGTAGCTGCGGGAGCGACGGCGTTGGGGGCATCACGTAGACTCCCGCCGATGCACACGCCCTTCCTTCCTGCCCTCGTCCTCCCCGGCGCCCTCCTCCTCCCCGGCGCCCTCCTCCTCGTCATAGGGTGCGGCGGGCGCCCGTCTTCGGATCCTTCCTCGTCGGGGGTCGAGCCCACAGGAGAGGCCGCGCCGTATGAGGAGTCGTCGCCCGGAGACGACGAAGGTGACGCGCCAGCGGACGACGGCACGGACGGAGAGCTCTCCTGCGGAGGGCTCCAGGGTCCAGGGCCCGCGCCCGGGTGCGCCGAGGGCGAGTTCTGTGACTACGCCCTGGGCGCGCACTGCGGCGCCGCCGACCAGAGCGGCGTGTGCCGACCGCGACCCGAGATGTGCACCCGCGAGTACGTGCCGGTGTGCGGCTGCGACGGCAAGACCCACTCCAATCGTTGCGTGGCGAACGCGGCGGGCACCGCGGTGGCCGCCGCGGGCCCCTGCGCCGACGACGCGGGGTGATCGGGAAGATCCCCGAACTGCCGTGGCTTCGAGGTCCTGGCCTACGAGGATCGGACGGACATCGTCGTCGAAGCTCCCGAGGGTGCGCCGTCCGGCGCCTCCGCGCCCCACGCTCAGCTGATCCGGGCTCACGTCGACTTCGCGCGGAGGAGCGCCTCGCGTCGGGGATGCGCGGAGGGTGTCGCCATCCGGCCCGTCGGGTAGGATGCCCGGCTTGGTGCTCCCGTTCGTCTCGGGAGAGCCGCTCCTCCCCCGAGGGGAACGCAACACGACGAGGTTTGAATCATGGCCGGAATACGACTGGAGATCACCGACCACGCTTGCTTGGAGCTGGGCTGCGCATTCCCCTCGAGAGGGGAACGCGCCACGTGGACACGACATCTCAGCGGCGCGGCGGCGCTCGGGTTCGACGGGAAGACATGAGGAAGCCTGCTTCCTGGGTCGAACGAACCTCCTGGGCCTCTCGAGAAGCGCTCCTGGGCGCCGTCCTCCTTGTGTGTTGGGGGCTGCCGCGGACGGCGCGGGCGGACCACGAGCTGTGGCTTTGGTCCGAGATGCGCCTCCCCGTAGCGACCGCGGAGGAGTTCCCCGTGCGCACGACCTTCCGCTTGTTCAACGACACGCGCTTCAGCGGACGCCGGGATGGTTTGCATCAAGTGTTCCTGCGGTTCGGGCCCATGTTCGACCTGACGCCCTGGCTGGTCGTCGCCCTGAACGCGACCGTGTACGCGGATCACCTGGCGAGCGGCGCCTTCGACGAGGAGCGCCGCGTCGAGCTCGAGCCGACGCTCCATTGGCGCTGGGGGGCGTTCGCCTTCGCGGATCGCAACCGCCTCGAGTACCGCTGGCGCGACAGCGATGACGCTCTCCGTTATCGGAACCAGTTCCGTATCAGCTACGCGCCGCAAGAGCACCGGGTCCTCCCGTTCGTCTGGAACGAGGTGCTGATCACGCTGAACGACGAGGGCTTCAACCAAAATCGGCTCCTGGCTGGGCTCACCGCGGTGCTGAGCTCCACCACGAGGCTCGAGGGCGGTTACATGTTCAGGAGCCGCAAGGAGCTCGGCAGCTGGTTCCACGATCACATCGGCGTCATCTACCTATTCTATAACGGGTGGGGGCGCTGATCAGGGCCGCGACGAGGATCGAGGCCCCTCACTGGTCGTCTTGTCAGCGACTCCTCCGTGAGCGCGCTCGACCAGCTGGTGGAAGCTCTGGATGGCGGAGAGCGCGTCATCGAAGACCTCCTGCGGGACGGACAACACGAAGCGGTAGTGCTCCGGGATACCGGTCCACGCCGGCCCGTTGACGAGCAGCCCCGTGGTGGCGAAGAGCGCCTCCACGAGGCCGGCGTCGCCGAGATGAAAGGTTCTCGGGCCGTCGGGGGTCAGCAGCTCTACGTCGCGCGCGCCGGCGGCC
>JAEWOQ010000282.1 GCA_023460875.1 Pseudomonadota bacterium
CTTGCGCGCGACATGATAGACGGCCCAGTTCTCACGGAAGCCACCTAGATCATCGACTGGGACGGAGTCCAGGCCGCTCTGCCAGAAGCCGCGCTTGTCGTGCCGGCGCTCCGATAGGTCGTAGCCCTTCTCGAGATACTTGAAGCGAGGCGTGGGAAAGTCTGGAGCGGCGCGCTTCGCCAGCTTGTGTCCCCGATCTCCAAGACGTCCCCGCTGATCTCGAGCCCGTCTAAATAGTGATGGAGAAGTTCCCTGGTGGTCTTCCGCATCGCCCCTCCCAACGGGGAGTAAAACATGTGGTCGGTCTCTTCGCGAGGGGCAGATCGGCGGGGCTTATGGCACGGGCCCATGAGGCCGAGCTGGGCGGCAGGCCTGAAGGACGAGATGAAGGCTGAGCTGAGCTAAGCTGACCCACGCTGAGCTGGCTTGGGCTGCGACGGCCGCCGTGTGGGAGGCCCGCATTGGGCGGCGCGTCGGTAGCCGGAAATGTGGCGATCTGGTATCTGTACGCCTCGTGAATGTGACAGCGAAGCGATTGGGCAGGTGGGCTCTCGCCCTACTCCTCAGCGGAGTCTGGCTCAGCGGGCTCGATGTCGGGTTGACGAAGATCGTCGGCGGGACCCTGCCGTCGTGGGGCGCCGCAGGACGCGTGATGCAGAGTCACGTCTTCGCGCTGTTGGGGCTGTGGCTCGTAGGTTTCTCGATCGCGACGCTCGTGGACCACCTGAGTCGGCGTTGGGCGCTCGCCGAGGGGAGCGTGCGCCGTATCCTCCTTTTCGGGGCGTTGTTCGCGCTGGCGGCCGTGGCGCCCAGTCTGGCGCTCGGCCGGGATGTCACGTCGGGCGACTGGATCGCGCAGCAGTGGTTCGCGGGGCCTCTGCGATATGCGGTGAGCGTCGGCGCCGTGATGGGCGTTGCTGTGGCGACCGCGCATGTCGTCTGGGCCCGCTGGGGAGGTTGGTCAGCCCTCTGGCTGATCGCGGCGGGCCTGGGCGCTCTCGTGAATCGGAGCTTCTTGGTGGGTCTCTATCCAAGCTTTCATGTCGCTTTGTACCTGACATCGGCGGCGTTGAGCTTGGTCGCCGTCGAGCGGTCTTTGCACAAGGTTCGTTTCCGAGCGGGCCTTCCGGTGGCGCTCGCTGGCGCGGCGGCGGTCGTGCTCTTGGCGGCTGGCGCTTGGACGACGAGCCCGAAAGCTCGGCAGATCGCCTTACGAGGCTCCCCAGCCCTCGCCCTGATCTTTGCGGAGATCTTGCCGCCCGCAGATCAAAACATGCTCCGGCAGACCATCGCGCTGGACGACGCCGGAGAGCCGCCGCGGCCGCCGCGGGGTTCCCTGGGGAAGAAGCCGAAGAACGTCGTGCTCATCGTGGTGGACACCCTGCGGGGCGATGCGCTGTACCCGGGCGATGGACAGGAGACCGCTTACTACATGCAGCCGGGGGACACGCCCTTCCTGGATGAGTGGCTGTCGTCGGCGTACCGGTTCACGAACGCTTACTCGCAGGCGAGCCGGACGAACAGGTCAATGCCGCCGACCTTCTACTCGCGCGAGGCATTCGAAGACAGCGTGCAGCTGGGCGTCCCACTGGCCCAGCGGGCGAGGCAAGTCGGCCTTACGCCGGTGGCCGTGATCCCGTCTTGGTTCACGACGCCCAACGCGGACGACGCGGGCTCACTCCTCGAAGGTTTCGAGTGGGTGGACGCGTATCGTGGGATACAAGATCAGGGCAGCTTCTTGAAGCGCACCCGGCGTACGCTCGATCGCGTGAAGGGAGAGCCCTTCCTGCTGTGGCTCCATTACTTTGGCGTGCATGACCCCTACTTCATTGGCAAGAAGCGGCACCCGAAGAGCGCGACTAGGGCAGAAAGGTATCGTGCGGCGGTACGCTACCTGGATGGGCAGCTCCGCGGTGTGGTGTCCGAGCTGCGCAAGCGGAAGCTGCTGGACGACACGCTCATCGTCCTGACCGCTGACCATGGAGAGTTTCTGGGGGAACGAGGGCTCGAGCGGCACGGCCACGGCGTTTATGAGGAGATGCTGCATGCCCCGCTCGCGATCTGGGTGCCGGGCGGTAGCTCAGGCGAGGTGAGCGCCCTCGTCGGGAACATCGACATCGTTCCCACCATCTTCGAGTTGTTGGACGATCCGAGCGCGCCGCCAGTGAGGGGCCGCAGCTTGGTACCTGAGATGAGCTCGCTAGCGACGGAGTCAAACCGCGCGCTCTATGTGAGCTCGGCCAAGGGCGACCAGTTCGGCCTCCTCACGCAGGAACACCGGTTGGTGTTCGAGACCGCTAGCCGTGGCTTCTTCATCCACACGCGCAGGGATGCAGCCCAGGTCGAGGACCTCCTGGGGCTGGACAGAGCCGTGGACCAGAGGCTCATCTTCGAGTTCGTGAGGCGAAATCCGAGTCTCTTCGGGGATGAGCTGGAGGACCGACGAACCCTGGAGGCGCTTGGCGCTCGCCTCGACGGGTCGCTCGATGAGATGTCGTCTCCGCGACTGAGGTTCTTGCTCGAGCTCGTCGCGCTCAGTCGAGATCCCGAAATCCTGGCCAAGGCAGAGGCAGCGTATGCTGACATCCAACGGTTCGAGCACCGGCTGCTCATGCTCTCCCACCTATACACGACGAACCGGAAGCATTGGGCGGCGCGCGCGATGGATCTCCTTCGAGAGTATCGGGGGCGCGACGAGGAGGTCGAACTGGTCACCGAGCTGGCTCGCATGAATATGAAGGCACAAGGTCTTGACCGTGGGTTCATGGCCGGTCGGCTAGCGGAGGTTGCCGACCGTTGCGCGTCACCGCTCGCTGGTGCCTGGCTCTCTCTCGTGGGCACAGCAAATGACTCCGACTCGTTCGCCGCCCCGCTCGAGCGCCACCTGGACTGCGCGTTGGTCGAGGACGACACGGGGCGGGATGGGCTCTTGGCGCGGACCCTCGGCACGGTGGAGGGGCTCGAGCCCGCCTTTCGAGCTGCGCTCGAGCGGAAGGTGCTGCCTCTGCTCGAGCATGAGAGCGACTGGGTCGGGGTTTCTGCGGCGCGGGCGCTGGGGGCGGTAGGAGGACCAGCGGCGCGGGGCAAGCTGGAGGCCATGCTCGACGGGGAAGAGGCCGCCCCGGCGCTTCTAGCACGATGGGTCGAAGCGGTGATCGTCGCGCTGGCCCGGCTCGACGGGCCGGGAATGACTCCGCAGCTCGTGGAGTGGGGGAAGGACCCAAAGCGCCTATTCCCGGTCATTAATGTGCTGGAGCGGGTGGGCGATCAGCGAGCCGCGCCGTTCCTGGAGTCCATCGCCGCCGACCACAAAAATCCTTGGATGCGAAGGTCGGCGCGGTCCGCGCTCAAGGCAGTACAGCAACGAGGGGGCTGACCCGGGGCTGACCCACCCTCCGGCATTTCGGCGCTCGGCTCTCGAGGATACACTCGTGCAGGAGTCCGCGAAAGCAGACCGACTCGACCATGCCAGGTTCAAATAGAACGCTCACAGTCCTCTTCGCATACGATTCCTACCCGAAGGCGGCGCTGCCGCTGGCGAAGATTTTTCGGGAGCGTGGCTACGCGGTCCGCTTCGTGCAGCTCGACGTGACGCTCGATCAGACATCGAGCGAGTACCTGGCGGAGATCGGCATCCGCGACCACGTCTCGAAGGTGCCCCTCCAGCGCCTTGCGTCGGAGCCGAGTATCTGGGAGTCGGACGCGCTCCTGCTGAGCCTACCCGGCGGTGACCTCTGGGATGTCTTGAGGAGCCTCAACAGGAGCTTGGGCAGCGCTCCACGGACCAAGCGTCCCGTCCTCTTCGGTGGATACTGTGGCCTCGTTCTCGAGAAACATGTCGAAGGGTTCCTCCATCGGCAGGGGCTCGACGTGGTCTTTCTGAACTCTCGGCATGACTACGAGCTCTTCCGAGGCACGGCCGAGGGCCTCGGCTTCCCCGCCGACAACCTGCTCTTGTCCGGCTTGCCTATGCTGGACGCGTCTGTGCAGGCACGGGACGTCGGTGGACGCCGCGACGACCAAGGTGCGTTCATCTTCGCCGGACAACCGACCTGGCCTGACCTAAAGGCGCAGCGTGCCTATGTCGTCGAACGCTTGATGGACCTGGCACGGCGATATCCGGAGAGGATGGTGTACCTGAAGCCTCGACATCGCTTGTCCGAAAGCACGGTCCACAAGGTGACGTATCATTACGAGGAGCTACTGGATGAGCTCCAGAACCGAAGGCCGATTCCCGCGAACTTCGAGCTGACGTATGAGCCTATCTCGACGCTGCTCGAGCGCGCGGAGTACTGCTTGTCAGTGAGCTCGACGGCGGTGCCTAAGACCTATAAGCAGGGAAAACGGGAGCGAAGGGGTTCAGGAGGGGGCATGGGCGAAGACGTCGAAGGGCGATGCTTTGCAGCGAGGCCGGAGGAGTTGTTCCCGGAGCGGAGCGAGAA
>JAEWOQ010000283.1 GCA_023460875.1 Pseudomonadota bacterium
TCTTCGACCTGTCGAGCGCCAAAGGGGAGGCGCACCTCGAGGAACTCCCGATCGAAGACGACCGCGGGCACGACCTGGCCGGTCGCCACCACCCACAGCTCCTCCTGGTCCGGGGCGCTCGTGCGCAGGCGCACCCGATCGACGAAGATGCCATGGATGCGCGGTCGGCAGCGCAGCTCGAGGGCGAGGCTCTCGCCCGCGGGGAGGCTCACGGGGAGGGAAGCGGTGGGGGGCGCCACCGTGCAGCTGTGTCCCGCGTCGACGTCGAGGAGGGACACGGCGTCCACGCTCCGGTTGGAGAGCGCGAGGGGCCGGCGCACCTCGTCGTACTGGACGGGGTCGTACTGGACGGGGGAGCCAAGGGAGAGGCTGGCGGGGGCGACGACGAGCCCGGCGGCGACGTCTTCGACGGCCGCGGCGTGCGGCGCGCCATCGGAAAGTGGAGCCTCGGAACTGGACGCCGGCGATCGATCCGCGTCGCAGGCCGACAACCCGAGCAGGGCCGCCACCAACCAGGCGGCGCGCGCCACTGCTCGGGTCTGCCCCGCGCGAGCCCACGCCGAGGGGAAGGCGAGCAGGGAGCGCGCGCTCGTCACGGGCAGAATTTCGGCGTGTCTAGCTGACCACGAAGCGCGGAGATGGTGCTGCCCCAGCTCGCGTTCGGGTTGTACTGGCTGATGGACACGACGCCGTCCTTCATGCGGGCGTTGATGTACGCGGGGTTGTCCCAGTTGGCGTCGTGCCCCGCGGAGACCCCGTTGGCGCCGTAACCCGTGTCCGCGAGGATGGGCTTCCCCGTGGCTTGGCTGACGCCGGCCCAGGTCATGTTGTTCTCCTGCCGGATGCGGGTGTTGGCGGCCTCCGTGCTGCCGCCGGAGGTGTTGATGAACGTGAACTGGCTCATGTCGAAGTGGCCGTACCACTGCGCCCCGTGATCCATGCCGTTGTTCGGCGCGACCCAGGGGGAGAGGTCCATCGAGAACGCCGCGTTGGGCAAGTGCTCCCGGATGGCGTCCACGAACTGTTTCATGAAGCTCGCTGCCTCGGCGGTGCTCAGAGGGTCCGTCTGGTTGTCGTACGTGTACTGGTACCAGTCCGGCTCCATCGCGAAGATGATGGGTCGGCTCGTGCCGTAGCAGTCCCGGTAGCCCTCGGCGTAGCTCCGGTAGATGTCCACGATCGTGCTCAGGTTCTGCTGGATGTCCGCGGCCCCGAAGTTGCAGAGATCGTTGGTACGCCCGTTGACGTCTCCGCACGTGTACACGTTGCAGTCGCAGCGCCCGAACTGGAGCTTCGAATAGAACGCGGCCACGTAGGCGACGACCACCGGGACCTTGCCCTCCAGGGGGCCGCCGGGCGCCGTGTCGTCGCACACGTACTGCTGATCGAAGGTGGTGGAGAAGCCCATCCAGCCGGGGGTGAAGAAGTCGATCTGATCGCGGATGCTCGGGTTGTCGCGGGCGTAGGAGTCGATCGCGCCGAAGTGGAAGCGGCACTCGTCGAAGATCCCCGCGGCGCCCTCCTCGCACGACGAGCCGGTCCAGCTCGTACCGCTCGGGCACGCACAGGAGGTGCCGTCCCAGCTGCGCTCCCCATCGCACTCGCAGGCGCCCGTCACGCAGACGCGGCCCCCCGTGCAGACGTTGCCGCAGGCGCCGCAGTTGTTCGGATCGTTCCCCTGGGTCGTCACGCAGCTCTGTCCGCACGCCTCCTCACCGGGAGCGCAGCTGGAGACGCAGCTCCCCTGGGAGCAGAACAGGTCTCCGGCGCAGGCGTTGCCGCAGGAGTCCCCGGTGCCGCCGGTGCCGCCGGTGCCGCCTGGGCTGGACGGCAGCTGCCCGCTTCCGCCCGTCCCTTGTGAGGGTCCGGGATCTCCCGGAGGTCCCCCCGTCTCTGGTTCCCCTTGGCATGCGGGCAGGAACAACAGCAAGGCGCCCCAGAACGAGCTCGAGATACGCAACCAATGACTTTGATTCTTGTGGGCTTTCACGGTCTTGAAGGAGCGGCCCAGTGGCAACGCTCCCAGGAATGTCACACGACGACCGCAGATCGGTTCACGTTTCTGCCCCGCGACCCCCTAAATGCCGCTGATTGTCGAAACATCCGGTGCGAGCGCACGATTGCCAGGTCTCCTCGAGGAGCAGGCCTGCTCGAGGACCCACGCCTGCTCGAGGGCCCACGCCTGCCCGAGGAGAGAGATCGTGCAACGGGCCCCCCTCCCGGGGGACGCGGCATCGCCGGTATCTTGACGGACCAGGACGCCCGCCGATCTCGGGTTTTGGCTTCGCCCTATCCTCGGGGAAGGGGCCCTGCGCTCCGGTGCTCAAGTACCCACGTACGTTCACTGCGCCTGCGGCGCTCCCTCGCCAGGGGCGAGGGCCGTAGGCCTCCGTGCACTCCGTCCAGCGTGCTGGACTTCGTGCACTCCCGCTCCGCTCCGGTGCTCGCGAAAGCCTCGCCGCTGGCTATCAAGGGAGCGGCCGAGCTTGACGGGCGGCGCCCGCGCCTAAGGTATCGGGGATGGGGGACGCGGTGTCTTCGCGTCGACCGTTCAGCGAGAGCGTTTGTCGAGGGCGCGCTCGTACTCGGCGCGAAAGGAACGGAGCGAGCTCGCGAGCACGGTGGCGGCGCCGTCCACCAGCCCGCAGCGTCCGCTCCCTGGCAAAAGGCGCGCGAAGCTGTCGAGGGTCTCGAGGTCCTCTGGGCGGCCTTCGTTGCTCTCGATGCGTCGCAGGATGCGGGCCACCTGGTGGGTGCCCACCTTGCAGGGCGGACATTGTCCGCAGGAGCTCTCGGCGAAGAAGGAGATGTAGTCCGCGGTCTTGCGCACGATGCTCGTGCCCTCGCTGACGACGATCATCGCGCCCGTGCCGAGCCGAAAGCCGCGATCGCGGAGGCTATCGAAGTCGAGGGGGACGTCGAGATCCCCAGCCGTGAGCAAGGTGTTGGAGGGGCCACCCGTGAAGACCGCCTTGAGCTCCCTGCCCGCCAGCATGCCCCCGCCATGATCGAAGACGAGCTCGCGCAGGGGAGTACCCATGGGCAGCTCGTGCAGCCCCGGACGCACCACGTCTCCCGACAAGGAGTAGAGCTTCGTCCCTGGCGCGGTGCGCCCGAGCCCCCGAAACCAAGCGGCTCCGCGCCACAGCACGTGGCAGGCGAGCGCCAAGGTCTCGACGTTGTTCACGAGGGTCGGCTCGTCGTTCACCCCGGTCTCCGCGGGCCACGGTGGCTTGTGGCGCGGAAAGGGGAAGCCGCCTTCGACGCTGGCGATCGCTCCGGTCTCTTCTCCGCCCACGTAGTGCCCCGAGCTCGCTCGGACCGAGAGGGTCACGTCTCGGCCGACGGCGTCGCCGACCTGCCGAAGCAGGGGGTGGTGGGTCCACTGGAGCGCGGCCCGCTCGAGGATCTCCAGCGCGTCCCGGATCCGGGGGTTGACGTAGAGCACCACCTGACAGCTGCCTGTGGCCACGGCGGCGATCAGGGCGCCCTCGATGACCTGGTGGGGTGTGCGAGCGAGGAGATAACGATCCTTGAACGTGCCCGGCTCGTCCTCGTTGCCGTTGCAGAGCACCCACTTGCGCGCCGCCGGCTCGCGGGCGACCGCCGCCCACTTCACGTGGGTCGCGAAGCCAGCGCCGCCCATGCCACGCAGCTCGGCAGCCTGGAGCTCACCGAGGATCGCCGTGGGCTGCGCGAGGGCGCGGCGCAAGCCCGTCCCTCCCCCGGCGGCGAACCAGTCGTCGAGATCGGTGACCTGGAGGCGTTCGTCCGTGAGGACCTTCATGGGCGTCTCCTCTGGCGATCGAGCTGCGCGGCGACGTCGAAGTTCGCCTGAGGGGAGAACACGATCGGCGCCCGCACGTCGAGGGAGAGCCCCGCGCCCATCAGCCCCCGCTCCCACGCGGCGAGGTGGGTGAGCCCCGCGGAGCGAGGCCGCGCGGTGGCCCCTGCGGCCGCCTCGTGCCCTGCGCGCCTGCCGAACACGACCAGCTCGAGCAAGGCGTTGCCCATGAGGCGGTTCCGACCATGGATGCCGCCTGCGAGCTCACCGGCGCACCACAGCCCCGCGACGCACGTCGCGCCGTTCGTGTCGATCGCGGCGCCGCCGTTCTGGTAATGCAGGGTCGGCCGGACCAGGAGCGGCTCCGCGCGGGGATCGACGCCGGCGCGGGCGGCTAGGTGGGAGAGGGTGACGAGGTGCTTCTCCAAGATGCCGGGGTGGCGCTGCTCTAGCTCGGGGGTGTCGAGAAGTACGCCGTGGGCGCCGTCCCGTCGAACGCCGCGCCCCTCGTCCAGCTCTCGCAAGATGGCGGAGGCGACGACATCCCGGGGCGCCAGCTCCTCCACGAAGCGGTGGCCGTGCCCGTTGCGCAAGCGCGCTCCGGCCGTACGCGCCGCCTCGCTGATCAAGGCGCCCTCGAGGTGCTGGGGCCAGGCGAGTCCGGTGGGGTGATACTGGAAGCTGTCGACGTCCCGCAGGGGCACCCCGGCTCGGTACGCCAGGACGAGCCCGTCCGCGGTGGCACCGAAGTGATTGGATGTGGGGGACCCCTCCAGATGGAGCCTCCCCGCGCCGCCCGTCGCTAGGATCGTCGACGCGGCTCGCACGAGCCGTAGCTGTCCCCCCTCGAGATCGAACAGCACGGCGCCAGCACACCGGCCCTCCTCGTCCGTGAGGAGCTCGAGGCCAGCGTGTGCTTCGAGGACGTCGATGCCGGGCTGGAGCAGCAGCGCTTCCCGAAGGACACGCATCAGCTCGAGGCCCGTGAGATCGCGGAACGACAGCAGTCGCGCCGCGGTGGCGCCGCCGGGGCGGGCGCGACGCAGCCGCCCGCCGAGGCGCTCCGTGCCCTCCTCCAGATCGAAGCTCATGCCCTCCTGGATCAGCCAGCGGATGACCGCGGGCCCCTCCGCCACGAGGGTCTTCACGAGCTCTGGGTCCCCTCGAAACCCGCCGCCCCGCCAGGTGTCGTCGAAGTGTCGTTGCAAGCTGTCGTCGGCGCCCACCGCCGCCTGGATGCCTCCCTCGGCCATCACCGTGTTGCCGTCGCCTATTCGCAGTTTGGAGGCGACGAGCACCCGCGCGCCCAGCCTCGCTGCCTCCAGGGCTGCCACCGTGCCGGCTCCGCCACCGCCGAGCACCAGCACGTCCGCTTCGAGGACCGGCGCGCCGGCGATGTCGACGTCCTGGACGACGGCGTTGGCCTCGAGCAGCGCAGCCAAGCCGCGAGGGCAGCGTGCGCCCGCGGAGGGACCGACGCGCAGCCGCGTCGTCGTCTCGTCCTGGAAGTCCGGATGGAACGCGCGGAGCACCTCGCTCGCCGTCGTCGCGTCGAGCAGCGGGGCAGGGCCGTCTTCGGGGAAGGCTCGCCACGCCGCGAGAGCGCGCTCGTAGGGGATCCCTGCCCCAGGATCTGCTCCGCTCATGGGTCGTCCGTCCCCGAGGTGCCCCGCGCTGGCGTTCGCTGCAGCGTCGTTGGGTGCGCCGTGGTTGCGGGCGCGGCGTCGTGCGGCGTAGCGGCGTCGGGCGGGGCCGCGTAGACGATGGGCTGACGTCCCTGCTCGATCTCCAGGAGCCGGCTCATCAGATCCGCAGGGCGCAGGGACGACGACGCGCTGAGCCGCCGCGTGAGCAAGCCGAGCTGCGCCGGCTCGATGTGCTCGGGGCAAGCCGCGACGCAGAGGTTGCAGGTAATGCAGTGTTCGAAGAGCTCTGCTGCCTCGTAGACGCGGCCTTCGACCGCGCAGTGCACCATCCGCTCGACCTCGATGCCCTTGGGGCAAGCGCGGTCACATCCGCCGCAGCGTCGACAGCGCGCGGCTTCGGGGAAGAGCGCGTTGATGTGTGCGGGCACCTTCCAGCCATCCCCGAAGGTCGCGAGCTGGTAGTGGTGTTGGCGCGTGGGAGGGAAGTGGTCGATGGACACGGCCTGCATGTCGTCCTCGACCAGGGTCTCGCAGGCGAGCGCGGTGGTCACCGCGGGGTCGTCGCCACGACGCAAGAGCACGCGACAGGCGCCGCACACTCCCTGGCCGAGGCAACCGACGTTCCTCGTGAGCGGGTGTCCCGCCGCGGCCAGCGCTTGGAGCAGAGAGGTCCCGGGCGTCGCGTCGAAGGCGCGCCCGTCGAAGGTGACTCGAACCCCGCCCGAGCCGTCACTCATGCGTCCGCTCCCATGGCGCTCGCAGCATAGGTTTCGCCGATCTCCGTGACCAGCGGGGCGCACGAGGGGTGCACGCGAAGGTCGCGGGCGCGCGGGGTATCTCCGGGACGCGCGCCACCGTGCTCGACTCAACGGCTGGCGCGCAAGCCCTCGGTGACGAGGGCCTCGGACACGAGCGCCTTGAGCTCTTCGTGGGCTGGATCGACCGGGCCGCGGCTGCGCGAGTGACCGACCTGGGACGCGGCGGGCATCGCGATCAACATCGACTCGACCTCTTCGAGGGACAGCGCCTCTTCGAGGGCCCCGAGGTGAGTGGTCCCGGACGGGGGCTTACGCCGACGGGTGAACAGTCGGCCGAGCCACCCAGACCCCTCGGTGAGCTCGAACGTCCCATGAGCGACTCGCTCTGGATCTCGCGTGAGCAGATCGGTCAGCGCGCGGTTCGACTCGATGAGATCGCGGCTCTCCTCGAGGACGGCTCTCTGAGTGGTGTCGAGCTCACGGAGGGCGTCGCGGAAGGAGTGCTTCCGCATGGCGATGAAGGCCGCGAAGGCGACGGCGAGCTCGCCGACGCCGACCTTGGTCACGCTGGCGACGGACGGACCGCCGCAGCTCTTCGCGTAGATGTACGCCCCTTGCATCATCAGCGCGCCGAGGCCGAGGGCCACGGCCACGAAGTCGGCGGTGACGTCCACCGGCGGCTCGATGATCTCGCCCTCGAGCTGGGTCTCTACCAAGAACACGTAAGCCAGGGAGCGGGACAGGTTGGTCGTCAGGGCGACCGGATGAGACAGCTCCTGCTCCGGCACCTGGACCACCCAGCCGTCACCGAGATCCACCAGGCGCGGGATGCCCGTACCGGTGCTCGAAGGGACGTGACAGGCCCCGGTGCTACAGCCGCCCGCCTTCGGCGCCGCGTCTCCGTCCCTGGGGATCACGGTCGCCTGGATGGGGATGTCGGCCATCCCGGCGTGCTCCTGCAAGCGGCTCACGAGGCGCTGCAGCGAGAGCTCGTCGCCCTCGAACCGATCGGGAAAGAAATCGCCGTTGGGGAGCACGAGCGGTCGGTGCCCTAGTTCGCCACCGTACCGGGCGAGGACCCGTGCGTAGCGCTGGATGACCGCTCGGGTGACCTGCAGGGGAGGGAGCTGCATGCCTTGATTTTGGCAGACCTCGGCCGCGACGGCTACAACGGGACACCTGTCCGGGGCTAGCCGCGCGCGTTTGCTGCCGGTGGAGCGCCTTCAGGGCAGGCCGCGGCGCTGACGTTCGAGCTCCGAGAGGCGGGTCAGGACGCCGCGGGCGACGATCTCGAGGACCTGGTGGACCACCTGGGTCCTGCGCGCGGGATCGCCGCCAAAGGTGAGGCGGCTGCGGGCAGATTGTCGCCCCGGCAACCTGCCCACGGCGCTGCAGCTCACCTTCAAGACGTCGCCCTCCACGCGGATCGACAGCTCGGTCACGTCGAACCGGTACTCGATGCGGTTGTCGCGACCGGCTCCCCAGCGGGCGCGGCGAGCTTCCTTATGGAGGACCTTCAGCAAGTGCTTCTTGTAGCCGGCAGCCCCAGGGACGTCGGGAAAGTCCAGGCGATCGAGGTGTACGCGCGGGGTCCCGCGCGGGGTCTTGTCAGCCGCCGCGAGCTGCGCTGGGCGAAGGAGGTGAGGCGTGGCCGTATGGCCGGAGGTGGGCGAGAGGACCACCAGGCAGAGGACCAGGCTCAGGGGTCCCCAGCGGGCGCCGCGCCGGAGCGGAGGTCGAGACATGGTCGCAAGCTAGGCCCGTCCGCGTGGAGGGCCAAAGAATCGGCGGCTGTGGTAGGTTGGGGTCGGTGACGGACGGAACCCCTGCGCACCAGCACGCCGACGTGGATGTCATCGTCATCGGCGGCGGGGTCAACGGCACCGGGGTGGCTCGAGACGCGACCCTGCGCGGTCTGCGGGTCGCCCTCTTCGAGCGCAATGACATCGGGTTCGGGGCGAGCGGCAACTCGAGCGGCATGATCCACGGCGGGCCCCGCTATCTCACCCAGGACCCGGGCGTCACCTACACGTCGTGCCTCGACTCTGGGCACATCCAGCACATCGCGCCCCACCTGCTGTTCCGTATTCCCTTCCTGGCGCCCATCTACGAGCCAGAGAGTGCGGCCACGCGCGTGCAGCTCGCCCTCTACGACGCGTTCTTCGAGCTCTACGACCGCTACCAGGATCTGAAGCGCGGCAAGAAGCACCTGCGCTTCACCCCGGAGGAGGTGCAGCGCCTCGAGCCAGGGCTCGTCCCGACCGCAGGGGGCGTCAGCTTCGACGAGTGGGGCATCGACGGGGTGCGGCTGTGCGTGGGCAACCTCGTCGACGTCGTGGAGCGGGGCGGTCAAGCCTTCGTGCACTGCACCGTGACGGAGCTCCTGCGGCGCGACGATGGCAGCGTCTACGGCGTGCGTTTCCGGGATCGCCGGAGCGGCGTGATCGGCGAGAAGACGGCCCGCGTGGTCGTGAACGCGACAGGAGCCTGGGCGCCGGTGACCGCCGGCCTCGGCGGGCTGCGGCGGAGCTCGGCGCGCCTACGACCGGGGAAAGGCATCCACGTCTTCCTCGATCGACGGCTCACCAACTACGCGATCGTGACCCGGGCGATCGACGATCGGCAGGTCTTCCTGCTCCCCTGGCAGAACATGAGCGTGCTCGGCACGACGGACGACGACTTCTACGGGGACCTGGACGACGTCGTCGCCAACAGCGACGAGGTCCGGTACCTCGTCGAGGCCATCGAGCGCGTGTTCCCGGCGGTGCGCTCCGCTCGGGCGATCGGCACCTGGGCGGGGGTGCGACCGACGCTCTACGAGTGGGGCGTGTCTGAGGACGCCCTGTCGCGAGAGCACCAGATCGTGGACCACGCCCAGGACGGCGCCGACGGCCTCTATTCCATGCTCGGCGGCAAGCTCGCGAGCTATCGGCTCTTCGCCGAAGAGATGACGGACATCCTCGCGCGCAGGCTCGGCGTGGACGCGCCTTGCAAGACGCACACGTTCTTCTTGCCCGGGGGTGAGGAGTCCGTGGACCCGATGGATCTGGTGCTCGCGGGCGGGATGGAAGCCGTGACCGCGACGCGGCTCGAGTACCGGCATGGGACGCGGAGTCGCCGCATCGTCGAGCGTATGCGCCGCGATCCGCGGGAGGCGGCGGTGGTGTGTCCCTGCGAGCCCGTCACCGAGGCGGAGGTGCGCTACGTCGTCGCCGAGGAGTGGGCCTACTCCATCGATGACGTGGCGCGACGGACGCGCCTCGGGCTCGGCTCCTGCGGTGGGATGCGCTGCGCCGCGCGCTGTGGGCAGCTCATCGCCGAGATGACGGAGCGCAGCCCTCAGGACGGATTGCGCATGGCCCTCACCTTCCTCCAGGGCGCGGCGCGGCGGCGCCTGCCGACCCTCGGCACCGAGCAGGCCCGGCAAGAGGCCCTGGCCTTGGCGTCCCTGCGCTCCGAGCTCGGCACGATCGGCGGCTCCGCGGGTGCGACGGCCACGGAGGCGCCCGTCGAGGAGCCCTCCCGATGACCGAGCACGTCGC
>JAEWOQ010000284.1 GCA_023460875.1 Pseudomonadota bacterium
CGCCAGGCCGTCCTTGGCCTGCACCTTCACAAGTGCCGCCGTCAGCGTCGTCTTGCCGTGGTCGATGTGACCGATCGTCCCCACGTTCAAGTGGGGCTTGGTGCGTACGAACTTCTCCTTGGCCATGATTCCCTCTTCGCTTCTGCTTTCTGGATTGACTCTGCTTTTCGAAACTCGGTGTGCCCCTCAGCTGCCACGAACCTTGGCAACCACTTCTTCCTGAACCGAGGCAGGGACGGCCTCGTAGTGCGAGAACTGCATGCTGTACGTCGCGCGCCCCTGCGTCCTGCTGCGCAGGTCCGTGGCGTAGCCGAACATGGTGGCGAGCGGCACCTCCGCGAGCACCACCTGGGTGCCCGGCCCGCGCTCGTTCATGCCCTGGATGCGCCCGCGCCGGCTGTTCAGGTCGCCGATCACGTCGCCCATGTTGCCGTCGGGGGTGACGACCTCCACCTTCATGACGGGCTCGAGCAAGGCCAGCCCTGCCTTCTTCGCGCCGTCCTGGAAGGCCATGGAGCCGGCGACCTCGAAGGCCGGGCCCGACGAGTCGACCTCGTGATAGCTGCCGAAGGTCAGCTCGACCTTGACGTCCGTCATCGGATAGCCCGCGAGCACCCCCCGCCCCATCGCCTCCCGGATCCCCTTCTCGATGGACGGGATGAACTCCTTGGGGATGACGCCGCCGACGATCTTGTTCTCGAACGTAAAGCCCGAGCCTCGCTCGCTGGGCTCGAGGTTGATCACCACGTGGCCGTACTGGCCGTGACCGCCGGACTGACGGACGAAGCGCGCCTCGACCTTCTCGACGCGCTGCTTGATCGCCTCGCGGTACGCGACCTCTGGGGCGCCCACGTTGCACTCGACCTTGAACTCCCGCTTGAGGCGGTCGACGATGATCTCGAGGTGCAGCTCGCCCATGCCGGCGATGATCGTCTGCCCCGTGTCCTCGTTCGTGAACGTGCGGAACGAAGGGTCCTCGTAGGCCAGCTTCTGCAAGCTGACCCCGAGCTTGTCGAGATCCGCCTGGGTGCGGGGCTCGATGGCCACAGAGATGACCGGATCCGGGAACGCCATGCGCTCCAGCACGACCGGCGCCTTCTCATCACACAGGGTGTCGCCGGTGCGGGTGTCGCGCAGGCCCACCGCCGCGTAGATGTTCCCGGCGGAGCACTCCTTGAGCTCCTCGCGCTTGTTGGCGTGCATGCGCAGGATCCGACCGATGCGCTCTCGCTTGCCGCGCGCGGCGTTCAGCACGCTCGTCCCGGACGTGAGGGTCCCGGAGTACACCCGGAAGAAGGTGAGGTTCCCCACGAAGGGATCGTTCGCGATCTTGAAGGCCAGGGCCGCGAACGGCGCGTCATCGGACGGCGGCCGCGTCTCCTTCTTCTCCTCGTCGTCGGGGCGCACCCCCTCGACCGGAGGGATGTCGACGGGCGACGGCAGGTAGTTCACCACTCCGTCGAGGAGCATCTGGATGCCCTTGTTCTTGAAGGCGGATCCGCAGAACACCGGGACCCAGGCGAAGCTGATCGTCGCCTTACGCACCGCGGCGTAGATCTCGTCCTCGGTGATGGAACCCCCGTCCTCGAGGAACTTCTCCATCACACCGTCGTCGACGTCGGCACAGGCCTCGAGCAACACCTCGCGTTGCTCGGCGCATTTCTCCAGCAAGTCCTCGGGGATCGGCTGCCACTCGAACTTCGCGCCGAGCGAGTCGTCATCGAAGATCGCCGCTTGCATGCGGATCAGATCGACCACGCCGCGGAACTGATCTTCTGCGCCGATGGGCCACTGCATCGGGATCGGACGGCAGCCGAGGCGATCCCGCATCGAGTCCAGGTTCATCTGGAAATCGGCCCCGATCTTGTCGAGCTTGTTGATGAACGCGATGCGCGGCACCTGGTAACGATCCGCTTGGCGCCACACGGTCTCCGACTGTGGCTCCACGCCGTTACCGCCATCGAACACGCAGATCGCGCCATCGAGCACTCGCAAGCTGCGCTCCACCTCGATCGTGAAGTCCACGTGACCGGGGGTGTCGATGATGTTGATGCGGTGACGGTCGCCCGCGACGGGACCGAAGCTCGCCTGCCAGAAGCAGTTCGTCGCGGCGGACGTGATGGTGATGCCGCGCTCTTGCTCCTGTTCCATCCAGTCCATGGTGGCCGCACCCTCGTGCGTCTCACCAAGCTTGTGGGAGATCCCCGTGTAGAACAGGATGCGCTCGGTGCACGTAGTCTTCCCTGCATCGATGTGAGCCATGATGCCGATGTTGCGTGTGCGCTCGATGGGAAGCTCGCGTGCCATCTGTTCCTCTCTCGTCTCGGGTCCTCCGAAGGAATCCGTAGGGGCTGGTCCAGGTCGATCGATAGACGAAACCCCTCCCGGGCCTTCCACCCTCTCACCGTTCGAGAGGGGCCGGCCGCGCTCGAGAGCTGTGGCCGGTGGTTCCCGGAAGGGGTCGGGGTACGTCGATTGCCGCTCGTTCCGAGCGGGACGGGGCGACAGCCCCGTCTTCGCGTAACCCGATCCTTATGTGTGGATCGTCATGTCTCTGAGAAATCTCTCCTGAGGGTCGATCGGCGTGACCAGCCGCGGCTCACCAGCGATAGTGAGCGAACGCCTTGTTGGCGTCGGCCATCTTGTGCGTATCGTCGCGCTTCTTCACCGCCGACCCGCGCAGCTGCGCCGCGTCGACGAGCTCGGCCGCCAGGCGCTCCCGCATGGTCTTCTCACCACGGGCTCGGGAGTACTGCACCAGCCAGCGCATGCCCAGGGCCACGCGACGCTCGGGGCGAACCTCGACGGGCACCTGGTAGTTCGCGCCGCCCACGCGTCGGCTCTTCACCTCGAGCTTGGGCTTCACATTGTCGAGCGCCTTGCGGAAGACCTCGAGGGGGTCCTCCTTGAAGCGGCTACTGATGATGTCGAAGGCTCCGTAGAGGATGCCTTCGGCGGTGGACTTCTTGCCACCCAACATCAAGGTGTTGGTGAACTTGGCGACCAGCTTGTCCCGGTACTTGGGGTCCGGTGTGATCTTCCGCTTGGGGACTTCGCGCCGACGGGGCATCGCTCGATTCTTCCTTTGACTCAGACGATCGAAATCAGGGTTCTGGACTCTCCGCCGCGTCAGCTCTTCGGGCGCTTCACGCCGTACTTGCTACGCTTGCGGTTGCGGTTCGCCTTGTTCGTGCTGCTCGGGCCCGCGGCGCCAGAGGCGTCGAGGGTGCCACGTACGACGTGGTAGCGCACACCGGGCAGATCCTTCACACGACCTCCGCGGATGAGCACCACGCTGTGCTCCTGGAGGTTGTGTCCCTCACCAGGGATGTAGCTGATGACTTCCATGCTGTTGGTGAGGCGGACGCGGCACACCTTGCGGAGGGCCGAGTTCGGCTTCTTCGGCGTCGTCGTGTAGACGCGCACGCACACGCCTCGCTTCTGGGGGCAGGCCCGCAGGGCCGGGGAGTCCGTCGAGGCCCTCTTCGTTTCACGGCCGTGGCGGATCAGCTGCTGGATAGTCGGCATGGTTTCAAACTAGTGTGGGGGGTCCGGTCCGAGCCGGGGCTCGAGAAGTTCGATTCGGTCCGTGGATCGGACCTGAAACGACCCGGCGAGGACCAGAGGTCCCGGCCTGGGTGCCCGGAGGTAACCGGAAGGCGCACAAAATGCCTTTCCCTGCCTTCGGGGGAACGGGAGGGTACTTGCCGCTCGACTCCTGTCAAGAAAGGTCGGTCGACAAAGGCGCGGCACCCGTCTCGTGGCGGGTCCTGGGCCTTGGCGGGTCCTGGCGAGGCGCGGGCAGCTCCGGCGAATTGCGCGGCCCCCGAGGCTGTTGGGGCGCACGGTTCCGAGGGGGGTCCGAGGGAGGTTTGGCGGGAGAGGACCTCGACGGGCCTGGATATCTGCACAGTAGCAGGGCCAAACCGACGGGCCAACCCCACCAGAGGGGTCTCTTCGCCAGCGGAAACAGGCGCCAGAGGACACGTCGACCGCTGCCGAAGGCCGACGAAGGGCGGCGCCCGCCGGAGCGTCGGCCGATTTTCTTGGCCGCGGAGAGGCCTTCACCGAGGCCTTCGCGTAAGAGAGACCGCGCGGCCCGGCCCTTCCCTCTGGAAGATTGCAGGGGCTCTGCTTGAGGCAGCTGGACCTGTCTGCAAAACTCGAAGCAACCTGTGAACCCCGTACCCGATGCTGTCACCGTGGGCGATGGAGACGTCCAGCCAGGGTACGTCCTTGGTCGTTATGAGCTGCTCATCCCGATCGCTGCGGGCGGCATGGCTCAGGTCTGGGCGGCGCGGCTGCGAGGCGCGCGGCAGTTCCAGAAGATCGTAGCCGTCAAGACGATGCTCCCCCGCCTCAGCGAGGACGAGCAGTTCGAGCAGATGTTCCTCGACGAGGCGAGCCTCGCCTCACGGGTCCGCCACCCGAACGTCGTGGAGATCCTCGATCTCGGTGAGCACAGCGGGGTGTTGTACCTCGTGATGGAGTGGATCGACGGGGTACCTCTCAATCAACTCATGAAGGGTGCCAAGGCGGTCGGCGGCGTGCCTGCGCCCGTCGCGGCGCGGATCGCGATGCAGGCGTGCGCTGGCCTGCACGCTGCCCATGAGCTGACGGACGAGCAGGGGATGCTCGTCGGGCTCGTCCATCGCGACGTGTCTCCCCAGAACGTGCTCGTCACCTACGACGGCGTGACGAAGGTCGTCGACTTCGGGGTGGCGAAGGCGACCGCGCTGGGAGGGGGCGCGACGGTCGCCGGACAGATCAAGGGCAAGGTCGGGTACATGGCGCCGGAGCAGGTGCGCGGCGAGCCCCTCGATCGCCGGGTGGACGTGTTCGCGATGGGCATCGTCCTGTACGCGCTCACAACCGGCAAACATCCGTTCCGACGCGAGTCCGAGGGGGCGACGATGTACAACATCTGCTCTCCGCAGCCGGTGATGCCGCCTAGCAAGGTCATCGCCGACTACCCGCCCGAGCTGGAGGCGGTGGTGCTGCGCGCCTTGGCGAAGGATCGGGACGAGCGCTTCGCGAGCTGCGACGAGATGCTGCGCGCGCTGGACGCCCTGCCAAGCCACCTGCGGGCGAGCTCCGACGCGGACGTCGCGAGCTTCGTGCGCAACCTCTTCGGCGAACGGCGCGCCACGCGGCGCAAGCAGCTGGACGAGGCCATCGAGCGCGCCAACAGGGTGCAGCCCATCGCGCCGAACAGCGGGCTGTTCCGGGATCCGATCAGCGGGGTCACCTCCGCGGAGGGCCGCCCGTCGCTGCTCACCCTGCAGACCGGAGAGCTCAGCGGGCTCCCGTCGCTCCCTCGAAACCGATCGAAGTGGATCGGGATCGCTGGCCTCGTGGCCCTCGCGATCTCCGGTGGCGTGCTCTACCAGGCGATCGCCGACCGCCCCGCTCCCCCTCCCGTCGTCCAGGAGGACGCGCGTGTCATCGAGGCGCCCGAGGTGGCGAAGGCAACGGGGCCCGCCACGGAAGCCGCAGGGCGGGATCCTTCGATGGAGGGACCTCCGGGTGCGGGCTCGGAGGTCCAGCCAGAGGACGACTCCGAGGTTCCAGACGACGACTCCGCGACGGCGGAGACGCCCTCGTCGGCCAGGCCTCCCGCTCGTCGGCCAGACGAGCCGTCAACGCAGCCGAGCCCCCCCAAGCCCCCGAAGCGGCCGGATTCCTGGAAGTTCGACGCGGGGTTCTGAGGGGTGGGGACACCCCCGGTACGCCCCCCCGCGGGCGCCGCTCAGAACGTCGCGACGAGGGAGAGCCCCGCTTGAGCGCGCGGGGCTTCCGGTCGCAGAGCAAAGCCTCGGGGTAGCTGCACCAGCTCGCGCGTCGGCTTTTTATCGAGGAGGTAGAGGGCCACACCCGCGCCGAGGGCCGCCGCCCCGACGCCCAAGGTGGTCCACATCACCACCTCTTGAGTCCGGGCGCTGTCGTAGTCACCCCGAGCGCGCTCCCGCTCGACGGCGGGCAACGTCGAGCAGTCGTGGCCGGGACAGCGCTCTTCGAGACCACCAACGCTGTTCTTGTGGAGGACGAAGAAGACCCCCGAGGCGATGACCCCTGCGGCCCCCACACCACCGAGCACATAAGGCAGCACGCCGTAGCGAGGCTCCGCTTCAGCGGCCGGGCCAGGAACGCCGGGCTCCGACGGGAGCACGGGCGCGGCGGCGGCGCTCTCCAGGCTCGAGAGGCTGACGGACACGGTCAGCGTCTCCTCTTCCGCGATGGTGATCGTCTCCGAGAACGGCTGGCGCCCCGGCGCCCGTGCGGCGAGCGTGTGCGGCCCCGGATCGACCGGCACCTCGACGCCGAGGGAGCTGCTGCCCAGCGCGACGCCATCGAGCTCGATGATGGCCGCCTCTCCGCCGGGCCCCCGCTCGATGAGCAGCTTGGGAATGCGCCCCCGCAGATCCTCGATGGACGCTTGCACCTCCGCGATGAAGTCTGGGTGCACGTGATCCGCGTCGGCGAGGGCGAGCTCGTAGCCGCCCAGGGCCGCCACCAGCTTGCCGAGGTTCTCCTCGCAGGTGGCGATGTGATAGCGCACCTGTGGCGTCATCCGCACCTGCCCGACCTCTCGGAGCAACCGGAGCGCCGCGGGCCAGTTCCGCGCCTGTTTGAGCTCCAAGGCTTGCTGGAACTTGGCGCGCGCCTGGGACAGCTCCTCCGCGTCCTGCGCGTGGCTGGGGGCAGACGCGAGCAGAGGCCCGGCGGTGCAAGCCAAGACCAGGGAGATTCGGAGCGTGCGGCGCAGCATGACGACGTCTAACAGTCTACTGTAAGCTCTGCCGCCGCGATACGCCGCACGGCGGCGGTGTGCGGGTTCAAAAACAGTGCGCCCATGTCGGGTCGAGCAGGTCTACGTAACCGAACGGAGGTCCCATGACTGCAACGAGCCCCTGCGTCGTGATCGTGATGGGCGTCTCTGGTGCCGGCAAGAGCACGCTGGGGAGCGCCCTCGCCGCCGCGCTCGGGTGGCGCTTCGAGGACGCCGACACCTATCACTCGCCGGCGAACATCGCGAAGATGGCGACCGGCGTCGCCCTCACCGACGATGATCGGGCCGAGTGGCTCGAGACGCTGGCCGCGCTGGTCGCGGAGGCCGCGACGGACTGCGCCGGGCTCGTGCTTGCATGTTCTGCCCTGCGCGAGAGCTACCGCGCTGCCCTGGGGGTCGGTCGAGAGGAGGTCGGCTTGGTGCACGTCACCGCTCCCCCGGACGTGCTCGGCGCGCGGCTGACCAGGCGGGCCGATCATTTCATGCCGCCAGCGCTCCTCGATAGCCAGCTTCTCACCCTCGAGCCACCGCAGGCGGCCCTCGTGCTCGAGGCGACGAAGCCGGTGCCCGATCTCGTGGCCACGATCCGCCGTCACTGGGCCCTTTGACGCGGCACCAGGGCCCGCTGGCGGCGCGCGACGCAGCGCGGCGGCTGCGTCACCGAGGCAAGCGCTCACCCCGCAGGGTCGCTCGCCAAGGGCGCCGCAGCGACGATGCGATAGGACTGTAGGGCGTGCTCCATGGCGGCGAACACCGCCCCCGCGGGCGCGGCCCGCTCACCGAGCTCCGACGACACGATGTGGACTGCCTCGGGCATCAGCGCGTGATCTGCGACGGAGGCGCGGAGCGTCTCGAGGAGATAAGCGCCGGCACCGGCGAGGCCTCCTCCCACGACGATGAGCTCGGGGTTCATCAAGTTGACCAGGTACGACACGCCGATCCCCAGCCGGGCACCCGCCTGCGCCACCAACTCTCGACAGAAGAGGTCCCCTGCCAAGGCGAGCAGCACCAGCCCCGTGATCCCCGAGGGCGTCGAGTCCAGAGCCTCCGCATACTCTCTCCGCTCGGAGGCCCGCGCCCGCAGCCGCTCCACCAGCACTCGCCCGGACGCGAGCGCATCGAGGGTGGGCCCGCGCTCCCCGATACAGCACTCGCCCAGCTCACCGCTCAGCCCGCGATGACCAGGGAACACCTGTCCGTCGATCACGATCCCCGCGGCGAGCCTCGCCCCGAGGTGCAGCCAAACGTAGTTCCGACACCCCTGAGCGATGCCCAGGCGCCCCTCGGCGAGGGCCGCAGCGTCCGCCAGATCGCTCACGGTCACCGGGAAGCCGAGACGCTCTTGCAAGATCCGTCGGAGCGGGAAGTCGTGCCACCCGAGCTCGGGCGCGCGCAGGCACGTCCCCGTGCGACAATCCACCAGCCCGCCGACCGCGACGCCCGCCCCCTGGAGCCGCTGACGCGGGACCTGCGCCTCGAGCAACAGGTCATCCACGAGCTCCAGTGCCGCCTCGACGGATCGCAGGGGCTCACCGCAGCGCGCGGTCACGCGGCGACTCCCGAGCACGACGCCGCGAGCGTCCGCCACCACGACACGGGTCGAATAACCCCCGAAGGACACCCCGAGGTATGCCGCAGAGCACGCGTTGAACTCGAGGAGACGAGCGCGCCGGCCCCCCGTCGGCACGCTCGCGCCGAAGCCCACCTCCTGCACCACGCCCTCCGCGATGAGCTCCTCGACGATGGCGCTGACCGTCGGCTTCGTCAGCGCCGAGCGTCGCGCCAGCTCCGTGCGCGAAACGCGCCCGCCCCGCCGGATCATGTCCAGCAGGATCGAGCGGTTCATCCCGCGCATCGCTCGACTGTCCACCTTCCCCTGCATGCGAACGGTACCCGCTGAGGACCGATTCAGGATGGCCAACCTACTGGGGTGCTCAGCGGGCAGCAAGGTCACGAATCCCGTACGACGGCGCGCGCCCGGCCAACGCTGTCCAGACGACGCCGTCCAAGACGCAGAGCGGGCCAAGCGCTTGCGCCATGCGCCATGCGCCATGCGCCAGACGTAATCGGTCCCCGCCGGGCCCTTTCATGCGGGGATCTCTGCTGGTGGGTCGGCCACGACCGCGTGGTCCTCCAGGGCGAGTTCAATGCGCCAGCTTTTTTTGTCGCTTCCATCGTGATAGTCAGGAATGACCGACGGGGCCGACTTCTGGTGTCACCGGGCTCTTCAGCCACGGCCCGTCCGGGGTGAAGCAGTCATGTCAACTCCGACCATCTACGACATTGCCGCCCGCGCCGGCGTGGGAATCGCCACCGTCAGCCGCGTCATCAACGGCAGCCGCAGGGTCTCCGACCACACGCGCAAGGCCGTCCAAAAAGCCATGGCGGACCTCGGCTTCCGGCCGAACCACGCCGCGCGCAGGCTCGCCTCCGGCGTCCCGAACCGACCGCGGGTCGTCGCGCTCATGCCCTTCTTCACGACGGCGTTCTATTTCACCGTCTGTAAGGCGCTCTCCGAGACCTTGTCCGCCGCGGACATGGACCTCGTCCTCGTGGACGTCCGCGATCAGCAGGAGGCGGATCGACACCTGGATCGGCTGATCGCAGAGCGCTCTTCCGAGGGCGTCGTCCTGTGCAGCATGGACATCTCCGACGAACGCCGCAGCCAGTTCGAGACACTGAACCTGCCGATCGTGGCTCTCGACTGCAACACGAAGACGATCCCCCACGTGGCGGTCGACAACGCCGAGGGCGGACGCATGCTCAGCCGGCACCTGTCGGACTGCGGCAGCACCCGCCAAGCGCTGATCATCGGGACGCGCGGGGCGGAGGTGTTCCGGGATCGAGAGCGCGGGTTCCGCGAGGTGTGCCCGGAGGGGAGCCGGGTCTTCGAGACGGAGACCGTAGACATCGAGCGGGGCGAGGAGGTGCTCGAGCAGCTCCTCGCGGAGTTCCCAGAGGTGGATGGGATCGCCTGCGCCGGAGACACTTTGGCCGTCGGGGTGCTGCAGGGGCTGCGCAAGCGGGGGCTCCGCGTGCCTGATGACGTCCAGGTGCTGGGTTTCGACGATCAACCGATGATGGACGTCCTCGGCATCAGCACCGTGCACCAGCCGATGTCCGAGTTCGGTCGATGGGCGGCGGAGAACATCATCGAGCTCATCAAGAACCCCAGCGCGGGTCCCCGAGCCTCCGCGCTGCTCGACCTGACGCTGATCCCCCGGCAGACGACGGCTCTCCCTGGTAAGGTCCCTGACCGATGATCCCAGGCACTCAGCCCGATGGTCCCGAGCGCGATGGTCCCGAGCGCGATGGTCCCGAGGACCAGGATGACGTCCGCGACGAGGCCCAAGACCGCCCCGGCCAGCTCACGGCTCGCCCAGGGCGCATCGTGTTCGCGCTCGCCGTGGGTCTGTTGTTCATCGGCTGGGTCTTGTATCGGTTGATCGACGCGCAGCACATTTGACGCGGCGGGCCGAGCAACGAGCGCAGAGGCGCCAGGAAGAATCAAGAAGACATGACCCAGCGTTTGGCTAACCGAAGGATCGTTCTCACGGGAGTGTCACGGGGCGTCGGCCTCGAGACGGCTCGAATTCTCTTGCGCGAGGGCGCCGACGTCCTCGGCGTCGCTCGGGACGCCGAACGCCTGGAGCAGGTCGGCCGCGAGCTGACAGAGCTCGCCCCGGGCCGCTTCGAGGGCCTGTGCGTGGAGCTCGGCCGACCAGGCTTCGACGAGCAGTTGGCCGCGGCGGTCAAGCAGCGTTGGGGGGCGCTCGACGTGCTCTTCAACAACGCTGGCGTGATGCTCTCCCATGAGCCGGGCATCCTCGGAGAGCCCTCCGACACCGTTCGCCAGACGATGGAGGTGAACTTGTTCGCGCCATTGACCTTGGCGCGCACCTTGCTGCCTCTCCTGGAGGCCGGGGACGAGCCTCGCATCGTGAACGTCAGCTCCGGCGCGGGGACGCTGGAGGGGATCTGGGAGCCGGGCATCGCCTGCTATCGACTGAGCAAGTGGAGCCTCAACGGGCTCACCATGCTCCAGGCTGCCGAGCTCGAGGGACGGGTCTCCGTGAACGCCCTGGACCCGGGCTGGGTCCGGACGGATCTCGGAGGACCGAAGGCGCCCGGGCATCCCTCGGAGTCCGCCCAGGCCGCTCTCCAAGCCCTGCTCGTCCCCTTCGAGGTCACGGGCAAGCTCTTCAAAGACGGCGACGTCATCCCCTACTGAGCTCACGCGCGCTCACGACACTCCGTGCCGGGGAGACGACCCAGGTCTCCCTCGAGGAGCCGGGGGGCTACCGACCGCGCCGGGCGGCTGCCCCCCCCGGACGCACCCTCACACGACCCGTTCGTCTTCGGGGGCGCGTTCCCCCGTGACGTCATCCGCGGGTGAGGGTGCGTCGGCCCCGGCCTCCTGAGCCGCGGCCTCCTGAGCCCCGGCCTCCGCCGCGGTGACCGTCTCGCCTGCTGCCGTCGCGCCAGGAAGCGCCGCGCCTTGGGCGGCCCCCGACGAGAGGGCCAGCAGCGGCCACCACTCCGCGCGGGCGCGCTGCGCCAACACCACGAGGATGCCCAGCATAGCCGCCATGAGGAGCACGCTGGCGTTGTAGAAGTGGATCGCCAGATCGCGCTCCTTCACCGTGAAGTACTGGGCGGCGCAGAGCCCCAGCAGCAGCAGCCACACCTTCGCGGTGTGCTCGCCGAGCCGCGGCACGGAGCCGCTGGCCCGCTCGTCCACGAGCATCGGGAGCAGGAAGATGAAGTGGATGTAGTAGTTCGCCGGGTAGAACAGCACCGGGATCATCATGGTCCCGATCAGCGCCACCTGGTGGGGCGCCGCGCGTCGGCTCACCCACGCCGCCAAGCCCACATAGACGGCGGTAGCGCCGAGGTGGAAGGGCAGGCGCGCTGCGCGCACCATCGCCTGGTTCCCCTCAGAACCGGAGGTCACGGTGAGGAGCGAGACGTGATTGACGTGGGGATCCGAGTTGAAGCTCGTGATCTTCTTCACCCACAGCGGCCACGACTCGAAGCCCAAGATGAGGGACGAAAAGAGGAAGACGAACACCGCGCAGCCGAGGGCTCCCGCCGCGGCCTGCACGAGCCAGCGGTGCTCCTCCAGCACCTCGCGCCAGGAGGGGAGGGTCTCCCGCTCTCGGTACCGTTCGAACAGCCACCACGCGAGCGGGAGGGCGAGAGAGAAGAGGGCGATCGCAGGGAAGGCGCGGATCAGCGCTGACAGGGCGAGCAACGCGCCGCCCAGCGCCCAGCGTTGAGTCTTCAGGGCACAGGCCCCGAGCCCCAGGTACACCATCCAGTCATGGCGCAGCGTCGCCCCCGCCCAGTTCGAGCCGAACATGTAGAAGTCGTTGGCGCCGAACACGACCATCGCCACCAACGCGGTGCGCACGCCGAAGGACCGCCAGATGGCGACGAACAAGCCCACCAACAGCAGCGGGTCGAGGAGCGCCGCCCAGAGCAGGACCTCGTTGCTCGCTTGGGCGTTGGCGAACATCAGGTGGGCGAGGGCGAGCCAGAAGGGCGTGGCGTTGCCCCCGTGATCCCTCATGCTGCCCAGGTATGCCCGGGACCCCATGGTCTCCCAGAAGTACCGCATGTCCTCCTTGAGCTCCGCCCAACGCTCAGGGGTGAAGCGCTCCTTGATGGCCTCCACCTCGTCACGCATGTGCTCGACGCGGCGCATGCGGTGGTCGTGGAGGTCGCGGAACTCCACCTTCTGCATGTTGGGTCGATCGAGCCCGCCATGTTCTTCCGCGTAGGTGGCGACGCTCGCGAGATACAGCCCGTCGTAGCGGAGCTCGTCGAAGTACTTCGCCACCGGGAAGTACACGCGCATGTCGTAGTTGTGCACGTAGCTCGGCTCGTCGAGCCGGTGGTCGTGGAACTGCGCCCGACCGAGGTTATAGAAAGCGAGCACGCTGACGAGCGCCGTGAGGCTGAGCAGGGGCAGCGTGACCCACGGTTGGGGCGGGAAGCTACGCGGCCCAAACGCCTCGCGGCCGATCACGACGCCCGCCAGAGCCGCCAGAACACCCCGGGTGAGCGCCACCTCGAGCTGCTCGATGGGCCAGGCCTCGAGGAACGCCCGCACCACGGGGACCGCCGCCGCGACTACCCCCAGGACCAAGAGCCCCACCCAGAGAAGGGACGCGCCCGACCAGGCGAACACCGCCGCCGCCGCCGCCGCCGTGGCGAACACCAGGAGCGCGTTGCGGAAGCCGAGATCCGCCGCGACTGCGCTCACCTCCCGCAGCTTCGGCGGCAAGACGACGTTGGCGTCTGAGTACACCACGAGCTCGCCGACGCTGACGGAGGCGTCTCCGCGACGCGATTGGATCCGCACGAACCGCACGTCCGCGTCGAGCTCCTGCGAGTGACGCCAGCGCACTCCAGACTGCGAGACCGGATCCGCGGCCCACAGCGGGCGAAAGTCGACGCCGTCCTTGGAGCCAAGGAGCTCGTAGCGATCGTTGTTGTCCGCCAGGATCGCGGCGGCCGCGATCTTCGTCTCCGCCCCGAGATCGTACTCCACGAAGGAAGCCCGGGAATCGAACGTCGCGGTGCGGTTGCTGTTCCAGGCCGTGCCGACCCGCGGCACCTGACCGTCGGTGATGCGCTCCGCAAAGCGCACCCCTTCACTCCGAGAAGGACTCTGCCCTGCGAGCAGCCCCTCCCCACCGCCCGCTGAGCGGCCCTGGCACCCGAGCGCCGCCGTCAGGCAACAGAGCAACCACAGCAAACTCCACGCCCAACGGGCCGTCGCTGCTCTTCGAGGGGCCCTCGCTGCATGCCTGCGCCCCTGCGCGGCGGATGGATCAGTCGTCATGAACACTGCGCTCCTCGTAACGGCGGCGCATCATGCCGCAGGGGCCGCGCCTTGCACAGCGTCCCCAAGCCCCGGTCCCCCAACGAGAGGCCGAGCAGCTCTCGGGGCCACGACGTGCGCGGCGGCCCGGCGCCCACGGTTTTCCGTCTGGCTCAGTCCAGCCGCCCGAGCTTCCGCATCATGCGTCCGGCGGTGCGGGTCACGAACCGGCTGGGCGCGATCCGGGCCACGGCCGCGCCCATGCGGTTGAGGCCCCCGGGCACGAACAGCCGGCGGCCCCGCGTATAGGCATCCAGGGCGGCTCGGACGGTCACCTCCGCGCTCAGCTCGCCGGGCATGTCGAAGTCGGGGTCCGCGAACCCGGACGCGCTCTGGAAGCCGCTCTCCACGTGGCCCGGGCAGAGAGCCATCATCGTCACCCCGGTGCCTTGGAGCTCTTCGGCGAGGGCCTCCGCGAACACCCGGACGAAGCTCTTGGAGGCCGAATACACCGCCATACCGGGCACGGGCGTGAATGCCTGGATCGAGGCGACCTGAATGACGCCACCCGAGCCCCGCGCCACCATCTCCGGGAGATAACAGTGCGTCAGCTCCACCAAAGCCTCACAGTTGAGCCGGAGCACGTTGAGCTGCCGTTCGCGGTCGCTCTGGGCGAAGTAAGCCGCGTCCCCCACCCCCGCGTTGTTGATCAGGTGTTCGATCACGGGCCCCTCTGCCCGCACCTGCTCCGCCAGGCGCGACGCCGCCCCGCGCTCCGCGAGATCCATCGGCACCACCCGCGCGTCGATCTGGCGTGTCCCCCTCAGCTCCGCTGCGAGGGCCGCCAGCTTGTCGGCAGATCGCGCCACCAGCACCAAGTGAGCGCCCCGATCCGCGAGCTGCCGAGCAAACTGCTCCCCGATCCCCGAGGAGGCCCCCGTCACCAACGCCCACGTGCCCCGAAAAACATCCGCCATAAGCCATCAGTTAGCCCCCGCCAGCCGCCCCGCGCAAACCGCGCTCCGACCGCAGCGAACGCAAGTCGGCCAGCCCCCCCTCGCCACCGATGAGCGCCCGCCCCCGACGCCGTCCTCCTGGCCGGCCCCCTCCCTGCCGCAACTCCGGGCGGCCAATCCGCGCAGTGGTCCTCCAAGGCCATCACCGGGGACGACAAGCGCAACTGCGCCCACCAGCGCGCACGCGCGCTGGGCGGGGCCACCTGAGGAGGGCACCCCCCACGACCACCGCGCGCCGTGTGCGTGCGGGGCCGGGCCCTACTCGGCGTAGGTTACCCGAGGG
>JAEWOQ010000285.1 GCA_023460875.1 Pseudomonadota bacterium
TCGCCGACGCGCACGGCCGTCCCGTCGAGCTCGACGCGCACGACCGCGGCGGCCAGATCCTTGGGGGCCAAGGGCAGCGCCACCCCCCGCAGCAAGACGCCCGCGTCCCCCGCGGGGAGCACGCCCCCCGGCGCTTGACCGTGCGCCGCGGCCACCGCCTCCGCCAAGGCGCTCAGGGTCACTTTGTGACGCGCCATGCGCTCCGGCACGCCCGTCACGTCGAGGGTGCGCCGCTTGCCTCCCCAAGAGTTCACCTCGACCACGCCGGGGGCGGTCCGGAGCAACGGCGCGATGCGTAGCTCGACGAGCTCACGGAGCTGCGCCTGCGTGTGCGCCGGGGAGCGCAGCGTGAACTGGTAAATCTCACCGAGCCCGCCCGTGAGGGGGCCGAGCTCGGGCACACCGACGCCCTCGGGGAGCTCGCCCTGCACCGTCGCCACCCGCTCCTGCACGAGCTGGCGGGCACGGAGCGGATCCGTCCCCGACTCGAACACGGCCGTGATCGACGAGATCCCATAGCGGGAGATGCTGCGTAGGGTGACCAGCCCCGGCAGGCCCCCGAGCGCCGTCTCCACGGGGCGCGTCACCCGGAGCTCGACCTCCTCGGGCGTGAGCCCCGGCGCCTCCGTGAGGACGACGACCTGACGCCCGGTGACGTCCGGCAGCGCGTCGAACCGGAGCCAGCGGCTGGTGATGATCCCGAGGACGGCCAGCACCGCGACCAGGATCACCACCAGCAGCCGATGGCGCACGGCCCACGCCACCAGCGCATCGATCACGGGGGGCTCTCCCCGCGCGGCGGATCCGCGGCGACTTCGTCCCCCTCCTGCAAGGGGCCACGCACGAGGGCGCTGGCGCCGGAGCTCACCGCGACGACGACCTCGACCTGCGTCACCCCGCCTTGGCGGCGCCGCAGGACCGTCGAGCTCGTGCCCTGCTGGAGCACCGCGCCAGCGGGCACCTCCCACAAACCGGCGCCAGCGGCGAGCCGCACCACGCCCCGCAGACCATCGGGGAGCGGACGATCTTCCTCGGGGACGAGCCAGTGGACGTGCGTCCCTGCGTCCGGGTCGACGACGCCCGCCACGGGCTCAGCGCGTAAGGCGATCTCCCGACCATCAGTTAGCTCGAGCACCGCCCGATCGCTCTCGGGCCAGGGTCCCGGCGTGCGCACCTCCACTCGGGCGCTGCCTTCGCCGCGGATCCGCGCGAGGGGGCCTGCCGCGGCGTCTCGGATCTCGCCTGGTTGGGCGTCGAGCTCCACGACGATGCCGCCCACGGGCGCCCGCAGGGTGAGAGCCGCACCACGGGCGAGGGCGTCGGCGGTCTGGGAGGTCACTCCGGCGGCCCTGAGGACCGCCTGCGCCTCGTCCCGTCGCGCCTGGAGCTCCGCCGCCAACATGCGCTGCTCGAACACCCGTGACTTCTCGACCAGCCCCTCCGCGCGCAATCGTTCGAGCTCCTCGGCGCGTTCCGCGTGGAGCTCCAGCCGTCGCTTGCTCCCGACGTAGGCCGCCGCCGCCTCGAAGACCTCCGGTGCCAGGACGTCGACGATGGGGTCGCCTCGCTCGACGCGACTACCGACCTGCGTGTGGACACGCTCCACGCGAGCTCGATAGCTCGACGAGACCTCACCGCTCGCCCCTGCCGCCGCCCGCACGACCGCCGGAGCCTCCAGCAACGACGCGTCCTCGGGCGCGCTCACGGGGACCCAGCGGAGCGCCGCGGCCTCCGTCGGAGACGCCTCCCCTGCGTCCGGGGAAGGCGGCGCTCCCTCCCCGCGGCACGCGACACACAGAAAGACGAGCGCGAAGAAAGCTCTCATCATGGCTCCTGCGCCCGCTCGAGCTCCGCGATCATCAACCAGAGGCGGATCTCCGCCCACAGGACGTCGGCTCCCGCGCGGACCAAGAGCTGCTGCACCTCGATCTGTCGACGCCGCGCCTCGAGCAGCTCGTAGACCGTCGCCTCACCCACCGCAACGGCTCGCTCCAGCCGGATCGTGAGCTCTTCTGCGGCGACGAGCCAGTCCCTCCCGATCCGCTCCCTCCTCTCGCGGGCAGCCCGGAGATCGTGCAGGGTCTGGCTCAAGCTGGCGCGCGCCTCGAGCTGCGCTTGCGCAGCGCGAGCCTCCAGGCTCTCTGCGTCCGCGCGGGCGAGGGATCGCTGTCGCTGGCCGCGATCGAAGGGAGCGAGCGCCAGGCTGAAGATCCCGAGCGCGGTGTAGGCGGCCGGGGGCTCCCGCTGCAGCTGCACACCGGCGGAGAGGAGGGACCCGTAAGCTGCGGACTCCTCGGCTTCTCGGGCCCGCGCCGCGGTGGCGGAGAGGCGGAGCGCGGCGGCCTCGGGGAGCTGGTGCACCCGCGTCACGTAGGCGTCGAGGGACGTGAGCTCGGGCAGAGCAGGCCGGGGCGATGCCCCCGTCGTCCGCAGGGGAGCCGGCGACGTTCGTCCCATGGCGACGGCCAGCTCGACGCCAGCGCGGTAGAGAGACGTGCTCAGCTCGAACCGCGCGCGCTCGATCTCCGCCCGATACGCGCGCGCTTGGGCGGCGTCCATGGCGGTGCGGATCCCCTCCTCGGCGGCTCGCGCCATGAATTGCTCGCTGCGCTCCGCCAGCTCCAGCTGCTGCTCCGCGAGGATCAACAGCTCCTCCAGCGCCCGCAGGTCGACCCAACGCCGCGCTGCACCCAAACGGCTCGACAGCGCCGCCGCCCGCACCTCCGCGGACAGGACGCGCCGCTCTGCGGCGGCCGCCCGGCGACGCGCCCCGGTCAGATCCGCGAGGTTCCACCCCTGAGCGACGGCCACCTGCCCCTCGAGCCCTCGCTCCGTGTCGGGGGTGAAGCGATAGCCGGGATTGACGGTCAACGTCAGGGGTCCCGCGGTGCCCCCGATGTCCTCGTCTCCGGCGCGACGAGCCGTCAGGGCGCGGGCCGCCGCTCGAGCGCCTGGTGCACTAGGTGCCACGGCGAGCGCCTCGTCGAAGGTCACCGCGTCCGCCGCGAAGCTCCGCCGAGTCGCCAGCTGCCCGCACAACACGAGACAGAGCAGCACACCGAAGGACGCTGGGCGGAGACGCAGGAGCATGGCGAGCGGACGCGGCAACGGAGCGGGAGAAAAATGCGGCCGAAAACCTACAGGGCAGGTTCCTAGTCGAATGGAGGCCGGATGACATCCATTCCGGACCGCTGCCGCCCGACAGTCAGAAACTTCGGCGAGATCTGCCGGCTCAACGGCCTTCCAGGCTTGGAGTCCCCGATACCAGCTTCGTGGCGAGCCGTCGATGACCCCAGGACGCCACGAGGTTCTGTGCTCTCTCCCTGAATCGGCGTGATCGTCCACGGACTGCGCTCGAACCGGCGAGCGCAGTCCCTCCGCTCACGAAAAAGCCGGGGCGAGCGGTCGCCAGCGGCGGCGCGCGAGGACGTCCACCGCGCTCCAGAGCGGTCATTGACACCGATCCAGCGCGCGGTTACGCGCTGAGGCTTCACTGGGAAACTGCGCAATCCGCGCACGGGCGCGGGTCGCCCACATCCCGCACTCGGACCACGAGCGCGGCTTTTCGGGAGAAAAAGAATGAAGAAATTGAGCTTGGTATTGGCTTTCGTAGTCGCCGCCTGCGGGGGGAGCGACGGCAAAGCGGGACTCGACGGCGGTCAGGGGCCAGCTGGCGCAGACGGCGCCGATGGCGCAGACGGGGTTGATGGAATCGACGGCGCCGATGGCGCGGACGGCGCGGATGGCGCGGATGGCGCGGATGGCGCAGACGGGATTGATGGGATCGACGGCACGGACGGTGCAATCATCCTGACCGGCGCTGGCGTGCCCGACGACGAGCTGGGCAACGACGGCGATCTCTACATCGATACGGAGACCCGCCTCGTCTACCAGAAGGCGGACGGCGTCTGGAAGATGGCGACGAACCTCAACTCCGGACAACCCGGCACGAGCACCCACGCAGGGAGCGGCGCACCCGAAGATTCTCTCGGGAACGACGGCGACGTGTACGTCGACGCGGACAGCGGCGATCTGTACAAGAAGGACGGTGGCGCCTGGGCGCTCATCGGGAACCTGCGGGGTCCCCAGGGGGAGCCCGGCGATGACGGAGACGACGGCACGAACGGCACCGACGGCGCGTCGATCCTGACGGGCGCGGGAGCCCCCACCGACGACCTCGGCGACGACGGTGACCTCTACATCGACTCCGCGAGCGGCGACCTCTACGCGAAGGCGAGCGGGACCTGGACCCTGTCCGGCAACCTGCAGGGCGCACCCGGCCAGGACGGCGATCGGTGGCTCACCGGCACGGGCGTTCCCATCGATGATCTCGGCAACGACGGCGACGTCTACTTCGACGGCAACACCGGCAACGCCTACGTGAAGGAAGACGGCTCCTGGACCCTGATGGGCCGGTTCGCCGATCACCAGGTCGCGGGCAAGGACTGGTTCGCCTTCGCGCTGGACGACGAGTTCTCCGAGCTGGACGCCGTCGGCTCCTTCGTCACCGGGGCCGACCAGGTCCATGGCGCCTTCGAGTTCACGGGCCCAGCCCAGCACGGACGCCTCGCGTTCAAGACCGTGGGTGGGTACTTCGGAGTCGGCACCAACCTGAGCGTCTTCTCGGAGATCGAGGTTTCAGCCAGCGCCGCCGGTGCGTACGACACCGCGACCGGCATCACTCTGCACCTGTCCCAGGGGACGAGCGCGGGGTGCGACTACGACGTTCCCTTGGGCGGCGTCGTCGACATCTGGGACCCGACGGCGTGCTTCCCAGGTGACACGACGCCCCTGGATATCCTCTTCAACGTGGACCAGGTCCAAGTGGGCATTCAGAGCACCGGCGCCAGTGCAGCCAGCCTGACCGTCACGGCCATCGACATTCGCTGAACTGGTGCGGAGCCGCTCGGGAGCGCTCTACGAGCGCACCGAGCGGTTCACCACCTGGCTTGCTCGCCCATCAGGCGCATTCGCCGGTATCCCCACGCGGAACGCCTGATGAGCCTCCGGCCCTTCACCGAACCGT
>JAEWOQ010000286.1 GCA_023460875.1 Pseudomonadota bacterium
CTCGCACCGGCTGGGCCGCGTACGCCCGGGATCCGGAGGCCGCCGAGCAGCTCTGGACCGTCTCCGAGGCGCACCTGCGCGGCTGACCCGCGGAAACGAGGAAGGGGGGGGGGGGCGGCGGGGGGGCGCCCGCCCCCCCCCACACGCTCCGCCTCGCAGTCAGCCCAGCCTAGACTTGTCCAGTCTAGACTTGTCCAGCCTGGGCCTACCCAGCTGGCCGACCCAGAGCCGGCTCAGCCCAGCTCGTCGAGGCCGCGCTTGGCGTCTTCGAGGCTCTCGTCGAGCTGCAGCGCCCGCTCGAAGTTCTGCTTGGCCTTGGGGAGCTCTCCGAGCTTCTGGTGGATCTGCCCGAGGCGGCAGAAGACCTCCGCCTTGGTCACCGGGGAGCTGTCGTCGAGCTTCTGCAGACGGAGGGCCAGGTACATCTTCTGGGCGTTCTTGTAGTCCTCCGTCTGGTACGCGAGGTCGCCGAGCTGCTTGAGCACGTGGACGTTCCCGGGCTCGATGCGGAACGCCTTGTTGAGCTCGTCGAGGGCCTTCTCCGTGTCGTCCTGGGACTGGTAGGCCGTCGCCAGGCGGCGATGAATCTCCGCGACCTCCTTCGAGCGCTTGCCCGCGAAGCTCTCCACGACCTTGTGCAGGACCTCCACCGCCTCCGCACCCCGTCCCGAGGCGGAGTACGCGTCACTGAGCTCCATCAGCAGGTCACGATCCTCCGGATCGAGCTCGCTGGCGCGGGCCAAGAGCTCCGCCGTCTGGGCGGTGTCGTCCCGCTTCGTGCGATGCAGCTCCGCCGCCTCGCGGAAGAGCGCGATCTTCTTTGCCGGATCCTCGGCGGACTCGGCGTCCTCGACGAGCAAGGCGGCGAGCTTGTCCCACGCGCCGTTCGCCTCGTACTGGGTCCGGAGGCGTCCACGCACCTCCTCGCTGGGCCCACCGCTCTGCAGGGCGCGTTCGAGGGCCGCCGCGGCCTTCTCGCCCTCTTCCAGCTCACGGTAGAGCTCCGCGAGCTCGACGCCTCGCGTCACGGCCTCCTCTCCCTCGAGGAGCGGCACGAGCCGCTCCAGGGCGGCGGCGCTCTCGGGGCGGTTCCCCTCGGCGTCGTGCAGCCGCACGAGGGCCTCCAGCGCTCCCCGGTGACTCGGGTCTCGCTCGAGCACCTCCTGATAGCGCTCCACGGCGCGGGCTCCGTCACCGAGGGGTCCCTCGTAGAGGTTCCCGAGGCGGACGAGGAACCTGAGCTCGGACTCCTGGTCCCCTCGCTCCCGAGCCCCACCGATTTGCGCGTCGAGGAGCTCCGCGAGCTCGTCGTTCCGGCCATCCTCCTCGTAGAGTTCGCTGAGCATAACGACAGCGTCTGCCTGGGAGGGCAGCTCGTCGAGGATCGTCTGGAGGAGATCGATGGCGGCGCTGTGGTCGTCCAGGCGCTGCACGAACAGGCGAGCCAGCTCGAGCCTCAAGCCGTTGCGCCGCTCGAGGTCATCCTCGAGGTCAATCAGGCGCTCGCTGAGCCGCGACAGCTCGAGCCACTTCTCGCCGCGCTCGTAGGCAGCCCAGAGGGCTCCCGACGCCTTGCGGTCCGTCGGCTCGTCCTCGAAGAGCTGCTCGAACAGCTCCGTGGCGCGGTCCAGCTGCTCCAGGTGCTGGAGAGCGATCTCGGCGGCCTCGAAGCGCAGCGCGCGCACCGTCTTCATGTCGAGCTCTAGCTCCGCGCGACGCACGAGCAGATCGAAGGTCTCCTGGTGGTCCCCTGCGCTGCGCCGCACCTCCGCTAGGCCCGCGAGCGCCCAGAGGTTCACCTCGTCGAGCTCGATCACCTTGCGCAGCAGCCGCTCCCCGAGGGCAGCGTCCCCGAGCCCGTCACAGAGCTCCTTGGCGCGTCGGTACATCCGGAGCCGCTCCTCGTCGTCGAGGGCCAGCCGCGCGCGCCGCTCCAGGGTCGCGATCAGATCCCGCTCGCGCCCTGGATCGGTCTGCAGCGCTTCGAGCTCTGCCAGCACCTCGTCGTTGTCGGGCTCGAACTCGCTCGCCTTCACCAGGGCCGCCTCCGCCGCCGCGCGATCGCCCAGCTTGTCCCGCTGCCAGGCGGCCACGCGCGCACACAGCTCGCGACCGCTCACGGGATCGAGGCCGTCCGTGGCGTCCACCGCGGACAACACCGCCTGCGCGGCGTCCGCCCAAGCCCCGGTGATCGGGGCCAGGCGCTCGATCTCATCCAAGAGCGCGGCGTCCGTGGGATCGTCCGCCAGACCTTGCTGCAGCACCTTCTGGGCCGCGCCAGGATCCTGGCAGTCGTCCTCGAGCACACGCGCCAGCTCCCGACGCATGTCGATGCGCTCGACGATCGTCTCCGCCTTGGCCACGCGCCGCTCGAAGAGCCCCGCCAGGCGGTCCGTCTGGGAACGCTCCCGATACACGCCCTCGAGGACCTCGAACGCCTCCTCGAAGCAGGCGGGCTCTTCCAACAGGCGCTCCAAGAGCTCGGCCGCGCCACGGTGCGCACGATCTCGCTCGATGGCGAGCCGGAGAGACCCGAGCGCCTCGGCGGGTCGCTTCAGCTCCTGGAGCTGCAAGCGACCCAGGCGGTAGTAGAGCTCTGCCTGCTCCTCGTCTGCATCCTCCAGCGAGAGGCGCCGTTCCAGCACGCCCTGGAGCTCCTCGAGCTCTCCGGACGCGGAGTACAGGCGGTCGAGGGCCTCGAGGAGCTCAGGCTGGTCGCCCGCCTGCTCCGTCGCCCGGACGTAGGCGCGGATGGCGCGCTTGCCGTCGGACAGCGCCTGCTCCGCGAGCCGCCCCGCGCGCACCAGGAGGTCCCGCGCGATCTCGGGATCGTAGGTCTCGCCCCCCCGCTCCTCGAGCGCGACCAGGTAGGCCTCCCAGTCGCCGGTCTGCGCCGCGAGCCGCTCGATCTCGACATGGAGATCGAGGGCCTCCGGGGTCTCCGTGAGGGCCCGCAGCAGCGTCTTCAGAGCGTGCCTGGCGTTGCCGAGGGCCGACTCCTCCACTTGGGCGATGGCGCGCAACGTCTCCGCCCGCGTCGGCGGCTCGATCTCGATCGTGAGCCGCATCTCCAGCACGTCGATGAGCCGCTCATGCAGCCCGCTCTGCCGCAGGACGGGCACGAGCACCTCGGCGGCCAGCCCCCGCAAGTGCTCGTGCTCCTGGCCGAGCGCCCTCACCGCGTCGAGGCTCTCCTCGTCGTTGGAGCGCTCCTCCAGCACCAAGCGGTAGGCTTCGATCGCCTCTTCGAAGCTCTCGAGCTTGCCCGCGAGGATGCGGCCGACCTCCGCGCGCAGCTGGACGCGACGCTCGGGGTTCTGCTCCGTGCTCGCCTCGAGCCGCAGGTTGTCGAGCAGATCGGCCCACATCTCCTCGGCGCGATAGAGCCGGTTGAGCTCGGCCCGCGTCTCGGCGCTGTCCGGCCGCAACGCGATCGCCTGCACCAACGAGTCGATCGCCCGCGGACGGTCGATGAGGTCCTGCTCCAATCGCCGAGCCGATCTCGTCATGAGCTCGAACTTGAGCTCGTCCTCGTCCGCCGTCGCGAGGTCGAAGCGCTGCTGGTAGAGGTCGACCAGGCGCGCTGCCTCGCCGCGCTCCTCGTGGAGCTCGATCAAGTAATCTAGGGTCGGCGCGTGGCTCGCGTCGATGTCGAAGGCGTGTTCGTACGCCTCCAGAGCCCCCGCCGCGTCGTCGAGCATGTGCCGCCGTAGCTCGCCGATGCGACGCCACGCCTCCGCGCGCTCCTCTTCCTCGAACAGGAGGTCCGCCTTGGCCAAGAGCGCCGTCTCGAGCGTCTTCCAGTCGCTCAGGAGGAGAGAGAGCCTCTCCATGCTCAGGACCGGCTCCAGCTCACCTGGCTCGTTCTCGTGCAGCCCCACGTACGCGACCAGAGCGTTCCTGGGATCGTCGAGGTGCTGATCGTGAACCGCGGCGAGCTTCGCGAGCAGGTCGCGCTTGCTGAGGAGATCGGGGTGGCCGGCCAAGAGCTGGTCGTAGCTCTCCGTCAGCTCGAGCCAGCTCCCGGTCGCCTCCACCAGGCGCTCGTAGTCTGCGCGCACGTCCGCGTCGTCCGGTTCGACGCGCACCGCCTCGGCGAGCACTCGGCGCGCCTTGCCTTGATCCTGTCCCCGCGACTCCCAGAGCTCGGCGGTCTCCCGGAGGACGCTCACCTGCTCGGCGGGATCCGCCGCCAGAGAGAAGCGATCCTCGTTGAGCTTGATGAGCCGCTTCCAGTCGTCGGCCGACTCGTAGAGCGGGCGGAGGATCTCCACGACCCGCTCCTTCAACGTCTCGTGCTCCCGGAACGACTCCAGGGAGCGGATGGCCTCCGTGTGCGTGGGGAGCTCGCGCACGATCTCCTCGAGCTGATCGACGGCGCGCTCCGGCTGCTCCAGCCGCGTGTCGAAGAGCCGCGCCAGCGCCAGGCGGTACTCCGCCGCCGCCTCGGGGGCGCTGTCTTCTGCGCGCCGCTGATAGAGCTCGGCGAGCTCCTCCCAGCGCTCCTTCGTCGTGTAGAGCTCCGTCAGGGCGTCGAGAGCGTCCCGGTCGCGCTCGTCGATCTCGAGCACCGCCTGGTGCGCCCCGATGGCCGCGTCCAGATCCCCGAGGTGGTCCCGCTGCAGCGCGGCCACCGTGTGCAGCAACCGCACCCGGTCCTCCGGCTCATAGCGGTGCTCCAGCGCCGCGTCGTACAGCTCGACGCGCTGCTGATGAGCCTCCGCGCGGATCAAGATCGCGTCGACGGCCTCGAAGAGGTCCTGCGCCTCGGGAGCGAACGCGAGCGCGCGCCGATACAAGGGCAACGCCTGCGCGTCGCTCCCTCCTTCGACGAACAGCTCCGCAGCGCGCCGCGCGAGCCGCGTGCTCCCCTCGTCGTCCACCTCGACGTGCTCGAGGCGGGCGGCGTAGATCTCCGCCAAGCGCTGGTGCGCTCCGGCCACCTTCGCGAGGCGCTCCAGCTCGGAGACGATCTCGTCGTCGTTGATGTCGTCTTCCAAGAGCTGCGCCGAGATCTCGAGCGCACCGGCGTAGTCTTCCTTCTGCTCCTCTTGGATCTGCGCCAACCGGGTGATGAGCTCCCTGCGCTCCTCCGGCACGTCCGAGCTCTCCAAGCGCGTCCGGAGCGCCGCGGTCACGCGGTCGTAGTCCGCGCGGAGCAGGTACACCGGCTCGAGCAGCGTGGCCGCCCGGGCTCGCTGGGAGGGCTCGCTGGCGCCCCCCTGCAACTTCTCCAACAGCTCGATGGCCCCAGCGTGCTGGTTGTCACAATCCAGCGCCCGCTCGAGCTCGTCGAGCGCCCGCTCCACGTCGCCGCTGCGCTCCTCGGCCACGCGTGCGACCTGAACCCGCAGGTCGGGTTCGCTCCCGTCCCGCTCATCGATCCGACGTTGCAGGAGGGATGTGAGGTCGTCCCAGCGCTCTGCCTTGGTGTAGAGGGCCTGGAGCGCTCCGACGGCCCTGGAGTCCAGGTCCAAGGTGACGATGGACTCGTAGACCTCGATGGCCCGCTCGGGCTCGTTCAGCTCTCCCGACAGGAGCTCCGCCTGGCGGTAGGACAGCTCGCGCCGCTCGTCGTCCGACTCGGAGGTCTCCGCCCGCCGCTCCAGGATCTCCAAGAGGCGCGCGGCCTCACCGGCTTCTCCGTAGAGCTCCTCGAGCGCCAACAGGGACGGTCGATCGTCGGGGCGCAGCTCGAGGACCTTACAGTAGGTCTCCTTCGCCCGCTCCGGGGAGCCCAGCTCGTAGCGGTGGATCTCCGCCACGCGCCGGGTCACGTCCACCTGCAGGTCCCCGTCGAACAGCTCGGGGACGATGGCTTCTAGCACTGCGGCCTGCTCGCCACGCCGCCCGGTGATGCCCGCCAGGCGGTCGAGGGTGACGAGATACGGGGTGACGTCCCCCTGAGACGCCGCGTCACGCACGGCTCGCTCCGCGTACCCGTAGGCGCGCGCCGCGTCGTCCAGCGCCTCCTCGGCGATGCGCGTCGCCAGCTCGAGCTTGTCCAAGCGTTCGCTCGGATCGTCCGCGACCTCCACCTCGATCTCGACGATCTCGATGAGCCGGGCGTGGTCGCCTTCGACCTCATAGATCGGGTGGAGGATCTCCGCCGCCTCCAGGCGCGCGGTTCGGTCCTCCAGCGCCAGCATCTCGTTGAGAGCGGCGCGGCTCGCACCATGGGTCGAGTCGATCGAGATCGCTCGACGGTAAGCCTCGAGCGCTCCGGGGTAATCCTTGGTGTGATCTCGCCGGGAGTTGCCGAGGGCCGCGAGCACCGCGAGGCGCTCCTCCTCCGTCTCCACGATGTCCAGGTGCCGCTCGTAGGTCTCGTTCAGGTCGTCCCAGCGCTCGAGCTCCGCGAACAGCTCCTCCAATGCCTGGTAAATCTCCGCGGCGGGCCCGAACTCATCCACGATGGACTGGAAGGTGTCCACGGCGGCCCCCTTCTGCTCCAGGCGCTCACGCTGCACCTCGGCCTGCCGCAGCGACAGCGCGCGGCGCTCCCCGTCGCTGGCGCGATCACGCCTACGCTCGAGCACGCCGACGAGCTGCTCCCAGCGGCCGGCGCGGGAGTAGAGATCATCGAGAGCCGCTAGGGCTTCCGGCTCGTCCGGGGTCTCCTCCAGGCGGGCCTCCCATGCCGCGATCGCGCCCTCGGTATCCCCCAGAACCTCCGAGGACAGCTCTCCGATACGCGCCAGGAGCTCGCCGCGACGCTCTCCGTCGGACTCGAGCGCCACCTGGAGCCGCAGCACGTCCGCTAGCTCCTCGGGGCGGTTCAGCCCGACGTAAATGGCCTCGAGGGCCCGCGCCGCCGGGAGGACGAGATCGGCGTCCTCGGGATCGAGCCCGAGCACCCTCCGGTACGTCGCCTCCGCGGCCGTGATGTCTCCGAGGGCCTCCTGCTGCAAGGAAGCCACCTGCATCAGGATCTCCCCCTTGAGGGTCGCGTCCTCTGCCGCGTCGGCGGTGACGGCGAGGACCTCCGCCGTGCGCGCGTGACGGCCGAGCCGCCTGCCCGACTCGACGAGGCGCTCGCGCAGCTCCGCGTCGAGGGGGTCGAGGGGAGCCAGCTCAGCGAAGACCTCGAAGGATCCCTCGTCGTCGTGGAGGCGCTCGTTCCGGAGGGTCGCGACGCGCCGTAGTAGCTCTCGGCGCTCGTCCTCCCGCTGCCGCTGCAGCTCCTCGTCGATGCCCTCGTTCTCCTCCGGGCGTAGCGAGTCGACGCGCACGCAGAGCACGCGCACGAGATCCCGGGTCTCGTCTCGCAGCTCGTACACGGTCTCCAGAGCTCGCGCCGCCCTCCCCTTGACGTTGCCGACCTCCAGCAAGAGCTCGGCGACCTCCCTCGCCTCCACGTCGTTGGGATCATCGAGGAGCAGACTCTCCACGTGCCCCACCGCGCGCTCAGGCTGGTGCAACTCGATGGCGAGCCGAGCAGCGCGCACCCGCAGCTCGCTCAGCGCCTCGCCGGTCGCCCCCTCCAGGCGGAGCTCGACGATCTCCGAGAGCCGTTCGCTGCGCCCCAGGCGCGAGTAGAGCCGATCCAGCGCCTCCAAGGAGGCCACGTGCATCGGATCCAACCGCAGGATGCGCTCGTGATACCCAGCAGCCTTGGCCGCGTCGTCGATGATCTCCTCGGCGATCAAGGCGACCTCCGCGAGCATCTCGATCTTGCGGGCCGGATCGTCGAGGCGCTCCGTAGCGCGCTCGTAGAGCGACTCCAACTCCCCCCAGCGCTCGGCGCCCGTCAGGATCTCCTTCAGCCGCCCGAAGGCCCGCTCGTCGTCCGGATCCAGGCCGAGGATCGTCTCGAGGTAAGGGACGGCGCCCAACGGGTCTCCGAGCACCGAGTCGTGCAATCCCGCGGCGCGGACGGCCAGCTCCCGCAGGATCTCGGGCTCCAGCTCCTCGGCGACGCTGGACCGTAGGGTCTCCCGGTAACGCTCCGCGAGCTCCGTCGGACGTCCCGCCAAGCTCCCGAGGCGATCTCCACGGTCCCAGAGCCCGAGCTCGCCCGGGTGGCTCCCGAGCGCCTCGAGGATCGCGCCCAGCGCCGCGCCGAGCTCTCCGAGCTTCTCCTCGAACACCGTGGCCAGGCGGTGGTACAGCTCGATCCGCGCTCCCGCCTCCGCCGTCTCGCCGATCAGGACGACCAGCGCCCCCCCCGCCGGGCGCGGGTCCCCGGGGAGCGCGCACTGCGCCCCCAGCACCCC
>JAEWOQ010000287.1 GCA_023460875.1 Pseudomonadota bacterium
CAACGGCACCGCCAGCGCGCCGCTGCGCGTCGCGCGCCTGTCCCCCGGCAGCTGGGCCACCCTGACGAGGGAGCACCCGGACACGGCGCTCCACCTCTCCCTCGCGCTGCTGCGCCGGGCTGCGGAGCGCTTGGCGACGGCGCAGAGCCGCGCGAACCTCAGCCCGGAGCCACGACGGTCCGTGCGCTCGGCGACCATCACCCGCGGCGCGGAGGGGCGCGGCGCGGAGGTCCTCACGGGCACACGGGTCGCAGATCTGGTCCCCGAGGAGGTGGAGGGCTCCCTCGTGGTCGGCGCTCGCCTCGATCAGCTCGCCGTGGCGCTCCACACCCCCATCGTCGCGAGCGCCTCCGTCGAACCTTTGACCACGCGCAGCTGGGAGGGGCGAGACATCTACCGCCGCACCGCGAGCATCGCCCTGCTCGAGGCAGCGCGACGCATCGGCTGCTCGAGCCTGCGCCTCGGGCCGAGCATCACCTCCGGGCGGGTCGCCCAGGCGGACGAGGAGGACCTGCCGGACCTGGCGCGGCGCCTCGAGGCCGCCCTCGCGGAGGTGATCGCCGAGGATCTGCCCGTCCGGGAAGAGGCCTGGAAGGTCGACGAGGCCCGCGCTCATTTCGCGGAGGTGGGCTGGGACGACGCCGCCGCGCTCCTGGCCCTCTGGCACGAGCCCACCGTGGCGCTCGTGGGCTGCGGGGAGGTGCTCGCCCTCGACGCGGGCCCCCTGTTGCCGAGCACGGGCGGGCTGCGGGACCTGTCGGTGCGCACGACGTCCCAAGGGTTGGTGCTCGATTTCGGCGCCGTCATCCGGCGCGAGCTTCCCGAGCCGCCCCGCTCGACGGTGCTGCTCGAGGCGCGGAGACCTCGCTACGGCGCCGACATGACGCTCCAGAAGCGCCGCTGGCTCGAGGTCCTCGGGGTGACGAGCATCGGACACTTCGGACGCGCCTGCGTCTCCGGTCGGGTGGACCAGCTGATCCGCGTGAGCGAGGGGTTCCACGAGAAGCGCATCGCCCTCATCGCCGACGAGCTCCGCGCCCACGACGCCGTCCAGGTGGTGGGCGTCGCGGGTCCGTCCTCCTCCGGGAAGACCACCTTCATCAAGCGGCTCAAGGTGCAGCTCGAGGTGAACGGCATCCAGCCCGTCGAGCTGTCCCTCGACGACTACTACGTCGATCGGGAGCGCTCTCCCCGGGGCGCCGACGGCGACTACGACTTCGAGGCCCTCGAGGCCCTCGATCTCGAGCTCTTGAACGATCACGTCACGCGCCTCCTCGCCGGTGAGGAGGTGCGCACCGCTCGCTTCGACTTCTTGACTGGCAAGAGCGCCCGTGAGGGCGGCAAGCTGCTGCAGCTGAAGCCCACCAGTATGCTGCTGGTCGAGGGCATCCACGCCCTCAACCCCCACCTGCTCGCCTCGCTCACCCGGGAGCGGACGTTCCGGATCTTCATCCACCCCGCCAGCGCGCTGCCGTACGATCGGTTCTCCCTGTTCGAACCCGCCGACGTGCGCCTGCTGCGGCGCATCGTGCGGGATCGTCGGCAGCGCGGCTTCTCGGCGGCGGACAACTTGCAGCGCTGGCCGAGCGTGCGACGCGGGGAGCGCCTGCACATCTTCCCGTTCCACGAGTACGCCGACGCCGTCTTCGACAGCTCGCTGGTGTACGAGGTGAGCGTGCTGCGCGTGTACGCGGAGCGCTACTTGCTCGAGGTGCCGCGCAGTCACCCCGAGTACTCCGCGGCGCATCGGCTCCTGCGGCAGCTCCGGCCCTGCGTGCCCATCCACCCCGACCACGTGCCCCCGACCTCGCTCCTGCGGGAGTTCATCGGGGGCAGCGGCTTCGTTTACTGAGGGCGTGGGGGACCTCGTCGGGGCTCGAGGGGGCGCTCGGAGCGGTCGGGGGACCCGTTTCCGGGGTTCTCCCGCGACTCGGAGGGCTCCGCGGTGGGGAAAGCGCCCTGGCGGCTTGACCGATGAAAGCCCCTACCGAGAAGATGCCGCCGCAGGAGCCCGCGCGATCGTCCGGGACCTGTGGAATGAACCATGGTGGATATTGCGGCCCTCGCCTCTTGGACGCGCGTCGAGCTCGTGGAAAAGGCCCGGCAGCTCGGCGTCGAGCGACCGGAGCGCATGACCCGGCTCGAGCTGCGTGACGAAATCCAGCGCCTCACGGGCCCTCGCGGCGCTCAAGAGGAACCGAGGGGGCTCCTCGGCGCGGCTCGTACCATGCTTGCCGGCATGGTCGAGGCCGGCTTGAACATGCCGGAGGCGGCCGCAGTCATCCGGGGAGAGGCGGGTTTCGACATGCGTGTGAAGAACCAACCCCCCGTCGCGACGGTCACCCTCGCGGAGATCTACGCGGCCCAGGGGCATCGAAAGCGGGCGCTGCGCATGCTCGACGACGTGCTGGCGGCGGAGCCCGACCACGAGGTGGCGCGGGAGCTGCGCCAGAAGCTCGCGGCGGAGGGGGAGCCGAAGTCTCCCGACACCCGGGACGCGAAGGACCCTCAGAGCGCGCTGGTGGAGACCACCGGGGAGGAGATCCGCACGGGAAAGCCCCCGGAGGTCGCGCCCGTCGCGCCTCCTGAGCCGGAAGCGCAGCCCCGCGACCAGGATCGGCCCCAGGACGACCAGGATCGGCTCCAGGCCGACCAGGATCGGCTCCAGGACGACCAGGATCGGCTCCAGAACGACCAGGATCGGCTCCAGGGCGACCAGGATCGGCTCCAAGACGACCAGGATCGGCTCCAAGA
>JAEWOQ010000288.1 GCA_023460875.1 Pseudomonadota bacterium
CGGGGGCGCTCGGGAGTGAGTCGGGGCGGCTCACCGGGGCCCGCGTAGTCCACCCAGTAAGCGGGGGACGGGCGTACGTCGAGGTGCACGAACGTGGAGTTCGGGTAGTAGCCGACTCCGACGCTGCCGAGGCCGCGGCAGTAGTCGCGGAGGGCCTCGTTCGGGATCCCAGGGATGCTGAAGTCGAGGGCGCGCCCGACCTTGTGCTTCGAGTCGTGCACGTAGGACGTCTCTCGATAGCCCGAGACGATGCGGATCGGGCGACCTCCGAACTGATCGCTCACCTGGGCGAGCAGGCGGATCAGCTGATCGTCGATGCCGGGTCCCCCTGAGCGCACCCCGAGCACCCGAAAGATCCCGTTGCGGGCGTTCGGCAGGATCTTCTGACCGGGCCCGAACACGTACCCTTTCCAGCTCTGGGAGTGACCTTGAATGGTGATATAGCCGCGGCGCCAGGGGGCCTTCGCGTACTTCTGCCACGAGGTGCCCCCGGTTGGACCATCGAGGCGTCCCTCGATGCGCAACCTGCGGGCATGGCTCCCGTCTGGGTCCGTCGCCGCCGGCACGACGAGCCGCTGTCCGATCTTGAGCACGGAGCGCCGGTCGATCCCCGACGCATGACACACTGCCTCGATGCTCACGCCGTAGCGCTGCGCGATGGCGCCGAGGGTCTGTCCCTTCATGACCATGTGCACGAGGGGGTGTCCGTAGCTCTTCTTCGTGGGCGTCGACGCGCTCGAGCTCTTCGTCGACTTCGCCCCCGAGGAGCTGCTCCGCTTGTTCGCGGACTTGCTCGCAGGCTTGCTCGCGGGCTTGGGCGGCACCGCTTTGCCGCGCTCGGGGATCACCAGCTTCTGCCCGGGGAAGATCTTGTCCGTACGACGGATCCCGTTGGCGACGCAGATGTCCTCGATCGTGACGTTGTAGCGCTTCGCGATCGAGCCGAGGCGTTGGCCCGAGTGGACCACGTGACTCTTCGGGGCCGCTCGAGCCGGGACGGTGAATAGCGCCGAAGCGGCCAGGAGGAGGGCGGCGCCGGTCCAGCGGGTCCAGAGGGAATGTCGGGTGACAGCGGGCATGGCGAGATAGGGGGTTGTACGCCAACAAGGACGCAAATTTCATCTTCCTTGCGGAGCCGAATTTGGCCCGGAGTGGTCCCGACGTGCTAGGCGAAGCGACGGTGTCGGGTTGCTTTTCTTCAGGAGCCCCAGCGAGGCAGCGCAATTTTGCGGCGCTGCTGGCAGCTGCGTCCATCAGCTTCTGCGCGGGGCTGTCGATGGCCACCTCCACTGACGGCGACTCATCGGGTGGGCGCACGGAGCAGGGCAGCTCCGAGCGGGGTAGCCCCGAGCAGGGCAGCCCCGAGCAGGGCAGCCCCGAGCAGGAGCCAGGCTCGTTCACGCTCCCCAACGGCCTGCGGGTGATTTTGCTGCCCGATCGGGACGCTCCGGTCCTGAGCGTCTGCAGCGCCTTCGACGCGGGAGCGCGCCGCGATTCCTCGCACCGCCCGGGCGTGGCGCGCACGATCGCGGAGCTGCTGCGCAACGGGGGGCGCCCGCTCGAGGGGCAAGATGTCGGCGCGCTGTTGGCGCGTCGCGGTGGCACCGCCGAGGTGAATCTCAGCCACGACGCCCTGACCTCCTGCGTCACCGTGCCTTCTTCCGAGCTCGAGTTCGCGCTCTGGTTCGAGGCGGGGCGCTTCGGGCGTCACGCGCTCACGGCGGAGGGGCGGGATCGCGTGGTGGCGGAGCTGAGCGCCGAGTTCGAGCGGCGAGACGATCTCGCCTCCGATCGGGCGCCGCGGCGTCTCCGCGCGCTCGCCTTTCAGGGGCGCCCCAGCTACGCACGGGACGTGCTGGCGTCCTCGGCCCAGCTCGCAGAGGTCGAGCTCTCCGATCTCGAGCGCTTCCACCGCGCTCATTTCGGCGCTGAACAGGCCGTCGTAGCGGTGGTGGGGGACTTCGACGAGGCTTCTGCGCGCCGGCTGGTGGAGCAACAGCTCGGCTCGGCGCCGCGGGGCAGCGCGGCGACGTCGGTGGACTTCGAGCTCCCGCTCCAGACCTCCGAACGCTTCAGCATGGTCGAGGATCCGAGCGCCCGGGTGCCTGCGGTCTGGTACGGCTGGGTCCTACCCCGAGCGGGCACGGAGGCGCGGACGGCGCTGGAGCTCGTCGCGGTGGCGCTCGCCAGCGAGTCGCGCCTCGGCTCGTCGATCGTCGGCCAGCGACGTCCGGCGCAGTCCCTCGACTACAGCCTCACCAACGAGGTGGGGGCAGGGTTTTTCTCCCTGCACGCGGTCGGGACCGGAGCGGCGGCCCTAGGCGCGATCGAGAAGGCCGTCGACGCCGAACTCGCGAAGGTGGGTCAGTATGGGCTCCGCCCTGAGGAGGTGCGCGCGGCGCGGAGCTCCCTCGCGCAGCGGCGAGCCCTCGAGCTGGCGTCGAACCTCGGGCGCGCGCGCGCGCTGAGCCGAGGGGTGCTCTTCGGCGGCACGCCAGAGGGGATCCTCTCCGAGCCCGAATCGACGGAGCTCCTGGAGCTCTCCAACGTGAGCCTCGCGCGCGCCGCGCGGGAACATCTCCACTCCCGTCGACGTACGGTGATCGAGATCTATCCGAAGGGCTGGCAGGATCCGTGGCAGACGCCGATGCCCGTGTATCACCTGGTGAGCGCGGGCGAGAACCTCGGCCGCATCGCCGCGATGCATCAAACCACGGTCGCGGTCATCGCGAAGATGAACGGCCTGGACCCCAAGAAGCCGATCTATCCGGGCCAAAACCTCAAGGTGCCGCGGAGCAAGGCGACCACCGTGAAGGCGGTGGTGCATACGGTGCGCTCGGGGGACACGCTCACCGCCATCGCCAAGAAGTTCAACGTGTCGGTCCAGAGCTTGGCGGACGCCAACGGGCTGGATCCCAAGCGCCCGATCCGACCCGGCGATGAGCTGCGCGTGCCGCCCCGGGGCTCCAGCAGGAAGTCGGGAGGAAGCGGCAGCGCCCGGCCGTCGGAGCGAAGGCAAGGGGCGGGCCAGCAGGGAGCGGGCCAGCAGGGGGCGAGTCAGCAGAGGGCCCGAGGTCGGGTTCACGAGGTCAAGGCGGGCGAGACCTTGGGCGGCATCGCCCTCAAGTATGGCGTGAGCACCGCGAGCCTCGCCTCCGCGAACGGGCTGGGTAGGAGCACGACCATCCGTGTAGGTCAAAAGCTCCAGATCCCGAGTCCGGCCGGAGGTCCGGCAAGTAAGGGCGCCACGCAGAGCCCTCCGACCGTGCACCAGGTCCGCTCCGGCGAGACCCTGAGTGGAATCGCCAAGCGCTATAGGGTGAGCGTCCAGAGCCTGACCCGCGCGAACGGGATCAGCGAAAAAAGGCCGATCCGCGTGGGGCAGCGCCTCGTGATCCCCCGCTGAGCGTTGTAGCGAAGGAGTCTGCTGCTCGGCCGGAAGCCGACCGGCCCTTCAGCGTTGCGCCGCCGCGTGCGACCATCGGAGGGTGACGGATTCCGGGAGCAAGCCACCGCCCTCCGGGCAGCCGCGCCGGCTGCGCCCGAATCGCGTCTCCGACAGCGCCCCCGCCGCGGCTGCATACGTGCCTCCGTTCACTCCTCCGCCCGTGCGGGAAGAACGCAGGGATACTGTCGCCGTCCTCATCCCGGAGGACGACGAGGCACACAGGACGCCTACTGAACCGAGCCTGATCCGCAACCGGGATCCGAGCCGTCTGCTGGCGGACATTTCCAGCCTGCCCCCGGTTCACTATCGACGGCCCCATCCCTTCAGCCTGTGGTTAGCGATCGTCTGCTTCGGCGCAGCGTTGGGCTTCCTCGCTTACGTCGTGCTTGCGGATCCCCCACCGCGGCCTGCCTCGCCTCGGAGCTCGAGCCCAGACGGAGGCCCGCGAAGTCCGTGAGCGCGCAGCGCGAACGCTGCTGTGAGCTCAGCCTGGGGGGCTGACGAAATCAGCATAACACCTCGACGGAATGCCGAAGCCGCGGCCGAGCTTCGAGAGCGAGTCCTCGCTCAGGCCGAGGAGCGCCGCGGGGAGGCTTCAGCGGAGCCGGAGGCGCCACGATGATCCATCGGGCGGGGCCAGTCGCGAGTGAGCGGCGAGGGTGAGCAGCGAGGGGCAGGGCACGGCGCCGACATGGACGGGCGTCGAGGGCCCGTGGTATTCGGCGCCCCGTCGTTTTGTCGCAACAGTGGGGAGCGTCGACCGACAAGAGGGGCTCATGAACGGGAAATCGTGCTTGGCGGCGCCAGCGCTTGGCGCTCCACGAAACGTCAAGGGCTGCGCGAAGGTGTTGTCGTTCTTGCTCGCTTCGAGCGGGGCGGGCGCGGGGTTCACGCTCGCGCCGGGCGCGGCGGCGGAAGTGGTCCAGCAGACGTCTCGCCAGCCGAGCGAGCGCGCGGCGGCTCATCAGGCGATCCACGACACGGCGGAGCCAGTCGCAGAGGTGAGCCTCGAGCGCGCTCGCGAGCTGTTCGCCGCGGGGAAGGCGAGCATGGAGCGCGGCGACTGGCGGGAGGCCGCGCGTCGCTTTCGTGAGGCCGCGGCCATCAAGGACACTCCGGGGCTCCGCTATCACATCGCGCATTGTGAGGAGAACGCCGAGCAGCTCCTCCGCGCCCGCGCCGAGTACGAAGCCGCGGGGAGGCTCCTCGAGGTGTTGCCAGCGACGGACGTGGAGGAGCTACTCGGACCGGCCCTGACGCGGCTCGCGCAGAAGACCCCGGAGGTGCGCGTTCGGTTGGTGCCGTCGGCGGAGGTGACGCTCGTGGCCATCGACGGTCATGAGCTCGCGGATTGGCAAGCGCCGGTGCAGCTCGATCCCGGACGGCACTGGGTGCAGGTCGAGGCGGCGGGGCATCGACCGACGACCATGGAGTTCACCCTGGAGCTCGGCCAAAAGCAGATCCTCTGGGTTCGCCTGCAGCCGGAGGCGCCTCCTCCGACGCCGCCCTCCGTCGCCGCGTCTGTCGCCGCGACGCCCACGCCGTCCAGTTGGCGGACCCCGGTGATGATCACGGGCGGCGCGATGTCGCTCGCCGGGCTCGGCTTGGGTGTGTGGGCGCTCCTCGATCGCTCGGTGGCCCTCGATGAGGCCGCTTGGGCGCGCAGCGGCGTGTCCCGGCTCTCTGGTGCCGAGGGGAGCTGCGCAGGGGCGAGCGGCGGCTTGGCTCTGGCCTGTGACGATCTCATCGCCGCCGAGCGGCGGCGGGATCGCGCGACCCAGTTCGCGCTCGGGGGATTCGCCGTTGCCGGCGTCGGCGCGGCGCTGACGTTCACGTCCTTGCTGGTCGGGGTCGACGCGCCTGTGGAGGTCAGCGGGGTCAGCGGCGCCGGGATGACCGGGATGCGGGTGCGAGGGCGCTTCTGAGCAGGAGCTGTCGACGACCGTCCCTCGGTGCGGAGCCGCTGGCGCGTCACTCGGGGTGCTCTTGGTCCTTGCAGCAGCGGAAGCCTGCCTCGTAGCCGTAGTCGCTCTCCTTGTGGAAGACCACGGTCGGGCGACAGCGATTGCGGACGGGGCCCCACCATCCGCCTTTGAGCCCGCTCCGGCTCGGTGCTCGTTCGCCAGGTCGGACGACCCACTCGTTCACGTTCCCGTTCAGGTCCACCACCCCCGCCCAGGAGACGCAGCTGACGCGCTCCCCGATGCGGTGGCGCTGATCGAGGCGCGCGAGCTCCTCCGCGCACCACGGGTCGCTCGGGCAAAGGTCATAGGTCTTCATGCGACGGCGGAGGTTGGGTTGGCGGTAGGAGCGGTCGATGTTGCACAGACCGGCGTCTCGCGTGGCGCCGGTGGCGTAGGGCAGCATGTCCGGGCCCTCGCAGGCGAAGTTGAACTCGTCCTCGTCGCAGAGGCGCCTGCCGAGCTCCTGACAGCGCTGTCGTGCTTCCGTCCAGCTGGTGAGGACCCGGGGCAGCTCGCCCTCGCGGTTCGGGTACTCGAACCGATCCATGCAGAAGCTCACCGGGCGTCGCTCGCCGAGGCAACGTGACGGCTCCGCGTAGCGCAGGCAGCGCTCGCTCACGGTGGGATCGTGGCGTCGGGAGAGGTACTCCGGGTGATGCTCGAGGCACCTCTGCTCCACCGCGGGACAGTAGTCGCCGTGGACCCACACCATGTCGTCGGGGCAGGGCGCAGGAGCCTGCTCATTGCTCGGAGGTAGCGGCTCGGCGAGGCCCAGATCCGTATCGGGCGCGCGCACCCGCCGCGCACCTGGCACATCGTGGACCACGCCGAGGTCGCCGGATCTCCGCGCGGGAGGATCGCCGTCGCCGCCGTCGTGAGAGGAGGGGCGCTTCCCCAGGTCCTCGCAGGCGAGGATCGACAGGGCGCACAGGACCAGGGAGCCGGCGTCTGCTCTGGCCAAGGACCGAGTTCTTGCGGTAGCCACGACGCATGTACGTCCACCGCAGCAACCGCATGGAGGTGCTCGTCGACGAGCTCGCCGCGGTCCTGCGGAAGCCGAAGCTCGAGGTGCTCGCGCCGGAGACGATTCTCATTCAGAGCCAGGGCATGGAGCGCTGGCTCGGCAGGGAGCTGGCGACGCGCTTGGGGGGCTTCGCCAACGCGCGCTTCCCCTTTCCCCGGGCGTTCATCCACGAGGCGATGGACGCCGTGCTCGGACCGAACCCCCACGCGCTCCTCTATGAGCGGGCGACGCTGACCTGGGCCGTCGCCGCCCTGTTCTCGGAGCTCCAGGAGGAGCGCGCCTTCGCCGATGTCGCGGGGTATCTGCGCGACGACGCGGAAGCGGTTCGTCGCTTGCAGCTGGCAGAGCGAGTGGCCTACCTGTTCGACCAGTACCTCATCTACCGACCGAAGCTCGTCTTGGGCTGGGAGGCGGGGCGAGGGACGGATTGGCAGGCGCTGCTCTGGCGTGCCCTGGTGGAGCGCTACGAGCGGATCGAGGTGGCCGGACAGACCCTGGGCGAGCGAAGGGCCCACTTCGCGGGGCGGGCGCTGGAGTTCGAACGGAACTTCACCCCGTTGTTCGTGGAGCGCGGCGCGTTGCCGGCGCGGGTGTGCGTCGTGGGGGGGGCCTCGCTCCCGCCCCTGTTCCTGCGCTTGCTGGCGAAGCTCGCCGAGTGCGTCGAGGTGCACCTGTTCTGGCTGGCGCCGACCCGTGAGTACATGGGGCAGGCCGCGATCGGGGAGGACGCCCTCGCCTGGTCGGGGGGCGACGTTCACCCGCTCCTCGCCTCTCTGGGCGGGGTCGGGGCGGCGTTCCAGCAGATCCTAGAGGGGGAGGTGAGCTACGTGGACGGCGCGGGCGATTTCGTCGAGCCGGCGCCGGACAGCGTCCTGCACGCGCTGCAAGGGGACTTGCTCGCCAATCGAGACCGCGCGCGGGAAGGCGGGAGCCGCTTGCCGCGGCCCGCAAGCGAGGATGCATCCATCTCCCTGGTGAGCTGTCACAGCCCCATGCGCGAGGTCGAGGTGCTGCGAGATCGGCTGCTCGCGCTCTTCGACGAAGACCCCTCGTTGCGCCCGGACGACGTGGTGGTGATGGCGCCCCGCATCGACACGTACGTCCCCCTGATCGAAGCCGTGTTCTCGGGGGACTCCGCGGATCCGCTCGCGATCCCGTACCGCATCGCCGATCGCAGTGAGCGCAGCCTCAACCCGGCGGCGGAAGCGCTGCTGCGGCTGCTGGACGTGCTGCGCGGGCGCCTCAAGGCCAGCGAGGTGCTCGACTTGCTCCAGGCGGAGCCTGTACGTCGGCGCTTTGGGATCGAGGCCAACGATCTCTCGGAGATCCATCGTTGGGTCCATGACGCGGGGATTCGCTGGGCCGAGGACGCCGAACACCGCGTCGAGCATGGCCTGCCCGCGGAGCCCGCGAACACCTGGCGCTTCGGGTTGCGGCGCTTGTTGCTCGGGCACGCCCTCGCCGACGACCGGCAGACCGTCTTCGAGGGCGTGGTCCCCTACGACGCGCTCCCCAACGATCGGGTCGAGCTCCTCGGCAGCTTCGCGCGCCTCTGCGAGTCGCTGTTTCACTCCCGCAGGCTCCTGCAGAGGCCGCGCAGTGTGGCCGGCTGGTGCGAGTGCCTGCGTGAGGTGATCGACTCGTTCTTGGCGGAAGATCCAGGCGTCGCCTGGCAGCTCCGGCCGTTGCACACCGCCCTCCACGAGCTCGAGGCGAGCGCCCAGTTGGTGGGGTTCGACGAGCCCATCGCCCTCGAGGTGATCTCGGCGCAGCTCTCGGAGCGCCTCGAGATCGACGCGGCGAGCGCTGAGTTCGTCGCCGGCGGAGTGACGTTCTGCGCCATGCTCCCGATGCGGAGCATCCCCTTCCGCGTCGTGTGCCTCCTCGGCATGAGCGACGGTGAGTTCCCCCGGATCGAGCAGCAGCTCGGCTTCGACAAGATGCTCGAGCGACCTCGAGTGGGAGATCGTTCCCAACGGGCCGAGGACCGCTACCTCTTCCTGGAGACGATCCTGTCGGCGCGTGACCGCCTCCTGATCAGCTACGTGGGGCGAGGGATCCAGGACAATCAACCACGCCCTCCGTCTGTGGTGGTGGCGGAGCTCGCCGCGGCGATCGAGCAGCTGCTCGTCCCCCCCGGACCCGAGGCCCCCGCCTATTTGGAGCCGGTGCAGCACCCCTTGCAGCCCTTCAGTCCTCGCGCCTTCGACGGCGCCGACCCGCGCCTGGCCAGCTTCGCGGTCGCCCACGCGCTCGGCGCTCGAGCGCTGATCGAGGGGCAGGAACAGGTGACGCCGTTCTTCCCCCCGGCTGCTCCTTCGATGTGCGCGGAGGGGGAGCAGGGCGGCTGTCTCGAGCTCCAGGAGCTCGTCACCTTCTATCAGAACCCGGCGCGGGCCTTGCTGCGTAAGCTCGGGATTCACCCCGACGAGGACGTGAGGCTCGTCGAGGATCGTGAGCCAGTGGAGACCGACGCCCTGGCGCGTTACCTGGTGGGCTCGCGTCTCATGACGGCGCAGGAGGAGCTCCTCGATGCCTACGAGCGGGCGGAGCTCGCGCGCGGAGCCCTGCCGCTGGGCTCTCCTGGGCGCGTGCTCTTCGAAGGGATCGCGGCGGTCGCTGCCCGCATGAGGCACGCCGCTGCGCGCCTCACCCGCAACGGCGCAGCGCCGCCTCGGGCGATCGTCGTGCCCCTCGCGGGAAGCTCGGATGAGGGCGGCGCTGCGAGCGCCGCCTCCCAGGCGCGGCGGATCGGGGAGCTGGTCGGCGTGCTCGAAGGGCTCCACTGGGCAGAAGGCGAGAACGGCGCGTCGAGCGCGGCCCCGGTCCGCATGGTGTCGGCCAGCTATGCCCGGCTGAGCCCCAAGTACGAGCTGGCAGCTTGGGTGCGCCACGTGGCGGGCTGCGCGGCGGGCGTGCCGCTCCTCGAGACCTTGGTGCTCGGTCGCGGTCAGGACGATGGGGTCCTGGTGCGACGCTTCGCAGCGCTCCCCGTGGAGCGGGCCCGCGCGCTGTTGACGGAGCTCGTCGAGCTGTATGCGTTGGGGCTCTCGGCGCCGCTCCCGTTCTTTCCCGCCCTGTCGCGGAGCTTCGCGGAGCGGATGCGCAAGGCAAAAGGAGGAGGCGACGGCGCCGCGGAGAGCCTCCTGAGCGCGCTCGAGCGGGACCTGCAGGAGCCCAACCGGTGGAATGGCGCCGAGGGCACCGACGTCCACGTGAGCTGGGTTTTTCGGGGGCGGCGTCCGCTTCGTGAGACGATCGCAGGTGGTCCGGGAGGCCTGCCCCTCGGCTTCGCCGAGCTCAGCCGCAGGGTGTACGACCCGTTCCTCGACGGCTCCGAGGAGCTCACCCCCGAAGAGGCGGAGGGGTCGGGATCATGAGGCCGCTGGATCCCCTCGCGTTGCCTCTGCGCGGAACGCAGCTCATCGAGGCCAGCGCTGGGACTGGAAAGACGTACACGATCACGACGATCGTGCTCCGTCTGCTCTTGGAGGCGGAGCTCTCGGTCGACCAGATCGTCGTGGTCACCTTCACGCGGGCAGCGACGTCGGAGCTGCGGGATCGCATCCGGTCGCGCATCGCGGCAGCTGCCGCGGGATTCGAAGGTGCGCTCGCCGGCGCAGCCCCGGCCGCCGTTGACGACCCGGTGCTGAACTCCCTGGTGCGCACCCAGCCGG
>JAEWOQ010000289.1 GCA_023460875.1 Pseudomonadota bacterium
CCCCCAACGCCCCCGCGCCGACCACCAGCGCCGCGCAGGCCCCAGCGCACCCCGCGCTCCGACACGCCGCGACGCGCCGCGTAGGGCTCCTCGAGCTCCGTAGTCCTCATCGCCGCCTCTCCCACCAGGTCCGCGGCAGCGGCCACACCCACTGCGCTCCGGACCACTCCGGCGTCGACCCCGCCACTCAGCAGCGCCGATTGCTGGGCCTCGGTCCCGCTCACCGTCACCACTTCGCCTGGATCACGGCGCACGACTTCGTCGCCCCGGATCCCGGCGTCGCTGGGATTCAACACATGTTCGGGGTGGAGATATACACCAAGCGCCTCGAGGACCGGCGCTCCCCCCACATGCTCGCGCTCCTCCCGAACGGCGTTCTCGCCGATCCGGAGCGGCGCCCCTTCGGCGTCTACGAGCTCGATGTCCAGAGCGCCTCCGCGGCCATCGCCCGCGCTGGCGGGCTCGCCGTGTTGGCTCACCCGAGCCGCTACTCGCCCACCCTGGAAGCGTTGAAGTCGGTGGACGAGCACCTGTGGGCGGTGGAGATCTTGAGCGGGAGCACGGACCCCGACGCCAACGCGGCCTTCATCGACGCTCGCCTCAGCGCCGGGAAGTACACCTGCGTCTCCGCGGGAGGGGACATCCACGACGAAGACTACAAACTGACGCTCGGCTATCAGGTGGTGGACGTCGCCCGGCAGACCCCGACGAGGGAAGAGCTGTTCGAGGCCGTCCGACGCTGCAACTTCTTCGCCTGCGCCGTGAAGAACGTGCGGCATGGTCCGATCCGCCGCCCCGCCCTCGAGCTGCGCGACCAGGGCATTCACTTTTCCTCGGGTACGGTGCTGCGCAGCGTCCGCTTCGTCGGGCGCGACGGTGAGGTGCTCCACGAGGCTCGGAGCACCTCTCAGGCGAGCTACGCCCCCAAGATCGGCGACGCCTACGTGCGCGTGGAGGCCGTCTCGGCGGACGGCGCCGCGCGCTGCTACTCCCAGCCCACCTGGGTCGTCGAGCAGCAGCGGGCCCGTTGACGTTAGCGCGACCACCCCGCCTCCACGTCCTTCGGGTCGAAGACGAAGCGTAGTGCCCCATAAGCCCACAGCTCGACGCGCGTGAAGCCACCACCGGAGCCGATGGCCGGCCCTCGCAAGTTCGACCGGACCCCGAACTCGAGCCCAAAGTATCTCGAGACCTCGTAGGTCACGGGTAAGTCGATGCGCAGCATGCTCTGGTCGAAGCGCCGCACGCTCATGAACTCGGGGGGCTCGAACTCGTCGTTCCCGATGCTCGTGAAGTAGGTGACCGTCGGTCGCACCGTCCAGTCGGGAGGCAGGTCGAGCGCCGCCATCGCCCCCACGCCGAGCCGCCGCACCGGTCGCCCCAAGATCGGATCGAAGAACCAACGATACTGCGCGAAGGCTCCCGTGACCAACGATTTTCCGTGGCTCCGCCAGGTCTCGTTCTGGAGCTCAGCCCCGGCCGTCGGCGCCACCTCGACCTCACCTTGACGAGCCCCGAGCATCTCGGAGCCTTGCACCACCTGTAGGTAACCAAAGCCTCCGCTGATGGCACCCTGGGTGGTCCGCGAGAGCTGGTGGCGCAGCCGTAAGGTCGGCGCCACCATCGCAAAGGTCGTCGCGCCCGAGTCCGCGTCGGGGGTGCCGATCACCCCGGTCTCTCCGATCCCCAGACTGAACCAGGAGAAGCCCGCGGTGGTGAGGAACGTCAGCTCGTTCCTCCGGTCCAGCTGGTAGCCGACGAACGGCTCGACCTCCACACGCGCCGAGGTGCGAAAGCCCGTCGCATCTTCCTCGTAGAGCGGGGCGTTGTACGCACCGAACAGGGTAGCCCCGGTGGCCACGCGCCGGCTCACGGCGTGTGTCAGGGTCGAGCTCGCCTGGCCTCGCACGAGCGGGGTGACGTCATCCGTGGGAACGGTGGGCTGGGCGGGATCGAAGACGAACGCGCTCAGGGCATAGTCGACCTCGCCGATGCTCAAATGGAGACGGTTTTGCCAAATGGTCCTTCGCGACCACGATAGCCGGTGCTCGATGCTGCCTTGGTGCAGCAGCAGCGGTCGCTTCAGGTCTAGCCGATTTGGGATCCTCATGAAGACACGCGGCCGATAGAGCCCGGTGAGCTCGTAGCGTTGCCGCTGCACGTGAAGTCCCAGCACCGGGATCACCGCCACCGCCATTTGAGCTCGGGACGGCCGCAGCGGGTCGTCCGGCACCGCACCAGCGAGCACCTCCACCCGCCCGCCGGCAGCGACCTGCACGCTGCGCTCGGCGCTGAAGGTCATGGCCAGCACCAAAGCTGCCGCCATCGACATGCCTACTCCACGACGATCGTGTCACCGTCGAGCAACCGAAAGCGCGCTGCCGCATGCTCCGGACGCATCAGCTCCCGATAACGCACCCGAATCCTCTGCAGCTCTGGGTGGCGACGAATTACGAAGATCTCGTCCTCGTCGGCGAAGTCGTTGAGCCCGCCTGCGCGAGCGAGCCCCGACAAGATGCCCTCGTCGACCCCAAGCTCGAAGTACCCCGGCTGCAGGACCTCGCCGCTTACGCCGCTCCGGATAGGCCGCCGCGCCGCCCCCGCCCCGCTGACGCGCGGCTCCGCCAGGATGCCGCGCAGTCGCCCGGCCAGGTGGCGCTGGACCTGATCTGGGGTCCTTCCGGCCACGTGGACCCCGCCAAGGATCGGCTGCACGTATGACCCATCCGCCCCCACTAAGAAGTCTCCCGAGAGCCCCTCCTGCTCCTGCACGAACACCGTGATCGTGTCTCCCGCCTGGATCGGCGCGCCTGCGCTCGGCGCCTTCGGCGGCACCACATCCTGCACCCACACGTACGGCAGCCCCGAGCCGCACGCGCTGCACGCGCCCGCGACAACGAGCACCATCACCCATCCCGTAAGGCGCCGAAGCTCGCCGAGCCCTCCGCGTCGGTCGAGCCGTTCTCCCCCTTGCGTCATGTCGCGTCCTCGCCGGTGGTGTACGGCCGCGCTGGCGTCCCGAAAAGTGCAGCGGCCCTCCAGGTCTGGGACAGGGCGCTCCATGTCTCGGCGCGAGACGCTCCCCCGAGGTGCGTGTCTCGAAAGGACGGGGGTCCTGCGTGCTGGCCCGAAAGAATCCGTTTCCGAATCGTGTGCCTACGTCGCAGTTCCCGCGGCCGATGCCCACGGCATCGG
>JAEWOQ010000290.1 GCA_023460875.1 Pseudomonadota bacterium
GCGTGTTCTTGTCGGTCATGAAGCCCAGACAAACACACTCTACGTCCCAGAAAAAGCCAGGATTGCTCCTTCATTCGCGCTTTCCAATCGGGAAATATTTCTTCGCTTTCCGTGGATCTGCACCCTATCCAAAACATCACACGAGTTGGCGCGACGGCTTCGAGGCAGGCCGGAGGCGTCTGGACGTGCGCCGGTTCCACGGGATGGCGCACATCATCGCGATCAGTCGATCCACCGCGGACGAGCTGATGCGCCTGCTCGGTGTTCCCGCCGAGCGCATCACCGTCGTCTACAACGGTGTCGACACCACTCAGTTTCGCCCTCAACCCGATGAGAATGACGCCGCCGTCCTGAGCCGATTTGGGGTCGAGGAACCGTTCGTGATGTGTGTGGGAGCCGCCAACTGGCGCAAGAACAGCGAGAACATGATCGCTGGCTTCGCCCAGGCGCGGCGCGCGGCAAAGGACTTGCGGCTCCTGTGGGTGGGGCGACTGGGCGAGCAGGACGCAGCCCGGGTCGACGCCGCGGCCCGCCGCGCGGAGGTCGAAGCCTTCGTGCACAGGATCGGGTACGTCGACGATGCCGCGCTGGCTGCTCTCTACAGGTGCGCCCAGGCCCAGCTGTTCGTGTCCCGGGGAGAGGGCTTCGGCTACCCGGTGGTGGAAGCCATGGCTTCGGGCTGTCCAGTGATCACTTCGAACCGGAGCAGCCTCAGTGAAATCGCGGAGGGCGCGGCCTACACGGTCGATCCGGAGGCCCCTGCCAGCATCGCTGAAGCCATCGGGGAGTTGAGCGGCTGCGGGACACGTCGCGACGAGCTGCGAGGGCGTGGTCTGGAGCGGGCGCGTGGCTTTTCGTTGAGGAAAATGGCGAGCGAGACCCTCGACGTGCTCCGCGACATCGCCCGGAGGACCTGAACGAGGGGGAGGCCGAGGCTTCCGGCGAAGGTGGCCGAGAACGGGTGACGACCCGGGCTGCTGGTGCTAGCGTTCGCGCCGCGATGCCCGAACAGGCCACGTCCTATCCAAAGAACAAGATCAAGGTGGTGCTCTTCGAGAGCATCCACGATAGCGCCAACCAGCTCATCGCCGGAGACGGCTTACAGCTGGAGACGGTTCCGGGAGCGCTCGAAGGCGACGCGCTCATCGAGAAGGTGCGGGACGCGCACCTGATCGGGATCCGGAGCAAGACCCAAATCACGGCCGAGGTGCTGGAGTCCTGCAAGAAGCTCTTGGGGATCGGGTGCTTCTGCATCGGCACCAACCAGGTGGACTTGGTGAAGGCCAACCAGCTCGGCATTCCGGTGTTCAACGCGCCGTTCTCCAACACGCGCAGCGTCGCGGAGCTCGTCATCTCTGAGGTCGTGGCGCTCTCGCGGCACTTGCCCGATCACATTCGGGAGGTCCACGACGGCGTATGGCGCAAGAGCTCACGCGGCTCGTTCGAGGTGCGCGGCAAGACCCTCGGCATCGTCGGCTATGGGCGCATCGGGCGGCAGGTCGGCGTGCTGGCAGAGGCCATGGGCCTGCGCGTCCTGTTCTTCGACGTGCAGCAGCAGCTGCCGATGGGGAACAACCGCAGCGTGAGCACGCTCGAAGAGCTGCTGAGCGAGTCCGACTTCGTGACCCTGCACGTGCCCGCGGCGCCGGACACGCATGACATGATTAAGGCGCCGGAGCTCGCGAAGATGAAGCGAGGCTCCTACCTCTTGAACCTGAGCCGCGGCACGGTCGTCGACATCGACGCGCTCGCGGCCGCCCTGAAGGAAGGGCGGCTGGCCGGCGCGGCCATCGATGTGTTCCCTAAGGAGCCGCGAGGCAACGGCCCGGGCTTCGAGTCTCCGCTGCGAGGTCTCTCGAACGTCATCCTCACGCCCCACGTCGGGGGTTCTACGGAGGAGGCTCAGGAGGCGATCGGGCGGGAGGTCGGCGCTCGACTCCTGGAGTTCTTGAACGCAGGTATCACGACGGGCGCGGTGAACTTCCCGCAGGTGAACGCGCCGCCCTTGGCGGGATCCCATCGTATCCTCAACGTGCACCGCAACGTGCCTGGCGTCCTCAGCGCGATCAACAGCATCGTGTCCGGCGTCAAGGCCAACGTGGCGGGTCAGGTCCTCGCGACGGATCCGAACATCGGTTACCTGGTGATGGACCTCAACCAGGCGGTGTCGGATGAGGTGACCGCAAGGGTGCGGGAGCTCGATACGAGCATCCGCACGCGCATCCTCTACTGAAATCCCGAGCGTCGGTTCACGCCCGGCCTGCCAGGCGTCCTGGTGGGTCGGCCGTGATCCCTCGACGAGGTGCGCGAGCGCTGTTAGCTTGACGTCTCATGTCGGAGCTAGCTCCCGGTCTTCTGATCGCTTCACCCCCGCTCGGTGATCCGAACTTCGAACGGTCGGTGGTCCTCCTGGCCGCGCATGGCCCGGACGGCGCCTTCGGGTGGGTGCTCAACGGCAAGGCGGTGATGAGCGTCTCGGAGCTGCTCGTGCGAGCGGAGGTGACGGAGCGCCGCGTGGAGTTGCCGGGGATGGTGCGCTTCGGAGGTCCGGTGTCACAGGACCAGATCTGGCTCGTGTACCCGGCGGAGGAGCGCCTCGAGGACGTTGAGGGGCAGTTCGAGGTGGCCGAGGGGGTGGTGGCGACCGCCTCGAAAACAGTGTTGGAGCGGCTCGCCGCTGGAGCGTCGATGCCGCGCGTGGCGGGCTTCGCCGGATACGCCGGGTGGGCGGCGGGGCAGCTCGAGAGCGAGATCCGCGTCGGGGGCTGGCTCCCGGCGGCCGTCGACATGAGCATCGTCTTCGACGTCCCCGTCGATCAGGTGTGGGCGCGCAGCTACGAACGGCTCGGGACGAGCCCGATCGCGTTCGTGTCGCGTACGGTAGGATCTGCCTGAGGTGCGGAGGAAGCTCGCGCTCCAGCGGCTCGCGGCGGGCGCGTCGTGGCTCTGCGCAGCGATAGCCATGATCTGGCCCGGCGCCGGGCAGGCGGAAGGCGACGCGTCGCAGCCCTCGCCGGGGAGGAGCACCAAATGCCCAGCCGAGATGGCCCTAGTGGGGCGCACTTGCATCGATCGGTGGGAGATCGCCACGGTCGACCACAAGACGGGCGAGCCGCTGTCGCCGTACTACGCGCCGGCTCCGCCGCTCACGCGCTTCGCCCACGAGTACTGGTCGGTGGAGGCGGGGCGTATCGGCGACGAGCGCGCCCGACGCATGCCGTTGCCTCCGGTGCCCGAGGTGCAGCGGCGCAAGTTCATGCCCCGGGCGGTGTCGCGGCCCGGCGTCGTGCCCCAAGGTTATCTATCCTATCACACCGCGCGACGCGCGTGCGAGAACGCCGGCAAGCGACTGTGCACCGAAGAGGAGTGGGTCCGCGCTTGCAAAGGGCCCGCCGCCCGGCGCCACCCTTACGGTGACCAGTACGCGCAGGGGGTGTGCAACGTGAACCGGCAACAGCACCCCGCCTTCGTCCTGCACGGCAACTCCTCTGTCGGTCACCTGGATCCCCGCCTGAACCTGCTGGTGGAGCATGGCGTGGGGCCGCTGTTGCGGCTGACCGGAGAGAGCCCGCGTTGCGCGGCAGTGTGGGAGGAGCGAGCGGTCTATGACATGGTCGGCAACCTCGACGAATGGGTCGAGGACGAGTCGGGCGTGTTCGTCGGCGGCTTCTACGCTCGTGGGACGCCCCAAGGGTGCGAGGCGCGCATCGCGAACCACTCGCCGGCCTACTACGACTACTCGCTCGGAACCCGCTGCTGTCGAGACGCTCGTTGAGGGAGGCACATTCGAGGGCGACCTCGAAGAGCTGGTCTCGCGAGGGCTGCGAAGCTCACGCGCCTCCAGAGCTCTCGAGCACGAGCTTCAGCCGGCCCAGGGCCGCGGAGAGGTGCGCGGACGACAGGGGGTCGTTCTGCAGAGGGTGGCCCTGCAGAGGGTGGCCCTGCAGGGGGTGGCCCTGCGGTTCCCAGCGAGACCAGACGAGCGCAACGAGCCGATCCGCCGTATTCGACGGCGACGGCAGGGTGCGGCAAACGAGCACGCCCTCGGACGGCTCATCGAGGCGTAGAGCCACGTCTCGCCCGGAGTGCCGCACGAGGACCTGGCCGCAGAGAGGGGAGCCCCAGTGGCTCGTGCAGCGCAGGGCGCTCCCGACGTCGCCCACGCCGCCGTCCCCCCGGGTGAGCCAGCTGCCCAGGGCGGCCCGGTCCGTGAAGAAGACGTGGACGACCTCCGCCTGGGTCCGTATCGAGCGCAGCGCCCAGCGGACGTGGCGGTCGCTGCCCTCGTGGCGCTCCAGGTAGTGGGCGAGCACGCCGAGGGCGACCTGCCAGGACGCGCGCATACCTTCCAGATCGTCCTCGGGCGAGAGACCCCGATGCCAGAGATCCACCCGCCCATCGCTCACCCGCATTTCGAGGCGCGCGTCGCCGTTGCCCAGCACCAGGCGCTCCCCGGGGTCGACCTCCACCACGTCGAGGCTGAGTTCGACACCGAGGCTGGGCCACCCGAGGACGAAGGTGCCGTCGGCGAGGCCCCCACGGGCGGTGTCCGACTGCCAGCGAGCGACGCTTGCTGCCTCGGAAATAGCGCGCCAGGTCGACTCCTTCGAAGCTTCGACTGCCTGTGAGACGTGAACGGTGGCGCCCATCGTCGTGGAGGGTGGCGAGCGCGCAACGGCAGTGCAAGCCCCGCGACGTAAGCGACCGCGCCGAGCTCCTCGGGGAGGTGCTTCGCCCCGGCGCTCGTCCCTGCAGCCCGGCGGTCGACGCAGCTCGAGGCGTCACGCTGAGCCAGCCACCCATTCGGTAGCTCAGTGAGACACGGGCTGACCGATGGCGGCGGGTGGAACGAGTAGGCGCGACCACGACACCGTGTGAACCGGTGAAGGGTCGACCTTGGGGGGTGGAGCCGAGGGGGATCGAACCCCTGACCTCCGCATTGCGAACGCGGCGCTCTCCCAGCTGAGCTACGGCCCCGAGGGGAGCCGGAGGTTACTTACGGGAGGGGCGTTGTCAACGACTCCGACCCACGGACCTCTACGGAATCCCCCGAGGCCGGCGCCGGCGAGCTCTCGGAGCGTCTGAACTCGCGGAAACCTTAGCCATTCGGCCCCATTGACCGAGGGCAGCGCATGGTTATCTTGGCGGCGACTTCAGCTAGCCGAGGCCATGGGCCGCGTGTGGCGGGTCCCCGGGTGCCCGTGGCGGCTGCCCTTCTGTGGCGGACTCTCGGCGGTGGTGACCCGGATCGGGTGCTGGAGCTTCGAGCAGAGTTTTCGTCGCCTGGCGGCGTCAACGGAGAGGCAAGATGGGAAAAATCATCGGTATCGACTTGGGTACGACCAATAGCGTCGTCGCCGTCATGGAGGGCAAGGAGCCCAAGGTCATCGTGAACGAGGAGGGAGCTCGCATCACTCCCTCGGTCGTCGCGTGGGACGATAAAGGCGAGATTCTCGTCGGGACCGTGGCCAAACGGCAGGCGGTGACGAACCCCGAGAACACCGTCTACTCGTCCAAGCGCTTCGTCGGCCATCGCTTCTCCGAGGTGAAGGGCGAGCTCGGACGCGTCCCGTATAAGCTCGTCGAGGGCAAGAACGGTGACGTCTGGATCGAGGTGCGCGGCAAGCAGATGGCGCCTCCAGAGGTCAGCGCCAAGGTCCTGCAGAAGCTGAAGAAGGCGGCGGAGGACTACCTGGGTGAGTCCGTGACCGAGGCGGTCATCACCGTCCCCGCGTACTTCAACGACTCGCAGCGCCAGGCCACCAAGGACGCGGGCAAGATCGCCGGGCTCGAGGTCAAGCGCATCATCAACGAGCCTACGGCCGCGGCCTTGGCCTACGGCCTCGACAAGAAGAACAACGAGATCATCGCCGTGTACGATTTCGGCGGCGGCACCTTCGACATCTCGATCCTCGAGGTGGGCGACAACGTGGTGCAGGTGATCGCGACGAACGGCGACACTCACCTCGGCGGCGACGACGTCGATGGTGAGGTGATGACGTGGCTGGCCGACGAGTTCCGCAAGGACAGCGGGCTCGATGTCTCCAAGGACAAGATGGTCATCCAGCGCCTCAAGGACGCGGCCGAGCAGGCGAAGATCGAGCTGTCGACGAAGCAGGAGACCACGATCAACCTGCCGTTCCTCACCGCGGACGCCAGCGGCCCGAAGCACCTGCAGAAGACCCTGACGCGCGCGAAGTTGGAGCAGATGATCCGACCCCTGGTGGAGCGGACCATGGAGCCGGTGCGCAAGGCCCTCGCGGACTCCAAGAAGAGCCCATCGGACATCGATGAGGTGGTGCTCGTCGGCGGCTCGACGCGCATCCCCCTGGTGCAGGAGACGGTCAAGAGCTTCTTCGGTAAGGATCCCCACCGCGGCGTGAACCCGGACGAGGTCGTCGCCATCGGCGCCGCCGTACAGGGAGGCGTGCTGTCAGGTGACGTCCAGGACGTGGTGTTGCTCGACGTGACGCCCCTGTCCTTGGGCGTGGAGACCTTGGGCGGCGTGATGACGGTGATGATCCCGCGCAACACCACCATCCCGACGCAGAAGAAGGAGATCTACTCCACGGCGAGCGACAATCAGACGTCGGTCGAGATCCACGTGCTGCAGGGCGAGCGCGCCGAGGCTCGCTTCAACCGCACCCTGGGCAAGTTTCACCTGGAGGGGCTCCCGCCCGCTCCCCGCGGCGTGCCCAAGGTGGAGGTCACCTTCGACATCGACGCGCACGGCATCCTACACGTCACCGCCAAGGACATGGCGACGGGCAAGGATCAGAAGATCACCATCACCGCCTCGAGTGGTCTCAATACGGACGACATCGAGCGGATGGTGAAGGATGCGCAGACTCACGAAGAAGAAGACCGTCGCCGGCGCGAGGAGGTCGAGCGCCGCAACAAGCTCGACAACCTCTGTTACACGCTGGAGAAGCAGCTCACCGACAACAAGGACAAATTGGACGGCGGTGACGTGAGCGCCATCGAGGCCTTGGTGAAGGAGGGGCGCGAGGCTGTCGAGAAGCAGGACGACGCCAAGATCCAGGACGTGAGCGAGCGGCTAGAGAAGAAGGCCCACGAGCTGGCCGCGAAGCTCTACCAGTCTGCGGGCGAGGACGGTGCGCCCGGAGCATCGCCGGACGGCGGCCAGGCGGGCGGCGGCAAGCCCGGCGACGTCATCGACGCAGAGTTCGAAGAGAGCCGCTGAGAGAAGGGCGGCGTTAGAAGAAGGGCGCGACTCTCCGTCGCGCCCTTTTTTTTCGGTGCGCCCCCTCGCCGCTTGCCCGTCACGGCGCGGCGATTTCCTGGCTGATGGTCAGGTTTCCGTCCGGCCAAGCGATGGAGTATGTTCGGCTCCGATGCGTCACTCTCCGCTCACGGCCCAAGCTGAAACGCTTCATACCTCCAGCGCCCGTTCGCAGGGATCCAGAGGGAGGACGAGTTCCCGCCTCGCGCTCGGAGCGTGCCTCTTGCTCACCGCGTGCGGGGGCGCTCAGAAGCCGTCCGGCGATGTGCCGGTCACGGCGGCGCCCGCGACGAGCCCGCCGCCCGCCGCCCGCCCCGAGCTGACCCCTGTCGAGGCACCTTCGGGGACCTTCCTGTGGGCACGCCTGAAGAACCCCGCGGCTCTCACGGACTCCGTCCTCGCGGCGACGGGCTTGCCCCTGGACTGGCGCGGGCTCTTGGAGAGCCGTGTGCCCGAGCTCGTGGCTGCGTCCGACCTGAGCGCGCCCGTAGAGCTCGCGATCTCCGTGAACCCGAACCCACGTCGGCAACCCCTGGCAGTGCTCAGCTGGGGAGTGGGCTCGAAGGCGGCTGTGCTGCAGCAGCTCGACCAGCTGAATGTCCAGGCAGAGGAAGGGCCTGGCGGGGTCCATTCCTTCGCCATCGCGAAGGCGACGTGCGTCGTGGGGCCTGCGCTCGGGAGCGCTCCGACGCGGGTCGCGTGCGGCAAGGAAGCCCAGGCCGTCGAGGTCCTCGGCGCCTACGCCCTGCGAGGGCTGCCTCGTCAGGAGCTCTCTGAAGCGGAGCTCCACGTGGAGATGACCGCCGCGCCGCTCCGGCAGGCCTATGGACAGCAGGTCAGCTCCCTCAAGGTGCTGTCGTCGGTGTTGGTGCGCCAGATCCAGATCGACAACCCGCGCTTCGATCGCGCCGCCGCGGACGCGGTGTACGGGCTGGTGGATGAGCTGATCGCCCTGAGCCAGGACGTCGATCGCGCGCGGCTGCAGCTCTGGAACAAGGGTGGCGACTACGAGCTGGCGATGTCCGGCCGCTTCGCGGGCAGCGCGTCGTGGTCGGTGGAGATGCTCCGCGGGGTGGGGGCGACGCAGACGGCTCCTCCGGACTGGTTCTGGGCGTTGCCAGCGAACGCGAGCGCTGCGTACTTCTCGCGAGCGCCGGACCCGTCCAGCACGGAGGCGCTCTGGGCCGTCGCCAAGGATCTCTTGGGGGGCTTCCTCGAGGACAACCAGGCGGTGACCAAGGCGACCCGCGAGCGTATCGAGCGCTGGTTCACCGAGGCGTCCCACTACGGGAGCGCTGTGGTGGGCGCGACGGGGCCGGTGGTCAGCTCGACGAGCGGAGAGCGATCCACGTTGGTCCCTGCCTGGCAGCTGACGGGGGTGCAGCAGGACAGCGCGCGCCACCGCAAGCTGCTCGACGAGCTCATCGCGATCCTCGCCGCGCCCGACCTGCGCAAGGCTGCGGCCCACGAGGGCGAGAGCTGGCTGCCCGAGTTCAAGAGGAGCGGGGCTCTCGCAGGGCAACCGGGCTCGGCCGTATACGAGTGGAAGATGAGCGGAACCTGGCAGGAGGCCCTCGAGCGACTTGGGGGGACCCCGGTGGTCTCCAAGGATCCATCCCAGCGCGCGGAGCTGGAGACGGCGCTCGCGCAGCTCGATCATGGGTTCCTGGCGCTGGTGCCGGACCAGGACCGCACGTGGTTCATCTGGTCGCAGACACGGGAAGAGCTCGCCAAGCCCATCGAGGCGATGAAGCGCCAGGACGCCCCGCGCCTCCAGGGGCTCGACGCGCTGCAGTCACTCCGCCAACGCCCGGCGATCTTGAGCGGGTTCGTCAAGCTGGAGAGCTTGGTCGCGCAGCTCGCGTCGGGGGCGCGCGGCGCTGAGGCCTTGGGCAGTTGGGATCGGGTGAGCCAGGCGCTGCCCTACAAGGGTCAGGCCCCCGTGACCTTCCAGCTGCGCATCGAGCAGGGCGAGCACACGGAGATCGAGCTCGCCCACCGTATCCCGAGCCAGTTCATCACGGATCTGACGGCGGCGCTGGTCCAGGGGCTCGCGGACTGAGGAGGGAAACTTGGCCCTGAGGGGGCGAACGTGAGCATCCGTGGAGGACGATGTTGCGGTCCTCCCCGCGGCCAAGCGCTCGAGTGAGCGTCCTCGCGCTGCTCGTCCTCTGCCTGCTGGGCTTCACGGCCCGCCCCGCGGCGGCTTGGGTCGAGATGGAGGTGCGCACCCACCGGGCGACCGTCGGGGTTGAACCGGATGGTCGCGCCGAGGTGCGCCACGAGCTGTTGCTGCGCGTGCGTGGGGGCCCGCTCCAGTCCCTGGAGATCGAGGGGGTGGGGCAGGAGCTGGAGGTCCTCGGGGACGCCACGGTGCGTGCCATGGGCAAGGGCTTGGGCCGTGTGTGGCCCATGGAGCTCACGACCCGCGACGACGGGGCGCTCGTCCTCCGCATCAACGCCGAGAAAGGCCTGCGGAGCGGGGTCTACCGCTTCGAGTTCGGGTACCGGTATGACGCGGCGGAGCGGGGCTGGCTGGAGCGGAGGGGCGCTCGCGCTCGCCTGACCTGGGTACAGCCGCGTTTCTCTAGCGG
>JAEWOQ010000291.1 GCA_023460875.1 Pseudomonadota bacterium
GATCGAGGCGCTGGTGCGGACGCGACCGGAGTTGCTGGAGCAGCTCCGCGCGGGGAGGGGGATTTCATCGTGAAGGACACGAGCCACGAGCTTGGAGATGCCCTGGCGGACGTGCTGGGGGAAGGACCAGGCCGACGCGCCCTCGCCGCGCAGCGCGCCACTCTCCTGCTGCGTTGGTCGGTCCAGCAGGCGCGCCCCCGGCGCGTGCCCTGGGTCGGCGCGGGAGTGAGCGTGTGCGCGGCGGCCCTGTGCGCCGCCGTCCTGTTCAGCCTCTGGCGCCCGAACCCTGAGGTCGCGCCCGTCACCTGGAGGGGAGCACCCGTCGCGGAGCACGAGCTCCTCCACGCGGAGGACGTCTCTGGGCGGCTGGAGTTCGCCAACGGGAGTCACATCGAGCTGCAGGCGGCGACGTCCGCCGCCCTGGGCCGCCGGGAAGGCCTCGTGGAGCTCGCTCTGCAGCGGGGGCGGCTCGACGCGGACGTCCAGCGAGAGCCGGGCACCGAGTGGGTCGTCGCCGCGGGGCCGTACCGCGTGCAGGTCATCGGGACGCGCTTCAGCGTGGATTGGCGTCCCGACGCAGGGGCCTTCACCGTCGAGGTCAGCCGCGGCGAGGTGCTCGTGCTGGGAGCAGGGCTCCCGGTGGACGGCGTCGCGGTCAAGGCCGGTGCGCGCTGGGAGCGCTCTGGGTCCGTCACGCCTCCCACGGGCGCGGAGAGCCCGACGGCTGAAGCACGGCTTGCGGGTCCGGCGCCCGCCGACGACGAGCCCGGCGTAGACGACGGGTCGTCCGGAGAGCGCCCGGCGCCAGCGGTCAGGGCGTTCCAGGAGCGGGCGGCGAGATCGAAGGGGATCTCGTCGTCCCCGCCGGCGCCCCCCGCGTGGCGCAGGCTGTCGGCGGAGGGGCGTTACGTCGAGGCGTTGGCCACGGTGTCGCCGGCGGAGTTCGAAGAGGTGCTCACCCACGCGTCGACCGAAGAGCTCCTCGAGCTCGGCAACACGGCCCGCTTCGCGGGGCGCCCCGATCGGGCGCGGCGGGCCTACACGTCCCTGCGGACCCGCTACCCGCAGGCTGCGGAGGCGCGTCTGGCGGCGTTCGCCATGGCGCGGCTCGCCGCGGACGTCGATCGGGAGCCTCAGCGCGCGATTCACTGGCTGCGGGTGTTTCTCGGAGAATCGCCTTCGGGCGAGCTCGCGGCGAGCGCGCGGGCGCGCCTGATGGACACGTTGGCGAGCCAGGGGCGGCAGGGAGAGGCGGCGGAGGTGGCTCGGGACTACCTGCGACATCACCCGGCGGGCCCGCACGCGGGGATCGCCCGGGCCCTGCTCGGCTCGTCTCCATGAAGCGCTCTTGGTCGTCTCTGCCCATCATCGCGCGCCTGGTGGGCGGCGGGGTGCTGTTCGTCGCGAGCCCGGCCGGCGCCGAGGCGCCCCTGGTGGTCTCCGTGCACGCGCCGGAGATGGACTGGCCAGAGGCGCGGCGCAACGTGGAGGCGGAGCTCCGGGCCAGCGGATTCGAGGTAGAGGCGCGAGAGTCTCGCGTCGTGGATCCCGGGAGCTTACTCGCGGATCTGCCGCTCTACGCAGCGCACGAGCCGCGGACCGTCGGGTCCGTCACAGTCGTGCGAGTGGGCTCGACGGGGCTCGCCTACGTGTGGGTGCGTGATCACGAGCGGCTCTTCCGGGTCGACGTCCCGATCGCCGAGGCGAACGTCGCGGCGGGCATGCTGGCGCTACGCGTCGCGGATCTCATGACGGTCCGCCCCGGCAGGAGCCAGGAGGACACCGCCGCGGGCGACCAGGCGGAGGCGCCGCGACCTTCGAGCGCGGCGGCGCGCGATACGTCGCCGACGACCCCGCGCTTCGACGTGTCCGCCAGCGGTGACAGGTCTGGGTCGTCAGCGCGTCCCTGGCTCTGGCTCGGCGCGGGCGCCGCGTTCGCGGTGACGTCCAGTGCGCCGGGCGCTCAGATCACCCTGGGCGCGGGGTTTCCGCTGGGGGAGTTTAGTAGCCTCGAGCTCGGGGGAGCGGTGAGCGTGACGCCGGCGTCGGTGCGCCTCTCCAAGGGCTCCGTGGACGTCGAGCAGCAGCAGCTCGGCGCGCACCTCATGTGGCGCGCCGGCGGGGGCGCTCACTGGGCGCTCACGGCGGGCCTGGGGGCATCGGGGTGGTGCTTGCAGGCTCAGGGCGCCGCTCATGGCGAGGCTCGCGGCCTGCGCGACACCACCTGCGTCGGCCTCGCGTCCGCTCGCGCACGTCTGCTGCTGCGCTGGGGCGAGGTGTCGTTCTGGGCGATGGCGGAGCCAGGGCTGGCGCTTCCGGCGGTGCGGCTTCGCACGGATCAGCGGACGGATGTCGAGCTCGGGCGCCCGTGGCTCGCGACGACGCTGGGGGTGGGATGGCACCTGTGAGAGGTTGGGGAGGGGCGAGGGCCCCGAGCGGGCTCCTCCTCGTCGTGAGCCTCGGGGTCACCTCGGGCCTCGCGGCGTGCGGTGACCGTGAGCTCCTCGTCTTCGAAGCCGGCGTCGGGGGTCAGGACGACGGCAGCACGGGCGGTGGCGGCGATGGGCAGGGCGGCGGTTGGCAGAGCGGCGATGTACGGAGCGGCGGTGGGGGCTCGTCCGGCGGCACCTCGGCGCTGGGTGGGGACGCTGGGGCGGCCTCTGCGGAGCGGCTCGTCCACTTGCTCGACACCTTCGACGACGGCAACACCCTCTCCAACGAGCCCGGCGGGTGGTGGTACATCATCAACGACGGCGCAGGCCAACAGGAGCTGACGGTCGTCCAGGGGCCCGGCTGTCCCGAGCACGGCTTCTGCCTGCGGACGGTGGGCTCGAACTTCGAGGGGTGGGGCGCCGCCCTGGGGGTCGGCATCGAAGGCTTCTACGAGAGAGGTCCTTACGACACGGTGCGGTTCTCTGCCCGCGTCGGGACACCTCGAGACGTCTCCTTCCAAATGCTGACTCGCTCGGGGCCACGCTTCATTCGGAGCCTGGAGGTGGGGACCGAGTGGACCGAGTATTCGCTGCGCTTGGATCGGGAGACGGTGAACGTCGACGGGGAGACCGTCCGCCTCGACGTCGCCGACCTGTACGAGCTGCAGTGGTTCTTCTTCGTCCCCGAGCCCTTCGAGTTCTGGATCGATGACGTGATGTTCCTGCGCGAAGACTGAGCCGTCGAGTCGTTCGTCGAGCCGTTCGTCGAGCCCGGAGCATCGTTGCCGAGAGAGCCGCGGGCGAGGCGGTGTCGCTACGGCGCAGGTGACGGCGCGCGGGTGACGCGCTGTCGCTACGGAGCGCGGTAGCGAACGCTCAGAGCGGAGGGAGGGGCCGCGAACGGACGGCGAGCCGCCCTTCTCCCGTGTCCACCACCCAGACGACGCGCCGCGCATCTGCGGCGATCGCCGCTGTGGCGCCGCGCGGCTGGGTGACGAGCGTGCGCGGCGGCATCCCAGGGCCCGGGATCTCGTAGACGCCGCCGACGTGAGCGCACACGACGCGAGCAGAGATCGCCAACGGCGAGCAAATCACGCCCTCGGCCAGCACCGTCTCTTGCTCGAGGTCCGGGCTGAGCCGTCGTACGGAGCGGGTGGCGCCATCGTAAAGATAGACACCGTCCTCGGCGCTCGCGAGCATCGACGGCGGCCGGCCCTTGCGCGCTTCGGAGAAGGCCGTCGCTTTGCCGCTCAGCGACACGCCGCCCACGCGCCACGATCCCCCAGGGACGACCTCGACGAAGAACACCCAATCATCGAGCATGGTCGCCGCGACGACCGGGTGGCTGGTGCGATGGAGCACGCGCGGTGCCTGCCCGCGGAACGTGGACAGCGCGGCGGGCTGCCCCGGAGGGCCTTCGAGCCACGCGAAGCCATGTCGCGTCGCGACGAACCGCTGCGGCTGTCGCTCGAGCGGGCCGAGGGTGCGAGGCTCGCCGCCGCTCTTGGGCACGGCGCGGACGGCGCCATCGTGCCAATAGACGATGGTGTCCCCCATCAAGGCCGGACCCGATCCCAGGGGCAGGGGAGCGCTCCGGGCGGGGCCATCGTCGGGGATGTGAATCAGCGCGGTCGGGGTCAGCAGCACCGCCACAGTGCCGTCGAGGAACAACGTCGTGCCGTAAGCGGAGTCCTGCCACTCGAGCAGGGTCGCCGGCGGGGCAGCGGGCTCAGGGGCGCCAGCGCTCTCCGGGGCTCCTAGGACCTCGGAGCCCGCGGTGGCGCTCGCCGCTACGGTCCCCTCGGAGCCGGATGACTCACGACGGCAGCCCGGTCCCAGACAGACGCCGAGGAGCAACCACGGGAGAAGTCCCCGCATCCGTCGGCGGACGAGGGTGGCGCCGGTGCCCGGGGAACGCAGCCAGCTGCTCGGCGTCATCGTCATGGCCCAGAAAGAGCGCGCCCCGGAAGCTACAAGATTTCCTGCTCTCCGACAAAGGGCGGGCCCGCTGAGCGCGGCTTCGGTCGAGCCGTTGGACGCCGCGGGATCGTGCCGACGCACGGTGAGGGCCTGTGTATGATGCGGCTTGGTGGCCCCCGCTGGCGCTCCACCATCGCACGCCGATGCACGTCTCTCCTCGGGTCTTTGCTGGACCGCTCCGCTTCCTTTGCCTGCTCGCGCTCGCCTGGAGCGGGGTGAGCGCGGCGCGTCCGCTCGCGGCGCGCGGAGAGACGGCGGGGCGAATCCTCATCGCGTTCGAGTACCGCGCGCCGGCGGCCTGTATGGGCGAGGAGCGAGCGTTCTCGCTGCTTCATCGACGTAGCCGCCGCGTCGCTCGGACGAGCGCCGCGCTGGCGCAGCAGCACCTCCGGATGAGCGTCGTCCCGGAGGGCTCCGGCTATCGTGGCGTGCTGACGGTGACCCGCGCCGGGCAGAGCCCGGAGCGGAGAAGAATGACCGGGAGCAGCTGCGACGAGGTCGTGGAGGCGCTCGCGTTGACTGCGGCGCTCAGCATCGATCCCGACGCGACGGTGACGTTGGGCCCGGCGGAGCCTCGGAGCGGCGAGGGCTACGACGTAGGGGACCCTGGCGAGCCTGATGGAGCCGATGATCCGGGGAGGAGCTCCTCGACGGGGCGCGACCTGGAGGGTGACGGACGGGGGGCGGACGAAGACGGCGCGTCCCTCGATGAGGAGGGGGCCTCCGGTCGAACGCAGCTGCAGGTCACCATGGGCCCCCTCTTGGCCTTGGCGCGGCTCATGGATCACACGATGCACGTCGGCGGCGGCGTATTGCTCGCCGTGAGTGACCCAGAGCGCTCGACGTGGCTGCCCCTCGAGGCGCGCGTGTCCGTGTACGGCTTGACGGAGACCGCGGCCGCTCGCGGACCCACGCTGCGGACGGTCTTCTTCGGCTCACGGTTTGCGTATTGTCCCGTGCGCGTGGGAGGAGAACATTCCCTGCTGTTCTGTCCGGTCTCCCAGGTGGGCTTATTGTCCGTCGAGAGCCGCGGCTTCGCCGACAACGCGGAGACCAGGCGCTTCTTCGCGACCCTAGGGCTGGAGGCGTGGTCGCGGGCGCGCATTTCCCGACATCTGGATCTCTGGTTGTCTCCGTCGGTCGAGGTCCCGCTCACGCGACGCCGCTTCGGGGTGGCACCGGGGCCAGAGGTCCTGGTGTCGACTTCGACGCTGGTGTGGGGAATTGCGGCGGGGGTGGGCTGGAATTTCTAGCCCCAAGGCTTTTTTCGTCGTGGAGTGATCAGCATGGGGGTTCGCGGGAACAAGAGAGCGTGCTCGTGGGATTGTCGGCCCCTTTGGGCCTTGCTCCCCCGCGGGTCGCCTCGCATGCTGAACGAACTGCCATGGGTCGAAGCCACGAACGGCGCCTGCGCGATCTCGTGCTCACCGAGGGTGACTTCGTGACGCGATCGCTGCGAAACCTGGGCGTCTGGGGCGGGGAGTTGGACGACTGCGTCCAGAAGGTCTTCCTCGTCGCGGCGCGACGCCTGCAGGAGATCGAGGCAGGCAAGGAGCGCGCGTTCCTGTTCGCCTGCGCCCAAAACACCGCGGCTCATTTTCGGAGGAGCCTCGCGCGCAAGCGCGAGGTGTCGGACGAGGTCTTGGCGGAGAAACCGAACCCCGACATGCTCCCCGATCAGCTCACGGAGCAGAAGCGCCACCGGGAGCTCTTGGACCGCATCCTGGAGACGATGGACGACGGAGTGCGCTCGGTGTTCGTGTTGTACTCCTTCGAGGAGATGACCATGGCGGAGATCGCGACCCTCTTGGAGATCCCGCCGGGCACCGTGGCGTCCCGATTGCGGCGCGCCCGAGAGACCTTCAAGCGCGAGATCTCGCTCTTGCAGCAGAATCAACGTCGGGAGAGTGCGTGATGGATCCGAGCGTCGATCCAGAACAGATGGACCTCGAGGAGGCGTTGCTGCGGGCTGGTCGCGACGTGCGGATGTCGCCCGAGCTGCGCAACCGGACCCTGACGGCCCTGGGAGTGGGTGCGGCCATTGGTCTGACGACCACGTCTGCGGCTCAGGCCAGCACGCTGGGGTGGTTGTCGGGCAAGACCGGGACCATCGCGATCGCCACGGGGCTCGCTGGAGCGCTCGGCGTCGCGGGCGCGGTGGCGTTCTCGGGCGGGTCCGCGCCGTCGATCGACGAGGCCCCGACGGCGCAGGTCGTGGTCGTCGACGGGGGAGGTCCGCGGCAGGGTGAGCCACAGCTCGCGGACCAGCCTCAGGCGGAACCGGAGCTGCCCGCGCCGGGAGAGGTGAGCCCGCCAGCAGAGGCTGAGACAGAGAACGAGGCGTCGGCGGAGGAGCGCGTCAAGCCGCGTTCGGGCGCGTCTCGGCGTGCCCCCTCCAGCGAGGCGTCGAGCCTCCGCGAGGAGCTCTCTCACATCGCGCGGGTCGAAACCGCCCTTCAGGAGAAGAGCCCGACGCGGGCCCTCTCCCTGCTCGCGGAGTATCGTCGTCGCTTTCCCCGGCCGCGGCTCGGGCTCGAGGCGGAGGTGCTCACCATCCAGGCCTTGGCGGAGAGCGGCTCCGCCGCCGCGGCACGTCAGCGCGCGGCGCGGTTCTTGGAGAAGTATCCGTCGAGCCCCTTGGGAGCCCGGGCGAAGCGTTACATCGAGTGACATGAAGTGGCTCGTCCTGATCGGTGCGGCGGCGCTCCTCTCGGCTTGCACGAGCGTGGATGTGCTCGGGGCGCGCGAGCAGACGAGTGAGGTCCGGGAGCCGCCCGGTCCGTCGGAGCCCGGTGGGACCGGCGGGCTGCGGAACGTCCTCGAGGAGCGCCAGCGCATCCCGATCTCTCAGGTGAACGCTCGGCTGAACGACGCCTTCCTCCAGTTGTTCTTCGGCGATCCCGAGACGGAGGCGGTCTTCTTCGATCAAGGGGACGGCACCGCCTACATCCAGGACATCGCCAACGGCGACGTCCGCACCGACTCGATGGCGTACGGCATGCTCGTGACCGTCCAGCTCGATCACCGCGAGGTGTTCGACAAACTGTGGGGGTGGGCCAAGCAGCACATGTTGAGCTCGAGCGGCTCCTCTGCCGGGCTCCTCCGCTGGCGCTGTGATACCTCGGGCGAGAGCTGCGCCTCGACCGCCGCCACGGACGCTTCGAGCATCATCGCTACGACCCTGCTCATGGCGGAGACGCGGTGGGGGGCAGCGGGGACACACGACTATGAGCGGGATGCTCTCGCGCTCCTGGACGCGATGGTCGCCATCGAGGAGCGGAACGGTGGGGTCGTCGACGGCGTGGTCAACTGCTTCGACGGGGAGGCGGCCTTGCCGCGGCTCAGCTCGCGCTCTCCCGAGCAGGAGACCGCCGTCGACTACCTCATGCCGGCGTTCTACGAGGTGTGGAGTCGCCACGATCAGGAGCGCTCTGCGCTCTGGAAGCGGGCGGCGGAGAACGCACGCGAGCTCCTCTCGCAGGTCGCTCACCCAGAGACCGGCCTGCTGCCGGAGATCGTCTCTCACTCGGGGGAGCCGGATCCAGAGCGTGACGACTACCGGACGACGACCGCCCGGACGCTCTTGAACCTGACCCTCGATCACCTCTGGTTCGGCCCGTTCGACTGGGTCGTCGAGCAGAACGAGCGACGGCTCGACTTCTTCCTGGAGCAAGGGCTCGACGACTACGTGTCCGAGTACACGATCGCTGGTGAAGCGCTGGTGCCCTTCAACACCGCCGCGCACCGCTCCCTGGTCGCGCTGGCCGCGGGCACCAGTAAGTCATCGAAGCACGATGTCTTCCTCGAGGTGCTCCTGGACGAGCCCGTGCCCGCGGGCTCGTTCCGCTACTACGACGGTATGCTCTACATGCTCAGTCTGCTCGTGCTCAGCGGGCAGATGACGCCAGGCTGAGGTGCACCGTTCCGGAGGCGCCGAGCGCTGGGTTCGACCCCGTCGCCGGTATCTTAACAGACCAGGACGGCGCCCCGCCCTTGCTCCGATCGCTGTTGCTCTGGGCGCTCGTGCTTCTCGTGGCGGAGACCTCGGGCGCCCGGGAGTCGCCCGTCGTGACCGTCGTCCACACGGAGTCGGGCCTCTTCGAAGCGGCGACCTTCGTGCGCCTGGACCTCGTCGGGAACGGGTTCGAGTCGAGGGTCGTCCTCGGGGAGGCCGTCGCCCGTGCGGCGCGGAGAGAGGAGGGAGCGGGCTCGGGTTCGGCGCTCGTCCTTCTGACGCCGGTCGGGCGCGCTGGAGTCGAAGCGACGGTCTGCGCCCGTCCGGCTCGCTCGCCGAGACCTTCGGGCGGACCCTCGTTGGCGTCGTCGAGTACGGCGACGCCCTCACCGGCCGTATCTCAGGGGGCCATGTCCGAACCAGGCTCTGCGCCTCTCGATGAGGTGCCATCAACCGACTTCCAAGGGCTCCGGGCGCTCTTCCTGAACTGCACGCTCAAGCGGACGCCCGAGCTGTCGCACACCCAGGGGCTCATCGACGTGTCCGCGGCGATCCTCGAGAAGAGCGGCGTAGCAGTGAGCGTGCTGCGTCCGGTGGACTACGAGATCGCGCCTGGCGTCTACCCAGACATGCGAGAGCATGGCTGGGAGCGAGACGACTGGCCGAGCATTCAAGAGAGGGTGATGGAGGCCGACATCCTCGTCATCACGACGCCGATCTGGCTCGGGGAGCAGTCGTCCGTGTGCAGGAGGGTGACGGAGCGCCTGTACGGGAGCTCCGGAGAGCTGAACGAGGAGGGGCAATACGCGTACTACGGGCGCGTCGCTGGGTGTCTCGTCACCGGCAACGAGGACGGGGTCAAGCACTGCGCCATGAACCTCCTCTACTCTCTCCAGCACCTCGGCTATCTCATCCCGCCCCAGGCGGACGCCGGTTGGGTAGGAGAAATAGGACCGGGGCCGTCGTACCTCGACGAAGGCTCCGGCGGAGCTCAGAACGACTTCACGCAGCGCAACGTCACCTTCATGACCTGGAACCTCATGCACATGGCCCGCATGTTGAAAGCTCAGGGAGGGATCCCACCCCACGGCAACCAGCGCTCCCTCTGGGAGGCCGGTTGCCGCTTCGATCATCCGAACCCCGAGCACCGCTGAAGACAGGGGCTGAAGACAGGGGCTGAGGATAGCGTCGGACTACTGGAACGACACCGTCACGTCGGCGTTCCCGGAGCTGTGATAGCCCTCGATCACCAGGGAGACCTCGTAGAAGGACCCCATCTGTAACCCGAACTGCTCCCAGGCGCTGAAGTGAGGCTCCACCGTGATGGTCCCGCTCGTGCGCTTCGACGTGCGCACGCTCCAGTACTGCCAGAAGGTGGTGTTGCCCTCGATCGATGGCTCGTTCACCCGCTCGGTCCGATAAATCTCGTACGTTCCGCCGTCCACGTTGACGGTCCCGATCGGATCGCTCCCTGGTGGACGCCAGCTCCCCCAGCTGTCGACGATGTAGTACTCGACGAGCGGATTCTGGGTCCAGCCGTAGATGGCTAGGTACGAGTTCCCGTTCGGGTTGTAGTCCGCGCTGTACGTCACTACGGGAGAGCTCGACCCCGGGCGAACGCCCTTGCGAGCCAGGTAGTTCCCATTCGCCGAGGTCCATTCGGCGAGGAACCCCCGGGCGGTGTTCGTCATGCACGCGGACGCCGAATCGGTCCAGATCTCGTAGGTGAGCCCGCAGTGATCCCCGACTTTGTAGGTGGAGCACTCCTGAGAGTCCGGTTGTGAGCAGGTGTTCCCGCCTCCGCCTCCGCTTCCGCCCCCGCTTCCGCCCCCGCCGCCCGGGTCCGTACCGCCGGTGCCGCCGCCTCCGTCCGAACCCCCGCTCCCGCCCGAACAACGCCCGCAGCTCTCGTTGCAGTAGTTGTTGTCGATCATCCAGGCCGCGCTGCACTCCTCGGTGTCTGAGGCCCACATCGGGCAGGTGGCGTCGTCCCAGTCGGTCCCGGTGGGACGAACGTCCGTACACGCCGTGTCGGGTACACCGCCCGTCGAGGGGACGCCGCCAGTGGCCGGATCACCGAAGCCTCCGCCGGAGGAGGCGCCTCCGGTCGACGGCTCGCCGCCGATGGGCGGGGTGCCCCCGGTCGAAGGATCGCCGATCGATGGATTGCCGCCGGCTCCTGGGTTCGCCTGATCATCGGAGCTGGCCGCGCTGCAGCCGACCAGCAGTCCAGCCGTCAGGACCTTGACGATCCAGTTTCCACTTCCGTTGAGCGCCTCGGGGAAGACTCGCATACGGCCCCATTCCCGGAATCCGCGAAAGTGATCAGATCGATCCTCGAACTCCTGAAAAGGGGTCAGAAAAGTGGGGCGCTCACGTCCAAGTCGCCGTGCTGTAAAGTTATGCTTGCAGCGAATTTGGCTGTGTTGGCCGCGTGCTGTGCCGCCCGGTCCCCGAGCGCGTGGGGGACCGAGCGGGTCTGAGGGCACTGAAGGTTCCCGCCGACGTCCTCGGCGCTGCCTTGGCTCAGTAGGGAAATCCGGGCACGTTTAGCTCGACCGAGTAGAGGCTCGGAGGCTGCATCTTGGTGATGTAGAGGGTCTTGCGGTCCGGACCACCGAAGGCGACGTTCGTCACCCCAGATCCGACCTGGATCCTCTTGATCTGGGTGCCGTCCGGCGAGAACACGAGGACGTGCTCGCCGCTGGTGGTGTAGAGGTTGCCTGCGCAATCCATGCCGAAGCCGTCGGAGCCTCCGGTGCCGAAGGGCTGGCCGTTGCTCACCGATCCATCGGCGGCCACGTCGAACCGCATGACGGTGTTGCCTCCGATGTATAGCTTCGACTCGTCCGCCGAGAGGATGATGCCGTTCGGTTTGCCAGGGGCTGAGTCGATCGGGTGCACCGCCCCTTGCAGGTCGACCCAGTAGGCGCGCTCCACCGTCTGCCGCGGCGACTGGGTGTTGCCCACCTCCTGCCAGTCGGGATCGGAGAAGTACAGGACGCCGTCGCTACGGATCGCCAGGTCGTTGGGCGACTTGAAGTAGGCGCCTTCGTACTGATCGACCACCACCATGGGCGGAGCCGCGGGGTTGCCGATGTCGAAGGTGGACACGGAGCCGTTGGTTTGGCGCGCCGCGTAGAGGGTGCCCGCGCCGTCGACCGCGAGACCGTTGGTCCCGGAGTTCGCGATGAACACGTCGAGGCTGCCCCCGGGCGTGTACTTGAGGATGCGGCCCGCGCCAGAGAAGGCGAGCTGAGACGTGTAGAGCGCGCCGTCGATCCAGACGGGGCCCTCGAGGTTCACGTGTTGATTGTCCGTGCCCAAGTCCGGGGGCGTGGCGATGGCGGTCCCCGCGCTCACGTCTCCGGGCTCGAGGGTGAGGGACTCGGACCCGGGCGGGCAGATGCTCATGGGTCCCGGGCCGTCGCCGCCCGATCCGTCCATGCCGCCGCTGCCCTGGATGACGCCTCCGGTCCCTGGCGCGCCGCCCGTCGTCGAGGTGTCCCCGCCGCCGGCCGCCGTGTCCCCACCGCTGGCCGCCGTGTCCCCGCCGGTGTTGCCGGGAGCGGCGCCGCCCGTTCCCGGGGCTCCGCCATCGGAATCACTGCCGCAGGCGACGGCGGACATCAGGGTGAGCAAAGCGCAGGACACTGTGAAGCGATGAGTCATGGCGGCGATCCTACTCGGGGATGGTGGTCGCCCCAACGCCCGCGAGCGCCCCTTTCGCGACGTCCTAGTTGGTGGGCCAACTATCGGTACGGAAGTTTCCGCTCAGGATGCTAGATCCGGTGGTCGCTCAGGCGGGTGATCACGCTGGTGAAGGTGCTGGGCCAGGGCGGCGCGCTTCCCAGGTCGCGAAGCTGGCGTCGAGGTGGCTGATGAACGCGCGCGTCTTGGCGGGGAGGAGCTCTCGGCTCGGGTAGACGAGGTAGATGCCGGTCGATCGGGAGGAATAGTCCGGTAACACCCGCTCCAGATCGCCCGCGTGCACGTCCTGGCGCGCCAGGAAGTTGGGGAGGAGGGCGACGCCGGAGCCGAACTTCGCCGCCCGGCGGAGCACGGCGAAATCCCGCGCCAGGAGCCTGCCGCGGACCGGAACCTGGACGGACCCGTCCCGACTGGACAGCTTCCAGGTGGTCGCGGAGTCCGCGCCAAAGATGAGACATTGATGATTGGTGAGGTCGTCGACGCTCTCCGGGCGTCCCGCGCGCGCGATGTACGCCGGGCTCGCGTAGACCTCGAGCCTCGCCTCGAAGACCTGGCGGGCGATGTAGGACGAGTCTTCGAGTCGCCCTGCGCGCAGCGCCAAGTCGTACCCCTCGGCGACGAGGTCGACGTAGCGGTTGGTGAGATCGAAGAAGACGTCTACGCCGGGGTGACTCTCGAGGAACTCACAGGCGATCCAGTTCAAGAGCGAGCCCATGTCGCTCGGCGCGGTGATGCGGAGGACCCCCCGGGGGCTCTCACCGGAGTCGATCACCTCTTGCTCGGCCTCCGCCAGCGCTTGGGCGGCGCGGCTCGCCCGCTCATAGAAGGCGGCGCCCACGTCCGTGAGGCTCAGCTTACGGGTCGTGCGCTGGACGAGCTTGGCGCCGAGGCGGCTCTCGAGCTCACCGAGCTTGCGGCTCACGGTGGACTTCGGGACGCCGAGCTGTCGAGCGGCTCCCGTGAGCGAGCCCTGGCGAACGATTTCGACGAAGAGGTGGGTGGCGTTCCAGTCCGGAAGTTCCATGGGTGGAACAGTGTGTCTCGCGAACAGCCGCTAGTCTGCACCCTGGAACGACCACGGGTTCCTCCCGGGGGAAGTAGGTCACCTGTTCCTGGCGCCGGGGCTGCGGGTGCAGTCGGGCACGAACACGGCGTAGCCGTGGGCAGGTAGGTCAATCGTCAGGCGGCCGCCCTGCGCGACGAGCTTCTTGGAGCTCATCGCGTCGCTCAGGCGCAGGGCGGCGCCGCCGGTGAGCTCGGCGGGGAGCCGCAGCGCGACGGAGGCCCGCTCGTCGCCGAAGTTGAGGGCGACCAGGGCCACGTCGTGGCCGGGTCCGCGCGGGTGGGGAGCCGCGGAGAGGGAGGGCTTCGGGAAGCGCGCGTAGACGTACAGCTCCGAGTCGTCGCCGACGTGGAGCGGGAGGAAGCCGGCGCCGTGGAGCGCCGGGTGCGCCTTGCGGAGGCGGATCAAGTCGCGATGGAGCTCGAAGAGCTCTGGATGACTGGGTCGCGTAAGGGGCCGCAGCTCTTCGTACGGCTCGAACTCGCCGCCGACCTCGTCGAAGGAGTAGAGACAGGGGAGCCCGGGGAGGGTGAGCAGCGCGGTGGTCGCCACGCGGGTCAGCGGCGCCCCGTACCTCGTGACGAAGCGCGCGCCCGTGTCGTTGTTGTTGAGGAAGCGCAGCGTGCGGTCTGCACGAGGCGTCGCGGCGGCGGTGTCGCGCAGAGCCCTGTCGAGGCGCTTCGCGATCCCCTCCTTCGAGTCGAAGACGCCGCGCCACGACCACTCACCGAGCTCTTCGGTCCAGTCGTAGGCGGCGCTGAAGCCGCTCTCGAGGAAGGCTCCGTCGCGCGCCGAGGCCTCCGCGATCATCAGCGCCTCGGGGCGCTGCCGCCGAAGCTCCCGGATCCACGGCTTCCACAGGCCCGGTCGACGTCGTTGAACGCCCCAGGCCACGTCCACCCGATAGCCGTCGATGCCGGCCTGCGCGAACCAATGCGTCGACACGGCGGTCATCCAGCGCACGACCTCCGGGTGGTCGTAGGCGAGGTTCGGCAGATCGTCCCAGTCGAAGTAGTGGGTGGGGCGGCCTTCCGCGTCGCGCTCGTAGAAGTCGAAGTAGTGGGAGCTGCGCCCCAGCGCCGCGGTCTGCTCGAAGTAGGGATGTCGATCGGAGGTGTGGTTGGGGACGAGATCGAGCAGGACGCGGAGGCCGAGCTGGTGGGCGGCTTCCACGAAGCCCTGCAGCTCCTCGACGGTGCCGTAATCCGAGCGCACGTCGAAATAGTCCGTGACCGCGTAGCCGAAGTTGCCGGGCGGGGTCGAGAAGAGCGGAGCCATCCACAACACGGTCACTCCGAGCTCGACGAGGTGCGGTAGGGCGTCCTGCACCGCGCGCAATGGAGGGTCTCCAAAGAGGGGCGGGAGCACGCCGTAGACGACGGCTCGATCCGCCCAACCGTCGGCGCCGGACGGCGCCAGGATCGGTCCGGCCTGGCCGTCAAGGACGCGGAGAGGGGCGCGCGCCACGTCACGGCGTCCCAGCTCGTCGGTGAGCTCGAGCTCGTACACGTAATCTCCGTCCACGCTCGGCGCGGGGACGATCGCGCGGTGTCCCGAGGCGATCGGAGCGCCACGGATCTCGACGTTGGCGCTGTCGTTGGCGCCGTCGCTGGGGCCGTCGCTGGGGAGGGCGCTGGGGAGGGCGCCAGCGGCTCCGATGCGGTAGCTGGACCAGGAGTAGCCTCTCAGCGGGGCAGGGGAGCGCTCGCTCGGCAGGCTCGCGGTGCCATCGAGCACGACCGCCTCCCCGTTGACCCGCAAGGAGAGCCGGGCCCTCGGCGCGTCCGTCAGGCGAACGGTGTAAGTGACCGGGCGCGAGCGGACCTGCTCGCCGCCCGGAGCCTCGCAGCGCGCGGAGATCCGGTGAGGACCCGGCGCGAGCTTCAGTCGCGCTGAGAAGCCAGCGCCGCTGGCTTCCACGGGAACTGCCTCACCAGAGGCCGTGTCGGTGGCGAGCTGCAGTGTGCAGTGCTCCGCCCGCAGCCTTCCACGTAGGGCGCCGGTGACGGTCACCTCGTCGCTCCACAGATCCGCGTCGGCGGGGGCCAGCTCCACCGCGTCGACCCTCGAGGCATCTTCGGGTGCGGGCTCGAGGTCGACGGGAGCCCCGGACGTCCGGGAGGGGGCGCAACCGATCCCGGCGGTCGCCAGGATCAGCGCGGCGAGGCCGTGGAGGCCGAAGCCGCGGGCGGTGCCGTGGCCGACGCCGTAGCTGACGAAGCGAGGGCCCATCCTGGAGCCTCGACGGCCATCCATGGCGCCTCCGGAAGCCGGGCGTCAGCCCCGGTTCGCTACATACGCGACAGCGGGGGCCCGATGAGGTCGCTTTCAGCACGCCCGGAGGGATTCGAACCCCCGACCAGTGGATTAGAAGTCCACCGCTCTATCCATCTGAGCTACGGGCGCAGGCGCCGGGGGACACCGAGCGAGGTGGCCCCGGGGCGGGCTCGGTTTTGCATAGCCGTGTCCAGAAAACAAACGTCGCGCTATGCTGCGCCTCGGCTCCGAGAGCGCGCGTGGGGGCGCGGTGGGCGTGTCCCCGGCAGAGCGGCTCCAGAGCCAGAGATCGGCTTGGGAGGTTCGGCATGCGGGAGTGGAGTCAAGTAGCTTGGATCGTCGGGGCGCTCCTCGTCGGCTGCGTCGGCGGACAGGGGGCAGCGAGGTCCGGCGAGGAAGCGAAGGAGCCGTCCGTCGTGGAGGACCTGGAGGATCTTCCGAAGGCCTCGGCGGTTCCTCGGGAGGAGGACGGAGCCGAAGGCGTGGAGGTCACCCCGGCGTCGGATTCCGCGGTGGAACCCGACTTCCACCCGGGGATGACGGTGGAGGAAGCCATCGCCGCCGTGCCCCAGAGCGCCCAGCGTGTGAACATCGAGCAGGAGGCGCTGGCTGCGCCCTTGATGCGCACGGAGCTCTACGAGCCGTGCGAGGTGCGCGGCAATCAAGGCTTTCAGCTGCGCGTCGCCGTGTGGCATGGGCGCGCCGTTGGTGTGGACGTCGCGACGAAGCCCGAGAACGAGAAGCTCGCGGGGTGCCTCCGCGAGCAGGTGTCGAGCGTGACCTGGCCGGACAAGGTCAAGTCCCTCAACACCGTCGAGTTCTCTTACTGACGGTGTGCATCGACGACGGCGCGGTGGACGCTGCCGCGCACTCGGGAGAGACCCAGCGGGGCCTCAGGAGGCCCGCGCCCGATCGAGCACCTGCGGCGCGGCCAGCTGATCCTTCGGATCGAAGGCGCTGAGGCCCGCCGCGTCGCACTCGACCGTCCCCGGCTGGAGCTGCTCGGAGGTGAGCCCGAAGCGGCGCTCCTTGCCGCGGTATGTGTCGATCGCCTCGAGGAGGTGCTCGGGGCGGAACTCGGGCCACATCACGGGGGTGAAGAGGAGCTCTGCGTAGGCGGCCTCGAAGAGGAGAAAATCGCTGACGCGAGCCTCGCCGCCCGTGCGAATCAAGAGGTCTACGTCGGGCAAGCGGTGGGTGCTCATCTGCGCACGCAGCCGCGCCTCGTCGATCTCTTCGGGCAGCAAGAGGCCCGCGTGCACCTGAGCGGCGAGGGCGCGCGCTGCCTCCACCATGTCCTGTCGTCCTCCATAGGAGAGCGCCAACGACAGGGTCATGCGATCTCCCGTCGACGTGTAGCGGATCAGGTCCTCGACGGCGTGGCGGGTCGTGGACGGGAGGTCCTCGAGGGAGCCGATCACCCCGACGCGGATCCCCAAGCTCCGTAGCTCGGCGCGTTCCTGCTTGGCGAAGCGCGCGAGCAGGCGCATCAGCGCCTCGACCTCGATGCGAGGACGCTGCCAGTTCGCGACGCTGAAGGCGTAGAGGGTGAGGTACTCGATCCCCAGCCGGGCCGCGGTCTCGACCGTGTCACGCACGGCTCGCGCGCCCTGGGCGTGGCCCTCGTAGCGCTGGAGTCCTCGCGTGCGGGCCCAACGCCCGTTGCCGTCCATGATGATCGCCACGTGGCGGGGTTGGGTCTTCATCGGGGTCGCTGAATCCTCGTGGGAAGGCGGGTTCACTGGCATGGGTAAAAAGCAAGGGGGTGAGGTGGCCCCGTGCCTGGGGGTCCCCTGAGCATGGCAGAGTCGGGCGCTCGGATGGGGCAGCGACTGTGGAGGTTCCGTGGAAATGTCGCAAGCGTGTCGCCAGGTTCCGGACCTTCGGGGGCCTCCCTCGGGGAGCAACTTCGGCTACGGACGGCGGCGGACCCGACGAAAGGCGGGCTCTCTCGTGAGAGCGCCGCCGCGTGGGGCGGGCGTCAAGAGCGGCGTTTGTCGCGGGGTGACACGAGGGGTAAGGCGAGGCGCAGGCTGACCTGGGGAGGGCCGGGCTGGGCCAGCTCGACCTGGCCGCCGTGCGCCTCTGCTATCGCGCGCACGATCGCGAGCCCGAGCCCGGAGCCGCCCTTGTCGGCGCGGGTCGTCACGAAGCGCCTGAACAGCCGCTCTTGGACACGCTTCGGTATCTCACCCAGGTTGGTCACCTCGACGACCGCGTGGTCGCGGTCCGCCCGCAGCTCGACGGTGACGGGGGACTTCGGTGGCGAGTGGGCGATGGCGTTCTCGAGCAGGTTCGTCAAGGCACGTCCGAGCCAGAGCGCGTCCGCTCGGACGCGCAGCGACTCCGAGCCGCTCCACTGGACTCGAGGCTCCGCGACGGCCTCGAGGCACCGCTCGACGAGCTGAGCGAGATCGATCGGGTCGAGCACGTCTGTGCCCCGCGCCTCGATGCGAGCGAGGCTCAGCAGATCCCGTAGCAGGCGCTCGATGCGCTCTGCCGACTCGCGGATGCGGCGGACGAAGCGCGCCGCGTCCGCGGGTTCGTCCAGGGCGCCCTCCTCGAGGAGCTCGGCGCTCGCGCGGATGGCGGCCACGGGGTTCTTCAGCTCATGAGACAGATCGGCGGCGAAGGCCTCGACGAAGGGGCGCCCCTCGAGCTGTCGTCGCATCGAGTCGATGGAGCGCACCAGCCGGTTCACCTCGCGGCCGTTCACTGCCGTCGGCAGCCGCGTGCGTTCCCCCTCGCTCACACGCTCGCTGAACAAGCTGAGCGCTTCCATCGGCGCCGCGATGGCGCGCCCGATCCAGGCAGCGGCGAGCGCCGCGGCTGCGCCCAGCACCAGGCTGATCACGAGCACCGTGGGCGCGAAGTCCGCGAGGAGCGCCTCGACGACGATGGTCGGCTTCACGACGCGCACGCGGCCCACCTGGCGTCCCCGCTCGAACAGCGGAGCGTCCACGAAGACGGCGCCGGGCTCCTCCGCGCGGCTGGGGCCAGCCGGGAACAGCACGCCGCCCTCGGCGTCGAGCAGCTCGAGGCTGAGGCTCAGATGTCGCGCTTCCAGCTGGCCAGCGAGCTCGGCTAGAGGGGTGCCGGTGCGCTCCATCTCGCTCTGCAGGATGCTGGCGATCGTCGTCGATTCATCCTGCGCCGCCTCCTTGGCGAGGCGCGCCGCGCGCGCCTCGACGCGATCGACGACGAGCAAGCCCAGCCCGAAGGCGAACGCGCCGACGATCACCGCCAGCGCGAGGAACACCTGCATGCGGATCGACATGCCCCGGGTGCGCGTCCGGAGCAGCCGGGACACGAAGAAGGCCAGGAACAGGATGAGCCCGACGGAGGCGGCGGCGACGATGACGAGTCGGATCACGGCGCCTGGGCTCTGTCGAGATCCGCCGGGTCCGCCATGCGGTAGCCCACGCCGCGCACGGTCTCGATCCAGCTGGCATCGCCGCCCGCGTCGGCGATCTTTCTGCGCAGAGATTTCACGTGGGAGTCGACGGTGCGGTCGCTCAGCGCGTAGCCATCCCCCCAGACGCGATCGATGAGCTGCGTGCGGCTGAGCACGCAGCCCGAGGCGCCCTGCAGGTGCGCCAGCAAGTCGAACTCCACCCGGGTCAGCTCGAGGATCTGGCCGCGGATCGTGGCGCGGCGCCGCTCGAGGTCCAGCCCGATGGGATCCTGACCGGGGGCGTCCGTGTGGGCGCGTGCGCGTCGCAGGACGGCGCGGACCCGCGCGACGACCTCCCGCGGTGAGAACGGCTTCGTCACGTAATCGTCGGCCCCGGTCTCCAGCGCGGAGACCCGATCGGCCTCGTCGTCACGGCTGGAGAGCACGATGATGGGGAGCTGGCTGCCTCGGTGGCGTAAGCGACGGAGCAGATCGAAGCCGCTGCCGTCCGGGAGCATGAGATCGAGGACGAGCAGGTCGAAGGGCGCTTCGTCGTTGACGCGGAGCTCGGCGTCCTGGACCCCGTGGGCCGTCTCGGTCTCGAAGCCGTCCCGACCCAGGGCGTAAGCGACCGACTCGGAGATGGCGGGTTCGTCCTCGACGATGAGCACGCGGGGCGTCACGGCTCCACGTTAGCGCAATTCTTGCCGCCCTGGCGGCGAGGCTGCCCCCTTGCCGCCAGGGCGCCCTGCAGCTCCTCCAGGCAGGGCCGGATGCTCGCCGACCCCCGGACGCGCTATCGTGCGCTTCATGCTCACGCTGCTGTTAATGAGACACGCCAAGTCGAGCTGGGACGACCCGGGGACATCGGATCACGATCGCCCGCTGAACGCCCGGGGCGAGCGGGCAGCCCCGCGGATGGGGCGACTGCTTCGAGAGCAGGGCCTCGTCCCGGAGCTGATCATCTCGTCGACGGCGCAGCGCGCCGGCGACACGGCGCACGCGGTGGCCGCCGCCATGAGCTACACCGGCCCCATCGAGCTGACGCGTCGCCTCTATCTCGCGGAACCCGAGGGCTACCTGGAGGTCCTCGCAGAGCGCTTGCCCGAGGGCTCTCCAGGGGCGCCGTCGCGGGATCGTCGGGTGCTGCTCATCGGTCACAACCCGGGGCTGGCGCAGCTGGTGGCGCAGCTGACCGGGGTCGACGTGGAGATGTCGACGGCGGCCATCGCCCAAGTGGAGGCCGACGTCGTCAGCGGGTTCGCGCTCACTCCGGGCTCGGGCAGCTTGCGCGCCGTTCATCGTCCCAAGGAGCTCGACTGAGCGCCCGCGCGGCCCAGAGACTCCGGACGTCGCTAGCGGTGCATCTCCGCGCGACGTCGACGTGAGCCGAGCTCCGCGCGGGCACCGGTGTTGCTTGCACGCAGGGCGTTTTTCGGCACCCCGCTAGCGCACAGGCCGGTCAGCGGCTATTGAGAAATGAATGGGTGTGGAACGCCAGTTGCCGCCGAAGCGCGAGGTCGCGTTGGCTCTGTTGCAGGACTCGACGGTGTCCGTCTACCTCGATCCGAGGGCCGAGGACGTCTATGTGCCGCCGTGGTTCAAGAAGCAGCCGCAGCTGATGCTCCAGATCGGGTTGAACATGCCCGTCCCCATCCCCGATCTGGACATCGGTGAGGACGCGTTGACCTGCACGCTCAGCTTCAATCGCCGCCCGGAGTTCTGTCGCATCCCGTGGGGCTCGGTGTATGCCCTCGTGGGGGAAGACGGGCGCGGGATGATCTGGCCGGACGACGTGCCCGCGGAGGTCGCTGCTCAGGCGGAGGGACGCTCCACGTCACAGCGAGCGCGCTCCCATCTCCGGGCCGTGCCCAACGAAGACGCTCGAGGAGAGGAGGCCCCAAAGGAGGAGCCGGCCGCCCCGGCGAAGGCGTCGACCTCGAAGAAGAAGAAGAAGCGCGCCGCCACTGAGAGCGCGGCGGCGGCGCAGCCCGGCCGCGAAGAGACGGCGCAGCCCGCCGCGGCGACGGCGGAGCCCGCAGTGGAGAGGAGCGCGGCGGCTGTCAAGCGCAAGAAGAAGGCCGCCGCGCGGACTGTGGAGAGAGCTGCGG
>JAEWOQ010000292.1 GCA_023460875.1 Pseudomonadota bacterium
CGCGGGTTCGAATCCCGCCCTCTCCGAAAAGCAAACGGCAACCGTTGACGCCCACCGCACGACCCCGGTTGCCCCTGGGGCGGGATTCGAACCCCGCACTGCAGCGTCTCCGAGAGGCGCTGATAGAAACCTAACGACTCCGGGTTCGAGCCGTCCGTCGGGCGAGTCTCCCGCCATCTGTCGGAGGCTTCCACGAGCCCACCCGACCGTTACCTCATATCGATCGAGGGGGAGCGGACTGAGGCTCAGCTCGGCTTCGGGCTGCTCTTCAGCGCCCGTTCCGTCAAGAGTTCCAGGCGAGCGGCATAACTGTGTCGCTGCTGGATGATTGTGCTCATCCACGCGTCTGCATGCGTTCGGTTCGGGCCTCCCTGCGCTCCCACGTCTTGCGTAGGGCGCCAAGGTCTTTCAAAGTGCTCGTAGCGGTACCGCTTCCGGTCAGCGCTGGTAGGGCGATGTGCTCAGACCAGACCGGTGGCCCTAGCTTAGTGAGACCTACGATGCGAAACAGGGCAATTCTCGAGGGGTTCGGTTGGGCACGCGCCGCCGGGCTGGCGTTGGTCGTTGCGGGCTTCGTGGCCTGCGGAAGCGATGAAGGTTCCGGCCGGACCGTGGGCGGCAGTACCCCCGGCGCTGGAGCCAACAACGGGAACGGGGACGGGTCCGGCGCGACCGGAAACCAAGGGACCGGGAGCACGCTCCTCCCCACGGACGGGACGGGGGGCACGGACGATGGCGGGCGTGAGGTCGTGTGCAACGACGACGGGGTCTGCACCTGTATCGGCATCGCCGTGTTCGGACGCCAGGGAAACTACGGGGCCGTGCCCGGATCTGATGGCACCTCCGCCATCGAGGCGTGGCTGAACGAGAACAGCAACGCCGAGGTCCAGAGCTACCAGCAGAAGCCCGCGCTCACGCCCGAGTTCTTCAACGGGCTCGACGTGATCTTGCTCGAGGCGATGGAGATTCAGGAGGGGCCGGGGAACCAGTGGCAGTTCACCCCCGACGAGCTCGCGGCGTTCGAGGCGTGGGTGCGCGGTGGCGGTGGTGTCATCGCCCTCACCGGTTACGGAGGCTTCCCGAGCGAGGTGGAACCCACGCACGCGCTCATCGGGTTCTCCGGATTGGCTTATGCCGGTCTGACGGGACCTGGAGATACCGCGACTGCGGCGGACGACACATGTGCGTACTGCCGAGGCAACTCCTACTCGCAGGCGGGCTGGAACGCGGCCCATCCGATCTCCCGCGAGATCACGGCCGTCGGGGCGCTGTATGGGCGTTCCGTGAGCGTGCCGCCGAACGGCGAGATCGTCGCTCAAGCGGGCGCACAAGTGTTCGGAGCGACCGTGCAGGTCGACGCAGGGCGCGTCTTCATGTTCCACGACGAGTGGGTCACGTACACGAGCCAGTGGGACGGCTCCTCCCTGGAGAACGATTGCCGCACCATCGATGATCCCAATCACGCGTGCCTCCAGGCGCACCCGACTATCAGCTACCAGGTCCCTCAGTTCTGGTACAACGCGCTGCGCTGGGTCTCCGGCGAGCCGGAGTGCTTCAACATCGAGGATCCGGTCATCGTCCGCTGACGAACACCTTGTGCTGACGATAGCGGCCGCGCTCCTCCTGGGGCGTGGCCGCTTTGCCATGGGGGGCGCGAGCGGAAGCCGTTCGTTGTAGCTTTCGCTCATGACCGTCACGCCCTGGGAGGTCCTCGAGAGCCGCTATCTGTTGGAGCGGTACTGGCTGCGCCTCCGGGAGGATCGCGTACGGACTGCGAACGGGACGATCATCGAGCAGTTCCACGTCCTGGAGCAGCCGAGCTGGGCGGCCGTGGTCTGTGTGACGACCGCTGGTGAGCTCGTGCTCTCGGAGCAGTACCGCCACGGCGCGGGGGCCGTGACCCTGGAGCTGCCCGCCGGCGTCATCGACGTCGGTGAGGAGCCGCTGGCTGCCGCGCAACGCGAGCTCCAAGAGGAGACCGGCTACCAATCCCATCACTGGGAACATCTGCTGACGGTGCGCCCGGAGCCCGCCCGCCACGATCACTGGGCGCACTTCTACGTCGCGCGGGACGCGCGTCAGAGCTCCGAGCAGTCGCTCGACCCCGCGGAGAACGTGGTGGTGCGGCGCCTGCCGCTCGCGGATCTCGACGGGATCCTGTCGCGGCTGAGCCACGCGGCGCACATCGGCGCGCTCCTGCTAGCGGAGCGCAAGGGCCTGCTTCGCGCTCCTTGAGCGGCCCCGCCGCGTGCCTCTGACGTTCCGTGTCCCCGTGGTGCTTGGTGCTTGGTGCTTGACACGGTGAAGGAAAATTGGGGGTGCCCCCTTGCGGAGGTCCGTCGGCGTGACCACGTTTCCGAAGTGCCACCCTCGAAGTCTGCGGACCCCTCCACCGTGCTGCTCTTGGGCGGAAAGGGCGGCTTGTTGCGCCACTACCGCGACGCCGTCGAAGAGCAGGGCTACAAACTGCGCTACTTCGAGAAGCGCCTCCCTTCCAATCAGCGCCGCACCCTGGGCAAGGTCGCGATGGTCGTCGTCATGGTGAACATGATGTCTCACGCGCTGCTGAACCAAGCGCGGGAAGCGGCCGACGATGGCGCGTCGGTCGTCTACCTCAAGACCGCGTCCGTCTCGGCGTTGCGAGACGCCGTCGCACGCAAGGCGTGATCTGCGTGGACGTCGCCCCTGAGGAAGGGCGCTGAAAGGTGTCGACGTCAGTGGCCTCGTAGCGCGCCG
>JAEWOQ010000293.1 GCA_023460875.1 Pseudomonadota bacterium
GAGCGCGAGAGAGTCGCTGCTGGTCGTCGGCCCGCCACCGCTCTGTGCCTCCTCCGCGCGCTGGATGCGCGCCTTCTGCTTGCCCGTGCGCGCCTTGGGTTGACGGCGCAGCCACTCGAGCTCGCGCCGCAAGAAGTTCTGTCGGTTGGACTCGGTGCGCTTCTCGAGCGCTTGCCGCTCTGCGCGCGCGACCAAGAACTCCTCCCACCCGCCCTCGTAGGAGTAGAGCTGGCCTCGCTCGATTTCGAGGGTCCGGTTGACCACGCGATCGAGGAGATACCGATCGTGCGTGATGAGGAGGAGCGCGCCCGGGAGCTGCTCCACCAAATACGTCTCGAGCCACTCGATCGTCTCCGCGTCCAGGTGGTTCGTCGGCTCATCGAGGATCGCGAGGTCGGGGCGCGCCACGAGCAGCCGCGCCAGGGCGACGCGACGACGCTCCCCTCCGCTGAGTCGATCCACCGAGCGCTCCGGCTCGTCGACGTTCAGCCGGGACAGCACCCCGCGCGCCTCGCTGCTGCGGTCCCAGCCTCCCAACCGCTCGACCTCCGCCGCGGCGAGCTGCTGCTGCTCGAGCAGCCCTGCGTCCGGGGAGGCGCTCGTGGCGAGCCGAGCGCTGAGCTCGTCGTACTTGGCTTTGACGGCGGTCCACTCACCGAGACCGTCGAGGGTCGCCTCCAAGATGGTCTTGCCCGCCGGGAGGTGGGGCTCCTGAGGTAGGTACTCGACGGTGCCCCCCCGACGCCTGACCACCTGGCCGGTGTCCGGCTCCTCCTCCCCCGCCAGGATGCGGGCCAGGGTGCTCTTGCCGCTCCCGTTGGATCCGACGAGGCCGACGCGCTCTCCTCTGCGCAAGGTCACCGACGCGCCGTCGAGGAGGACGGAGGCGCCATAGGATTTATGGAGTTCGATCGCGTCGAGCACTGGCATGAGCTGGCCGTGCCATAGCACGCTCCGACGCCGGAACCCGCTATCCTAAGGAGACGTGGTCTCTTCATCGGCTCACCCGGACGACGCGGCGCGCTTCCTCGAAGCCTGCAAGGAGGACTCCGAGGTCTTGCATCGACGGCTCGAAGAGCTCCTCGAGCAACTCGACGATCCCGCGCGCCGCGCCCCCGCCGCGCGCCTGCTCCACGCCATCGTCGCGGAGGCCGAGGCGGCGGCGGACGCCCCCTTCTCCGTGACGCGGCTCTCCCTCCCCGGCCACCGGCTGCGCCTCCTCCAGCTGCCGAGCGTCTTCGCGCCCGAACAGTGGTCCTTCACGTTCTACGAAGGCTTGCGCCGGACGCCGCGGGCGGACCTCGAGGGGCAGGTCGTCGCCGAGCTCGGCTCGGGCAACGGGTGGATCGCCTTGGCGCTGGCCCGCTTCGGGCTGCCGCAGAAGGTCTATGGTCTCGATATCAACCCCCGGGCGGTGCTGAGCGCCAGGCTCAACGCTCACCTCGACGCGTCCGCCCCGGACGGGTCGCTCCTCGTCGACGCCGCCGGCAAGAGCCTGCTGGATCGGGTCGAGTTCCACGTGTCCGACGTGCTCGCCTGGTGTCGCGAGCGTCGCCTCAGCCTCGATCGCATCATCGGCTGCATCCCCCAAGTGTTGGACCCAACGCTGGGCCGCGAGCTGGACACCCGCGCGCGATCGGACGAGTTCCTCCACGCCTTGAGCAACTACTGCGGTCGCCAAGGCTTCTTCGAGGATCGGTTCGGGCTGGGGCTGATGGCCCGCGTGCTCGAGGAGTCCATCGAGCTGCTCGCTCCCGGCGGCAAGGTGACGTTCAACCTGGGAGGGCGCCCTGGGCGCGCCCTGCTGCGCCGAATGTTCGAGCGCCGCGGCTATCGGGTGAGCGAAATCTGGCGCACCCGCGCGCCTCAGGCCGCAGACACGGACATCCAGAGCCTCGTCGAGATCGAGGCGCGCACGGACCACCGCTTCGAGTTCTTCTTGGGACCGCAGAGTGAAGAGAGCGTGGGCGCGCGGACGGCCGCCGCGTTCGCCGCTGCCGGAGGGACGATCTATCACTCGATCCACGTCTACCAGGGGGAGCTCGACCACTCCCAGCAGGTCAAGGCGCTCTTCGGGGTGCTCCGCGACCCCGTCTTCAAGGAGGCACACGGCGCGCTCGATCTCGCGTTCGGCGATGAGCACGTCGCGGAAGAGAAGCTGAGCTTCTTGGTGGATCTGGCGGACTGGCTCGCGCGCCCCCGCGGTTTCCCATACGCCCAGACCGCTGGTCTGCTCGAGTTCCGCGCACACCTCGCCTCCTATCTGGCGAGCTATTTCCACGCGCCGATCTCGCCCGAAGCGCTGCTCGCGACCCCGACCCGCGCGGCCGCCCTCATCGCGCTCCTGCTCCATCACCGCCCGACGCGCGCCCTGATCGACCGGGAGCTGGTGACGCTCCTGCTCGGACCGGAGCGCGGCCCATCGACCACCCGCTGGGGCGGCACGGAGGTGCTCGAGGCGCCCCGGAGCCTGGAGCTGTGCCGCCAGCTGTTGGAGCGGCTGCGCCCCGAGCTGCTCGTCGTCGCGCTGACGTCCCCGGAGAGCCAGAGCCTCGACTCGATCCGCCACCTCGTCGAGATCGCGCGCACCACGAACACCGCCCTGGTGCTCGACGTGTCCGCAGGCTTCGAGCTCTCGAGCGCCCCCGCGCAGCACCCGGCGTTGCGGTTGTTGGCGGAGCAGCCCTTGCCTGAGCACGTCACGCTCCTCTGCGGCCTGGTGAAGGACGACGTCTATCGCGACCTCGAGCTCAGCGTGCTCGTCTCCGAGGACGCGGCCACGCTGAGCGCGCTCGGGGACGTCGCCGAGCTCACCTACAGCCGCCCGCCCCTGCTCGTGCAGCGGTACTACTCTCGCATCCTCGCGGACCTGCTGAGCTTCCGCATCCAGGGGACCGGGGGTGCGCCGCGCCGCCCGCGCCCCCCCGAGCGCGCACCGCCACACACCTCCGCCGAGCGCCCCGCTGCCCTCATGCTGCCCGGGGATCCGTCGCGAGCCGGGGTCCTGCGGCTCGACTACGGCGAGAACTCCCTGAACGCGCCCACGTGCCTGCGGGCCCACCTCCTCGAGGCCTTCGCGCGGCGCCAGCTCGACGAAGCGGAGAGCGACGTTCGCCCCGAGCTGATCGTCCTGCTCGCGGCGCGTTTCGGGCTCCAGGACGTCGACCCCAGTCGCCTCCATATCGCGGGAGGGACCGCGCCCCTCTTCACCTCGCTGATGCTGACCTGCGCCGCCGAAGGCGGCACCTTGCTCCTGCCGCGGGGCGCCTACGGTTACTTCGAGGGGTGCGCGCGCCTGACGGACGCTTCGATCTGCCCCGTCGCCACGGCCCGGGCCGACGACTACAAGGTAACCCCCGCCGCCCTCACCGCAGCCATCGACGCGAGCGCTGGGCCTCGCTGGCTCTACTTGAACGCTCCTCTCGTCAACCCCACCGGCGCGGCCTACTCCGCCGCCGAGCTGGCAGAGCTCCTCCAGCTCGCGAGCGCGGCCCAGGTGAGGGTCATCCTCGACACGGTGTTCGCTGGGCTCCACCACTCACCGCGCCTCGGGAGGACCTCGAGCGCGGCGGCCGGGCCTTTCCCTCGGCGCTCCGGGTCGGCGCCGCTGGCGAGCCTCCCCGCGGCGGCCGAGGTCGTCGTGCTCGGTGGGGTCTCCAAGGAGCTCGCCGCGGGCGGGCTCCGCTTCGGCTACGGCTACGCGAACACGAGGGCCCTCTCACGGGCGCTGGCGGGGAGCGCGGCCTTCGGCGTGCCCCACCCGACGCTCCGCTTCGCGCTGAAGCGCACCCTCGCCCACTGGGTCGCCCCGGACGCACGGACACGCCACGAGCTCGACGAACAGCGGGCGCTCCTCGCGCGCAGATCCTCGCTCCTCTGCGACGTGCTCCGCAGGTGCGGCTGGGAGCCCATCGAGCCCGAGGGGGGGTTGTTCGTCGTCGC
>JAEWOQ010000294.1 GCA_023460875.1 Pseudomonadota bacterium
CCCCCTCGCTCTGCCCCTGACGTCCGCGGCCCCCGCGGCGCGATCCTCCCGAACGACGGGCGCCCCGGCGCCCGATCCGTGGCGTCAGGTCCGGCGCTGGGCCCTCCAGGCGGCTCAGGGGACCTCCCGCCTCGCCCACGCAGGGGGCACCTGGGCGCTCACGGCGACCCGAACGACGGGCAAGCGCGCCGCAGAGGCCTGGGCGCGCCGCCGCGCGCAGGGGCGCCGGAGCGCTGAGCTTCGTGATCAGCCGCCAGGGCGCCCGCTCGAACCTACGCTCTCTGGCGAAGAGGTCGCGCCCATCGCCGAGGAGACGCCCCGGCCGCCCTCCGTCGTCGTCGAGCGAGTGCGCCCCGTGCTCCCTGCCCTGGCGGCCCTAGGCGCCGCAGGTGCCTGTTACCTCGTCGTGGCGACCTTCGTCCCCACCCCCGCAGGCAGCGGAGCGCTCTCCGAAGAGACCGCCGCCGCGGACGTCTCGGATCCCGCTTCCCCTCCCTTGCTGAGCTCCGCTCCCAGCAACACCGCCGCCGCTCCCGCCCCTTCCGCCAACGTCGAGGCAGCCCACACCGAGCAGCTCCCACTGCCCGACGGGCTGAGCTGGCCCGGAAAAGGCCTGATCGAGGTGGTGACCGGGGGACGTGAGCTGATCTATGTCGATGGGGTGTTCACCGGGCGCGGACCTCTGCGCCTGATCCCCGTCGCACCCGGCCAACATGAAGTCGTCCTCCGCACCGAATCCAGCGAACGCAAACACGTCGTCGACGTCACCGTCGACCGGCGCACGCGGCTCGCGCTCGGCGGCGGGGAGGACGCGGCTCCGGACCGGGAGCGCTGAGCGGCCGCGGCTCCGGGGGACGGCGCTGGCGCTCGGGCTGCTCGGGGCCGTCTGCCTCGCGGCCTTGGCAGGGTGCCAGTGCGAGGCGGAGCGAGCCGAAAAGGAGCCCGGAGCCACCGCCCAGGGGGCCAAGAGCCCCGCTGGGGACCCCGAACCCACGGTACAGTCCCTGGCGCTGCTGGACGAGTCCGACGACTGCGTGCTCGGCCACCGGGGCATCACCTTGGATCTGGGCTCTCGCGTCGCGGAGGCACGCCGGGGCTTCTCCGTGGTGCGCGAGGACGACGTGGAATGGGTGACGCGGCAAGGCGCGCGCTTCGGCCGCTTCACCTCGAGGCGGATCAGTTACGATCTCTGGATCGACCGCCCCTTCGCCTCCGTGGCCCTCAGCGCCAAGGTCCACGGCGCGGGTGCCCGTCATCTGGCGGCCTACCTCGACGGCCAGCACATCGGGATCATCCGCCTCACCGATGACAGGACCCGCGTCGGCCGCTTCCCGTCGAGGGAGATGGAGCTCGCGAAGGGCCGTCACCGGCTGACCCTGGTTTTCCTCAACAAGCCCCGAGGGCAGGGCTCGAACCAGAGCCAGGGAGAGATCTCCTGGATCAACCTGGCCGAGACTCACCCCAAGGACCCCACGGACACCCCGCCGACCCGACGGGACACCTTCGTCAGCGTGGCCCTGGACGGCAAACCCATGCGCGCGCTGGCGCTCCGGCAGCGGAGCAACGTCCACTGCCCCGTCTGGGTGCCGCCGGACGCTCAGCTGCGCCTCTCCATGGGGCTCTGGGGACCTGGCAGGGGCCAGGCAGAGGTCGTCGTCTCTCGGGACAACGAGGCCCCCGTCTCCCTCGGGGTCCACGACCTGAAGGCGGAGCATGGCTGGACCACGGTCGAAGAGTCCCTCTCGGAGTTCGCCGGGCAGCTCGTGCGCCTCGAGTTCCTGGTGCACGGAACCAGCGACGGCGCTCGGGTGGCGTTCGGAGAGCCGCGCATCGAGAGGGATGCCGGGGAGCACACGGCGGAGCCCCTCGTCCCCGCGCGGCGAGCGATCCTCGTGGTGCTGTCCGGCCTCGGGCGCAAGCACGCGCCTCCAGCGTCGCGCGCCCACGGGCTGCCGACCCTCGCCCGCTTCGCCCAACGCGCCACGTACTTCTCCGGCTATCGCACCCCTAGCACCCTCGTGCCCGCGGTCATGGCGAGCCTGCTCACGGGACAGGACCCCCGCCGGCACGGGCTGGAGCAGAGCACCTCTCGGCTCCCGGAGTCCGTCCAGACCATCGCCCAGGCGGTGCGGGCGCGCAGCGGGCGCGCGGCCTTCTTCACGGCCGCGCCGACCAGCTTCTCGGACTTCGGCTTCGATCGAGGCTGGGAGCGCTTCGAGGCCATCTCTCCCATCGCGGACAGGTCGGCGACGGAGCCCTTGCCCCTGGCTCAGCGCTGGCTCGGTGGCTACGCCGAAGAGACCACGCCGCAGCTCGTCGTGATCCACCTGCGGGGCGCACACCCACCCTTCGACGTCCCCCTCGACCGAGCTCGGGAGCTGCCGCCCTTGGAGTACGGCGGAGACCTGCACCCGCGCCGCGCCGCCATCCAGCTGGGGGCCGTCCGAAGCCGCCCCCGACCCCAGCTCCGCAAGCTCGTCGACGAGGATTGGACGCGGCTCGAGGCCCTGCAGCGCGCCGCCCTCGAGAGGCAGGACGCAGGCCTCGCCCGCCTCTTCCGCTGGCTGCAAGACGAGAACCTCTGGGACGACTCCCTCGTGGCCGTGCTGGGGGACGTCACGACGGACGAAGCTCCGGAGGTGCCGTACGCACCCCACCCGCCCCTCAGCGAGGCTCGGCTGCACGCGCCGTTGCTCGTCAAATGGCCCGGCGGCGCCTTCGCCGCCCACGAGATCAGCCAGCCGGTCACCACCATCGATCTCAGCCGGACCGTGCTCGAGGTGCTCGGCGTGGAGGCGCCGGGGCCGCTCGAGGGCGTCGATCTACGAGACGTCGCCCGGGGCCGCGCGCAGCTGCCGCAGCGGGCGTTGTTCGCGACGGGAGAGGGTTCCTTCGCCACGCGCGCGGGAGAGTGGCTCCTCCGGGGCGATTTCGGCTCCGTGCCCACCCTCTGCCGGCTCGGGCCGGATCCCGCCTGCGTGAACGATCTCCTCGACCAGAACCCCATCGCGGCCGCGTCCCTGTGGCAATGGACCTACCGCCGCGAGCGCGATGAGCGCGCCGGAGCCGCCCAGCGGGTCCACATCGACCTCGAAGGTGACATCCGCGCCGCGCTCACCGTGTGGGGCTACCTGCCCTGAGCTCTCAGCATCCGCCCACGCTCACCTCGCCGCGCCGCACCGCGCGGCACCTCGTCGCACTCTGCCCGCTCGCGCCGGCGCTCCTCACGAAGAGCTCACGTCCCGCGGCGCCCGCCGAACAGCTCGATGTGCAGGCGCGACGTATAGCGGACGCCGCGCCGGAGCGCCGCCGCTGAGACGAGCGGCCCCCGAGCGCGCAGGGTCTCCCGATCCGTCGCCTCGGGCATGAACGAGACGCGATCCCGGGGCCAGCCCAGCGAGTCGATCAGGGCGTCCGCCTCCTCGAAGTCGGACTCACCCACCACCAGCTTCAGATCGGCCCGCCCCGTCTCCCGCAAGACCTCCAGAGCGCGCGGCCGCAGGCGCCGTGACTCGGGCTCGCCGCTGCTCGCGAGCTTGGGGGACACGTTGAAGTGGTCCACGCGCCGCGACAGCGCGCTCGTCGGCGGTACGGTGCCGTTCGTCTCCACCTCGACGAACAGGCGCGGCACCCCCGCTCCCTCTCGACGAGCATCCAGCTCCTCGAGCAGGTCCTCCAGCTCCCGCTGCTGGAGCAAGGGCTCCCCGCCCGTGATCACGAGGTGGTCGACGCCCGCGCCGAGCAGCTCGTCGACCAGCTCCTCGATGGACCTCCGTCGCACCTCGCGCTCGAAGTCGAAGCGCTCGAAATCCCAGCTGTAGGGCGTGTCACACCAGCGACAGCTCAGGTTGCAGCGCGCGAGGCGCAAGAACACGCTCGGCACCCCGACGTGGCGCCCCTCGCCCTGAACGGATCGAAAGATCTCGCTCACGAAGAGCTCACGCGACCCGCGTCGCCGAGGCTGTGCTCCTCGACGGGTCTCCTGCCGCGGCTCACCCTCCGACGGGCCGCGCGGCTCACCTTCCCAGCGAGCGCGACTCGACACGGGGGCTACAGGTCCGTCCGGATCACGCGCCCGCCAGGCGGCGCGGGCGTGGGGGAGGCCTCCGGCGTGTTGGGCGCGGTGGGGG
>JAEWOQ010000295.1 GCA_023460875.1 Pseudomonadota bacterium
GTCGCGGCCTGCGTCGCGGCCCGCGTCGCAGGCGCGCCGCAGGCGCGCCGCACCACGACGGCTCTCGGCCGCCCCTCGCTCCCTGCTCACGCGTTGTGGTCGAAGGGGATCACCTCGACGTCGACGAGGTCAGGGATGGCCTCGCGGAGCGCGCCACCGACGTGTGCTTCCGTGCCGAGGACGGTGACGAGCAGGTCCCGCTCGGGGAGGCGCGCGCGGATGGCGGCGTTCACCTGCTCGAGGGTCACCGCCTGCACGCGGTCCGTGTACTCCTCGAAATATCCCGCGGGCAGATCGTAGATCACGCTGTCGACGCGGAGCCCCGCCCGCTTGCCCGCCGTGTCCACGGAGAACGCATGGGAGCGGCACAGGAATTTCTTCGCACGAGCGAGCTCGCTCTTGGTCACCCCCCGCTCCCGGAGGTCCCGCAGCATCGCGAGCTGCAGGGCGACGCACGGACCAGCGTCCTCGGCCTTGGGGAAGGTCCACATGCTGAAGGCCTGGCGTTGACGATCGAAGGGGAGGCTGCTGTACGCTCCATAGGACCACCCGCGCTTGGCTCGCACCTCCTGGGTCAGGCGCGCCGTGAACGTGCCTCCGAAGATGGTGTTGGCGACGTACAGGGCAGTGTGGTCCTCGTCCCGCGGGTGAGAGCCGAGAGCGCCAACGAAAATCTGCGTCTGGGTGCGCTCGGGTTTGTCCACGATCACCAGGCGCCGTCCCTCTAGCCCTCGGGGCTCTCCCACCTCGTCGGGCACCGCCGGACCTTCGGGGAGCGCCCCAGTGAGCCGCCTGCCGTACTCGAAAGCCGCCTCCGGCGTGAGATCGCCGGCGAAGCCGAGCACGACGTGAGGCTTCACGAACAAACGCCGATACAAGGCCTCGAGATCGTCCAGCTCGATGCGCCGGAGGCTCTCGGGGGTGCCGCTCGTCGGTCGTCCATAAGGGTGCCCGGCGAAGAGACGGCGCCGGAACCAACGCCGCGCCAAGGTCCTGTCGTCGTCGAGCGCCTCGACCAGCTCGGCCTCGGTCTCCCGCAAGAGCAAGCGGAACTCCTCCTCGCGGAACGTCGGCGACGCGACGACCTCTTCGATGACTCGAGCGAAGCGCTCCACGGAGCGAGTGATGACGTGACCGTGTATGCCGACGGTCGAGCTGGCGGCTTCGACGGCCAGGGACCCGCCCAAGGAGTCGATGAGCTCGTCCGACTCCGTGGCGGTCCGGTTGCCTCCGGTACGTCGCAGGAGCCGCGCCATCAAGCGCGTCGCCCCTTCTTTCCCTGGTGGGTCGAGGGCGGCGCCTCGGGTCAGCGCGAGGGAGACGCCCACCATCGGTAAGGCTGGGGTGGGCTCGACGAACAACGCCTGGATGCCCAGGGTCGCAGCGGGCTCCGCGGGGAGCGCCTGAGGGGCGGAGCGCGGGCTCACGTCGCTCCTCCCGAACGGACGAAGATGACGGTGCGCGCGCGGGGGATCAGGTATCGTCGGGCCATACGGAGCAGGTCGCCTGCGTCGACGCGCTGCATGGCGCGGAGGCGGGAGAAGGCGGCCGCCGGATCCCCGAGCACGGTCTCGTAGAAGCCCAGGGTCGAGGCCTTGCCGTCGGCCGTCTCGAGTCCGCCGACCAGGCCGAGCTCTGCGCGAGCTCGTGCCCGCTCAATCTCGGCGTCGGTCACGGGCTCCCGGCGTACGCGGTCCAGCTCGCGATCGATCGCCTCGAGGAGCTCCTCGGCGCGGTGCCCCTCTCGCGCGGACACGAAGATCTCAATGAGGCTGGGATCGCGATGGGGCCCCACGCTCGCTCGGAGGTCCGTGGCGAGCTCGAGCTCTCGGACCAAGAGCTTCTGGAGTCGGCTCGCGCGTCCCCCCAACAGCACCTCCAAGAGCAAGGAGACGGCGACGTGATCCGCATCGCCGAGGGCCGGGCCCTTGTAGCCGAGGGCAAGCTTCTCGGTGGGGGTCGGCTTGACGACGTCGAGCCGGCGCTCCTCCACCTGAGGAGGCTCTGGCTCGAGATCTTCGACGGGCAACTCGGCCGGCGCTAGATCCCCGTAGCTCTGGCTGATCCTCTCGAGCAGGCTGGCCTCGGAGAAATCCCCGACCGCCACGACCGTCGCGTTGTTGGGCGCATAATACGTGGAATAGAACGCCGCGCAGTCCTCGGTGGTGAAGTTCTGGATGTCTTCCATCCAGCCAATCGTCGGCCAGCGGTAGGGGTGTACGTCGAAGGCGCTCTTCCAGAGCAGCTCGTCCACGGCGCCCTCCACGTCGTCGTCGACGCGGTAGCGGCGCTCGTTCGCCACCACCTCCTTCTCGCTCGTCACCTGCGGATCTCGCAGGACGAGCTTCGACATCCGTGCGGCCTCGAGCTTCACCACGAGCCCGATCTGATTCTTCGGGAGCGACTCGTTGTACTGCGTGAAGTCGAGCCAGGTGGACGCGTTGTTCTCCGCGCCGGCTTCTTCGAGCTTGCGGTCGAACTCACCCGCGGGCAGCCCCTCGACCTCGTTGAACATCAAGTGCTCGAACAAGTGGGCGAGCCCGGTCTTGCCCGGCTTCTCGTGGCGTGAGCCGACGCGGAACCAGGTGTGATAGGCGACGACGGGCGCGCTCTTGTCCAGGAGCAGGAGCAGGCCCAGGCCGTTGTCGAGGCGAAAGCGCTCGACGGTGAGCGCGCGGCCAAAGGGGATGGACTCCAGGTGGCTGACGCGACCGAAGTGCGGGGCCTTTGCGTTGATTTTCTCCAGTCGCCGCGCGCGACCGGACGCCCCGGAGGGACTCGGAACCGCCATCTCTCTCCCCATAGGACACCTACTTGGTGTCGTCGAGCTTGAGGATCGCGAGGAACGCCTCCTGAGGGACCTCTACGTTGCCTACGGACTTCATGCGGCGCTTGCCCTCCTTCTGCTTCTCGAGCAGCTTGCGCTTGCGGCTGATGTCACCGCCGTAGCACTTCGCGGTGACGTCCTTGCGCAGGGCACGCACGGTGGTGCGGGCGACCACCTTACTGCCGATGGCCGCCTGAATCGCGACCTCGTACTGCTGCTGCGGCACGAGCTCCTTGAGCTTCGACGTGAGGGCGCGCCCGCGGAAGAAGGCGGTCTCCCGGTGGAGGATCACGCTCAGGGCATCGAGGGGCTCGCCGTTCACCAAGAGATCCAGCTTGATGAGATCGTCCGGCCGATATCCGGCCAGCTCGTACTCCATGCTGGCGAACCCGCGGGACACGCTCTTGAGCCGATCGTGGAGGTCGATGATGACCTCGGCCAGGGGCAGCTCGTAGGTGATGACCACGTGCTCGGGGGTCGCGTAGTGGAGGTTCAGCTGGATGCCTCGCCGGTCCTCGCAGAGCTTCACGACCGCGCCGACGTAGTCGGAGGGGACGTGGATCGCGACCTTGACGATCGGCTCCTCGATGACCTCGAGGTCGCCGGGGGCCGGCATCTTCGAGGGGTTGTCCACCTCGACGGTCTCGCCGGTCTTCTTCCTGGCGCGGTACACCACGCTCGGGGCCGTCGTGATCAGATCGAGGCCGTACTCCCGCTCGAGCCGCTCCTGGATGATCTCCATGTGCAGGAGGCCGAGGAAGCCGCAGCGGAAGCCGAAGCCGAGGGCCTCTGAGGTGTCGGGCTCGTACTGGAACGAGGAGTCGTTCAAATGGAGCTTCGAGAGGGCGTCCCGGAGGTCCTCGTAGTCCGCGGAGTCCGTCGGGAAGAGGCCCGCGTAGACCATCGGCTTCACCTCTTCGAAGCCGGGGAGGGGCTCCGTGGCGCCGTTCGTGGCGTGGGTCACGGTGTCGCCGATCTTCGTGTCGCCGACGCTCTTGATGTGGGCCGCCGCAAACCCCACCTCGCCAGGGCCCAGCTCCGTGAGGGCGACCGGGTGAGGGCTGAAGCAACCGAGCTCCGTGATCTCGTAGGTGCGGCCCGTGGCCATGAGCTTGATCTTGTCCCCCTTGCGGAGCTGCCCCTCGACCACCTTGAGCATGATCACCGCCCCGCGATAGCTGTCGTACCAGCAGTCGAACAGCAGCGCCCGCAGCGGCACGTCGATCGAGCCTTGGGGCGGAGGGATCCGCTGCACCACCGCCTCGAGCAGATCGGGCACTCCGATGCCGGTCTTGCCGCTCGTGAAGACGGCGCCGCTGCACTCGAGGCCGATGACCTCCTCGATGTCTCGGGCCGCGCGATCCACGTCGGCGGAGGGGAGGTCGACCTTGTTGAGGACGGGGATGATCTCGAGGTCGTTCTTCAGGGCCAGGTACGTGTTGGCGACGGTCTGCGCCTGGACGCTCTGGGTGGCGTCGACGACGAGCAGGGCGCCTTCGCAGGCCCGGAGGCTCGAGGACACCTCGTAGCTGAAGTCGACGTGGCCGGGCGTGTCGATCAGCTGCAGCTGGTACTCCAGCCCGTCCTGGGCCTTGTACTTCAGGCGCACGGACTGCGCCTTGATGGTGATGCCGCGCTCCCGTTCGAGCTCGAGCTTGTCGAGGAACTGGTCCATGCGTTCCCGCGCCGAGAGGGCGCCGGTCACATCCATGATGCGGTCCGCCAGCGTGCTCTTGCCGTGGTCGACGTGGGCGATGATCGAGAAGTTGCGGATCCGGGACGGGTCGACGGACATGATCGAGAAGGGGGCTAGAGGGCCAGGCGGGCGCTCTTACTCGGCTCTACCGGTTCCTGGCAACCACCGCGTTACCCCAGGGAGCAGACGATGACGGGAGCCGGGCGGCGACACCACCAAGTCCGGCCGCTCATCGTCACTTCTTCACGGGCGTCGTGGGCTCCACCAAGCTGAGCTGTCCAGGGAGCTGGTCCGCATAACGCTCGAGCACGAGATCGATTCCCTCCCTGATGAACACGGCGACGGGCACCTTGGTGCGCTCATGGAGCAGGTGCAGCGCCTCGTTCTGCTCGGGCGTGATGTAGACCGTTGTAGAAATCTTCTTGCGTGCCATCGAAGCAGTGCGCGAATGACCAGCCGTTACAATAGGTTCCAATACGTGTGGCGTCAAACCCGGAAACTTGCGGTGCGCCCTGGAAAAACCGCGGAAATTCAACGAGTTATCGCTGTTGTGGCTCCGCCGTGGCCGAGGCCCCGGCGCCCGAGAGACCTGGGCCATTCCTGGAGGCCGGTCCCGGAGGCAGGAACGCAGCGGCCAACCGGCCGGGCGAGGCGTCTGGGACCTGCGCGGGGAGCGGAAGCGGCTGAACGCGGCGACCACGAGGCGCGCGGTTCCCTCGCCTGGCTCCTCCTGTAGGATGGCCCGAGCATGATCCCCAGAACGTGTCTCGGCTCGGGCGTGAGCCGTTGGGTGCCGTCGGTGCGATCGCTCCTCACCGCGGGCCTCGTGGTGGTGGGGCTCTCCGGATGCGGGGGCGCTCAGGCGCGGACGGGGCTCTCGGAGGGGGTGCAGCATCGCGACACTTTGGTGGAGCACGAGCCCTGCGACGTGGAAGGGAAAGGGGCAGAGCTGGTGGACGCGAACGGCGACGGGCGTCCGGACATCGTGATCGTGCGGGAGGGGGGCCGAGAGGTGTGCCGCGCGGTGGATCTGAACCTGGATGGCACCTTCGACCGCTGGACCTACCTGGACGCGGAGGGGAGGGTGCGCCGCCAGGAGAGCGACTACGATCGGGACGGTCGCATCGACGAGATCGCGCTCTTTCAGGGAGGTGTCGTGATCGAACGGCGCGCCGCCACGACCCTGCACGGCCAGCTCGACACCTGGCACTTCTACGAGCAGGGCAAGGTGGTGCGTACGGAGCGGGACTCCAACGGAGACGGCGTAGTGGACCAATGGTGGGAGTACCGCTCCCCCGAGTGCCCGCTGATCCACGCGGACGTGAACAACGACGGCCGCCCCGATCCCGGCGCGACGATCGACTACTGCAAGGAGACGGGCTTCGCGCCGCCGCTCCCCCCAGAGCAGCAGACGAAGCTGCAGCGCTTCGACAAACCCCTCGAGACCGTCACCGAGGTGGACGAGTCGCCCGCGGAAGCCGCGGAAGCCGCGGAAGCCGCGGAGGAGTCGGGAGGTGACCAGTGAAGAAGTCGAGCGCGTCGGCCCGCTCAGCGTGGCTTTTGACCGCTCTGGGGGCCGTGGCCGCCTTCGGCTGCGGCAGTAACCAGCAGACACCGAGGGAGGCCTCCGACGCTCGGACCCTGGAGGGGCTCGCGGGCGATGACCGCTCTCGCTGCGAGTACGAGGGGCGGGAGGATCGGGACGTCCAGGAGACATCGGCGCCGAACTCCGTGGTGTCGAATGTGCGTCGCGTCTACGGCTTCGTAGGGACGGGGGAGGAGCGCCGCAGGGTGCTGTTGTGTCGGGAGGTCGACACCAACTTGGACGGCGTCAAGGACGTGGTCCGGACCTACACCGAGGACGGCGAGAAGCTGAGTGAGGTGGCCGACTCCGATTACGACGGCAGGGTGGACACCTGGCTCACCTTCGCGGGCGGGCGCGTGCACAAGGCGGAGTTCGATCGCGACGGGGACGGCGAGCCCGACGAGGTTCGTCACTACGTCGGTGGGCGCCTCTCGCGGGTGCAGCGGGACACCAACGGGGACGGTCGCCCCGACGTGTTCGAGGTGTACAGCGACGGTCGCCTCGAGCGCATCGGAGTGGACGCGAACCACGATGGCAGCGTCGACCGTTGGGATCGAGATGAGGGGCGCCTCCGCGAGGCGGAGGCGGAGCGGGCAGCGCGCGAGGGCCAAGGCCAGCCGGCGATACCCGAGGGCGACTGAGCGACTTGGTCGGCGTCGATGCCTCCGCTACGGTCCGGCCTCCATGACCGCGGAGCGGCTGCAGAAGATATTGGCACGGGCGGGCGTCACCTCGCGACGCAAGGCCGAGGAGTTGATCTTGGCAGGACGGGTGCGGGTGGACGGCCAGGTCGTCACCGAGCTCGGCACCAAGGCCGATCCCCGCGCGACGAGGATCGAGCTCGACGGGAGGCGACTCGTCGCGGAGCCGCTGGTCTACGGCGTGCTCCACAAGCCGCGTGGCATGGTCAGCACGCTCTCGGATCCCGAGGGGAGGCCGACGGTGCGCCAGCTGTTGAACCGCGTGGGCGCTCGCGTCGTTCCCGTAGGCCGCCTCGACTTCCACACGAGCGGCGCTTTGCTCTTCACCAACGACGGTGAGTTCGCGGCGAAGCTCGCCCACCCGAGCACGAAGGCTCCGAAGGTCTACGTGGCGAAGGTGAAGGGTTCCTTGGACGAGCGGCACCTCGCGCGCTGGTGCGAGAGCATCGAGATCGAGGGGCGTACGACCCGGCCAGCGGACGTGCGCGTGCTGCGCGACGAAGGGGACAAGACTTGGATCGAGGTGACCCTCCGCGAGGGGCGTAACCGTCAGGTGCGCCGGCTCGGAGAACACGCACGGACCCCCGTCATGCGGCTGGCACGCATCTCCCAGGCGGGGATCACCAGCGAGGGGCTCCGCCCTGGACAGTGGCGCTGGCTCACGGTGGACGAGCTCACCGCCCTCAAGCGCGCTTACGGCGTCCCGCTGCGAGTGCGATCCCCAGGCGTCGTCCGCGGCAAGCCGCGTCCTGCGGCCACCGCGCGGGCCTCCGGCGGGGGGCCGCCTCGACGTTCGGAGCGGCGCCCGACGGGGGCACAGTCGAAGCGCGGCTCCGGAGAGCCGGTCGGCGAGACCCCAGTCGACCGAGGTGCTCGCAAAGCCGTGTCCGGTCGCGACGCCCAGCGCGGAGGCTCCCCGAACGACCGTACAGGTCGGGGGAGTGGAGGGGCCTCGCGGGGCGCTCGGTCCACGGATGAGCGCCCGCGCCGGCGGCGCTGAGCCGCCGGTCATCGCGCAGAGGGCCCGCCCCCCTCGTTTCCGTGCGGGCCTTCAGTCGCTCTTGTTCTGAGCGAGCGTCTTCTCACCGTCGCGAAAGACGATGGTGACCTTGTCGGGGCTCGGGGTGCTCGACACGAAGCCTTCGCCGAACTTCTTGTGGGTCACCAGCTGATCGACGCGGAAGGTCTGGTCCATCGAGTAGCGCGTAAAGGCGCCGAGCGCCTGGCCATTGACGCGGGCCTCCCACTCGGCGCGGGCGCCCGAAGCAGGCTTCGGCTTGGCCGCGGACTTGCTCGCGGCCGCCGTTGTGCGTCGTGGAACTGAAGGGGAGCGCTCCTCGGATTTGGGAGCTCGGTAGTTGTGCTCGGAGCCGCAGGTCATGCAGAGCACCCGCTTGGGGCGCCCGCTCACCAAAGCGACGATGCGGTGGCCGAGGTCGAGGCGGCAGCGAGTGCACCATGAGTCGATCTCACCGCCAGCGGTGAGGCCTTTGCGCGGGGTTGGTTTTTCCGTCAGCGGATTCACGCGTTCTTTTTCCCAGGGTCGTTCGTGGTTTCGGGCTGGTGGGTTTCGGGGGAGGGGGCCGCGCCGTCCTCGTGGCGAACCCGGACGTTGTGCTTGATGTGGGGTCGCGCCTTGCCAGCGTCGTTCGGGATCAGGCGGATCTCGGTCTTGATCTCGAAGGACAGCATCGTCAGGGCGCGGACGAACTCTTCCGTGAAGTTCGTGCTCTCCAGGAAGTCCCGCACCTCCTTGGCGACGACGCGATAGAGGCCCGACTTACCTTCGTCGAGCTGCGCCAGGAGGTTCATCAGGGCCTCCTTGGGGAGCTTGAGCTCTCCCAGACGTTGCCGCACCCCTTCGGGCTTCTCCGCCAGGCGCTCGATGCCGGCTTCGACGATCTTGCGGATGAGCTCGGGCAGAAGGCCCTTCGCGTCGTCCTCCGACGAGGGACGCGCGCCCGGAGGCGCCGAGGAGCCCTCGCTGCGATCTCGCGGCGCCCGCTGCATCACTGGGTCTGCGCCAGGGGGATCGCTGTCCTTCACGGCCAGGGGGGGTAGCCCGCGTGCCCGGGCCAGTCAAATGCTAGAAGAGCCGTGTGCTGAACCAGGACTTTCGACGGGAGCTCGAGGCGAGGCGCGCGTCCGTGTGTGCGCGGCTGGGTGATGGCGTGCTCGTGCTGCCCTCCGCGCCCGTGGCGCTCCGAAACAACGACGTCGACCACGAGTTCCGGCAGAGCTCGGACTTCTTCTACCTGACCGGCTTCGAGGAGCCGGATTGCGTTCTCGTCTTGAGTGGCCGCCCCGAGGGGTACGTGCTCTTCGTGCGACGGCGAGATCCCGAGCGTGAGATCTGGGACGGGCGCCGAGCTGGCCTCGAAGGTGCCGTGGAACTCTACGGGGCGGATCACGCCTTCGGCATCGAGGAGCTCGACCAGAAGCTGGTGGACCTGCTCGAAGACGTCACGCGGGTCCACTACCGGCTCGGTGAGCGGAGAGACTTCGACGCTCGTTTCCTCGACGTGCTGGACCGCGTGCGCGCCCGAGGTCGGGCGGGCTCGGACTGGCCCACGGAGATCGTGGACCCGAGGGTGGTGCTGCACGAGCTGCGGCTGATGAAGAGCCCGTTCGAGCTCGAGTGCATGCGCAAAGCGGCGGAGGTCACGGTCGACGCCCACCGCGCGGCCATGGCCGCGTGTCGCCCGGGGATGTACGAGTACGAGATCGAGGCGCTGCTGCTTCACCGATTCCGGCGGGCGGGTAGCCAACGGGTCGCGTACCCGTCGATCGTCGGCAGTGGCCCCAACGCCACCATCCTGCACTACCGGGAGAACGATCGACGGATGCAGGAGGGCGAGCTCCTGCTCATCGACGCGGGAGCGGAGTTCGCGTACTACGCCGCGGACGTGACCCGCACCTTCCCCGTCGGAGGGAGGTTCACCCCCGCCCAGCGCGACCTGTATCAGATCGTGCTCGACGCGCAGCTCGCGGCCATCGCTCGCTGCCACCCCGGAGAGACCCTGGACTCCATCCACGACGCCGCGGCGCGCGTCATCGCCGCCGGGTTGTTGGAGCTCGGTTTCTTGTCGGGCTCTGTGGACGAGGTGCTCGAGCAGAAGAGCCTCAAGCCGTACTTCATGCACAGGACCAGCCACTGGCTCGGCATGGATGTCCACGACGTGGGGCGTTATCACCGGGACCGCCAGCCGCGACGGCTGGAGCCGGGGATGGTGATCACCGTCGAGCCGGGCATCTACGTGGCCGAGGGCGACGAGGTGGCGCCGCCCGAGTTCCGCGGCATCGGGATCCGCATCGAAGACGACGTCGTGATCACCACAGGGGATCCTGATGTGCTCACGGACGCGGCCCCGAAGACCGTCGCGGCCGTCGAAGAGGCGTGCCGCGGCTGAGGGGTGGCCGAGAGCGAACAACGGTTGAACGCTCCCGATCGAGCGCTCCAGGTGGCCGCGCCGTAAGGCCCGCCCGCGCGTTCCGCGGCGGCGACGCGCGCTTGCCATAGCGCGATCGCGACCGCGGGGTCACGGTAGCGAGGGGGACAGCGCGTGTCAGACGAGGAGGTCGATGGCGCCCGGGACGAGCTCAGCGGTGAGCGGGAGTTGGCCGGGCATCTCGCCGTCGAGATCGATCAGGACCTCCGCCCCGGGTCGA
>JAEWOQ010000296.1 GCA_023460875.1 Pseudomonadota bacterium
TGTTCGCACCGTCTGCCCTCGGCGGGAAGGCTCGCGGCGGAGCGAGGTGCGGGGCGACGTGCGCGAGGTACGGGGCGAAGCCGGTCGACCTGCTTCGCCCCACTCTCGCTCTCGATCCCTGCCAGACGTGCATACGCGCGCCCGATAGTCGCGATGCTCACCATTGAAACATTCAGCACGTTCGCCACCGCGTTGGCCAGCGAGCGTACGCTCCGTTCGCGCTCCTTGACCTACCTCCGACTTGCCTCGAAACTGCCGCATAAAGTTCCTTGGAACGATCGATGCTCCGATCACCCATCCTCTCCATCCACACCCTTCGTCTCGTCCTCAGCCCGCTGAGCCTTGGCGCCTGCGGCGACGGCTCCGGTGGCGGGCCCAGCGCCACTGATCTTCCGAGCACCGGCGGTAGTTCGAGGACGAACATGCGAGGAAGACGCGGGCTCGAGTTCCTGATGATCCTGGTTTTCGGCTTCTTCCTCTGGGGCTGCGGGAGGGCTGCGACAGAGGGGCACTACGCAAGCGACGCGGCTGCGACCTACCCGGGTCGGAGCCCAGTGGAGGAGGCGCCGATGCCCCCTCGAGCCCCCACGGTGGCGCCCTCTGAGCTCCAATCCAGGGAGGCCGGCGGCGGCAGCCCTTATTACTCGGGCGGCTCCGCGCAGGCGCGTGCCGAGGGATGGGCACCCAAGGGAGGCGCAACCCAGGTCGGGGATGCTTCCGCCAAGGCCGCGGAAGAGAAGCCGAAGGGGCCCCTCCTCATCTACACGGCGGAGGTGCACTTGGCGGTGTTCGAGGCGGACAAAGCCGTCAGGGCGGCAGAAGCCCTGATGAAGAGCTTCGACGGGTACCTCGTACAACGGAGCCAGCGTTCCATCACCTTCCGCGTGCCCGCGGAGAAATTCCAAAGCGTTCTCGACGCTGTCCTCGAGCTCGGCGACGTGCTGCACGAGGACGTGAAGGCGCGCGACGTGACCGACGAGTTTCATGACGTCGGGACCCGCCTGCAGACCCTTGAGTCCCTGCGGGCGCGCCTGGCCGACCTCCTCGATCGGACCCAGAAGGTGGAAGAGGCACTCGCCGTGGAGCGCGAGCTCGGCCGCATCATCTCCCAAATCGAGCAACTCAAAGGGCGGCTCAAGCTGATGCGGGAGCTCGTCGCTTTCTCCACCGTGACCCTGAACTTCCAGCCCCGAGAGGTGGAACGGACGGTGGAGTCGAAGTTCAGCTTGCCCTTCCCCTGGCTGCGGACCCTTGGACTTGGGCCCCTACTGGCCCTGTGAGCACATGATGAAGGCAATCGAATCTATGTGGGTCCCCGGCCGTGCCCTCCGCAGCGTCTGCCAAGCGGTCTTCGTCTCGTGCCTGGCGCTGGGTTTCTCTGGGGGCTGCCGCTCCTTCGAGGCGGTCACCCCCGCGGGCTTCGTGGAGCTCGAGGAGGACGATCGCTACGACTACCGGGCCACGACAGCAGATGGTGTGGTCGTTGCCGTACGCGCCCTTAAGCATGAGCCGAAGGGAGAACTCTCGTTCTGGGTGGCTGCCATCGAAAAGGAGCTCCGGGAGGACAACGGCTACGCCCTCCTCGAAACCCGAGATGTCACCACGAACCAGGGCATGTCGGGCAAACAGCTCCGCTTCGGCCACGATGAGGGCAAGACTCCGCACCTGTATTTCGTGACTCTGTTCGTCACGGACTCGAAGCTCTACCTGCTCGAAGCGGGCGGCAAGAAGGAGCTCATGGAGCAGCAAGCCGTCCGGATCGACACCGCGATCGCGGGCTTTTGTCGCTGAGCGGCTAGGAGGTGCGCGCCCGCCGTTCAGCCGAGCATCGGCGCGAGCTGGGGCTTCGGGTCCGCAGGTCTCCGCCAGCAGCGTTGCGGCGCAGGGGCCCACGACGTTCTGGAGCGGTCGGTTCGGAGCCGCTCCGACTGTCGAGGACTCAGCGTGCCGTACGCTGTGAGCTCCCGATCCCACGGCGGCGCTAAGAGGTTCGGCGCGGGCGAATCGGCGTAAACGGGGCAGCGTCAGTCGTTTGGCTATGATAGGAGGAGTGTGATGGGCTGTCGGAGCCAACGGCTGCTTGCTTTGACGTTCGTGGTCGGAAGCGCTTGGTCGACGCAAGGATGTGGTGAGGACGTCTCTCTCCCGGACAACCTGGTGAGTGAGTCTCCACATTTCGAGTACTACGCGCGCGACAATGACCCGGCTGTTTGTGAACAGATGACAGGTGTGCTGGAGAGGCACCGTGCGGCGATGAGTGAGTACCTAAAGATCGTGCCTCCGGCGCGCACCCGGTACTACAAATATCGCGACGCCTCAGATATCAAGGGAAGCCGTGTGTGCCCGAGGGGAACTGGTTGGGTGCCACAGTGTTACGATGATAACGCGGTATACGCTTATGACGGATTTCATCAGCATGAGCTGATTCATGCGTACAGGGACGATGTGGGGCGAACGGCGCTTTTCTTGGACGAGGGGTTGGCAGAGGCTCTTAGTTGTGGGCTGCGCGATGAGGTGAGGGAAGGGGAGAGCTCCGTCGAGGAGCTGGTATCCTGGAAAGGGGATGCGGCGGAGCTGTATCGTACGGCTCAAATCCTCGTGGCCCATATCATCTCGAGCTACGGTCTGGATGCGTTCTGGGAGTTGTTCCTGCGGCTGAGGGCTGGTGCGCCAGGCGAGGAGGTGCGTGCTGTGGTGGAGGACGTTCTCCAGCGGACGTTGGAAGACGTTCTCGCGGATGCCAGGTCGTCGACAGGAGAGCGGGGGTGCCTGCGCGCGTGGGAGTGTGCTAGCGAGGAGTGGGTCCCCAGTGAGCTTGAAGGGTTCGTGGAGGTCCTGCAGCCCTGCTCGGTGGACGAGTTCAGGACGTTCGAGGTGCAGGAGGCTAGTGTGTTCGTTGGGGACGCTACATGGATCGGTAGCTGTGAGGGAAGGTTGGCGCCGTTGAGCGGCAGGGACGTGTGGCGTCGTGTGGTGGTGCCCCTTCAGCCCGGGCGTTATGTTGTCGGGTGGCCTGGCGTCGAGTACCATCAGCACAACGCGCTCTATTTTGGTGGGTTGTTTCCGTTGAGGGACGTGCTGCCGCTCCGCGGTGAAAATGTGTCAATGGCGCTCGAGTTCAGGGATCGTCTCGAAGTGGCGCTGCATGCGGAACACGTCAGCTTTGGTGAGCCTCGTCGTGTGCGCCTCGTCAAGGATTGGTTGTTGCGGTTGCCCGAACACACGGATGTGCAGCTGCGGGCCGAATGCTCCGGGGTCGAGGTGGTACAGTGCGGGAGCGCGCCTGACGAGAAGTGTGTCAGTCTGTGCGATGAGGCTGTGCTGTTCCTTGGCGATGAGGTGCTGCTGGAGCTCCGAGTCGTTGCGCCGGAGGAGAGGTCGCCGTCAGTGACGATCTATCGAGTTATGAACTGACGAACTGGGGCGCTGACCGGCGTCGCAGCGACCGTAGGTAGAGCGGGCGGGAGATGGCTCAGATGACGCTCTCTGGGTTACAGCGGCGACCACTGCGCCGCGGGGTCAACGACGAGCGGCAGGCGCAGAGGTCGGGCGTCCTGGGGCCGCTCGGGGGCGGAGCCGCGCGGCCCCTCACTGGCTCGGGGATGGCAGGCCGGAGGGCACGGCGGAGGGTACGGTCAACGCAACTGGGCGTCGCTGTGACGCTGTAGCGAGCTGGCGTCGTGGAGCGAGCTGGCGTCGTGGAGCGCGCTGCGCCGTTGTCGGCGGCCTTCTCCGAGCCGTGCGAGGTGATGGCCCGCGGAGGCGAGGGCGAAGCGCAGGGGGCCCCGTGGAGTGAAGGCGCCCAGGCTGTCGTACAGGCCCAGCGCGGTGGACGAGC
>JAEWOQ010000297.1 GCA_023460875.1 Pseudomonadota bacterium
CTCCAGCACCGGCGCCCAAGGCGGCACCGGCACCCAAGCCGGTCCAGGCGACCCCACCAGCACCCAAGCCGACGCCGCCTCCGGCGGATCCGCGACCCTCGCTCGAGTCGGAGGCGCCTCCTGTCACCCCCACACCTCCGTCGGAGTCCAACCCTTCTCCAGCGCCCCCTTCCCAGGTGCCTACGGAGCAGAACTCCCAGGTGCCGGCGCCCCCACCTGCGCCTTCACCGACCCCTCCGCCGCCCGTGCCGCCTCCGGTCCCGACGAGCCCCCCCGAGCCCGAAAGCCCCTGATACCCCCGCGAGGGGTCCGAGCGGGTGCAAAGCGGCCCGGGGACTGCGATGCTGGGCCATCGAGGCAGAAAGGTCCCTCGGGTGGGGCCGCTGCTGGTCGATCGAAGGACGGACGATGACAGCGGGAGCCGTGCGGCACCAGTCAGCAACAGACCGGCGGAGGGAACGCCAGCGCTGCGGCTCGTATCGGTGCGTCGGGCGGCGGTCGAGCCCCACGCCATCCTCGGGCGGCGCGGGACGACGAGGAGCAGATGTCCGTGAACGGTGACTCCCTGCTAGGAACCGTCCTGGCGGAGCGCTATCGGCTGGACGCCCTGCTCGGCGAAGGCGGGATGGGCAAGGTGTACGCTGCCCAGCACGTGCTCATGCGCAAGCGCCTCGCGGTGAAGGTGCTGCACAGGCAGCTCACCCAGGTGCCCGAGGTGGTGCAGAGGTTCGAGCGCGAGGCCCTCGCCGCGGCGCACATCGAACACCCGAACGTCGCTGCGGCGACGGATTTCGGTAAGTTGGCGGATGGGTCGGTCTACCTCGTGCTCGAGTTCGTCGAGGGGCGCTCTCTTCGGGACGAGATCGCCGAGGGCCCGCTGCCGCCGCGGCGAGCGCTCCACGTCGCGCGTCAGATCGCCTCGGCGCTCCAGGCGGCCCACCAGCTCTCGATCGTGCATCGGGATCTGAAGCCCGAGAACGTGATGCTGGTGGGGAAGGCCGGCGATCGCGACTGCGTGAAGGTCCTCGATTTCGGGATCGCCAAGGTGCCCATCGCCGCCGACGGTGACGGCACGGGAGAGAAGCCGATCACGAAGGCGGGCATGATCTATGGCACCCCGGAGTACATGGCCCCCGAGCAGGCCCTCGGTCAGCCCGTGGACGGGCGCGCGGATCTCTACGGGCTGGGGGTGATCCTCTACGAGATGCTGAGCGGGGTGCGGCCGTTCACCGGCAAGAGCCAGGTGGGCATCCTGGGACAACAGCTGACCCAGTCGCCGCCAAGCTTCGCCGAGCGGGCTCCTGGAACCGAGATCCCCCCCGCCGTCGAGGCCTTCGTGCTCGGGCTGCTCGCTCGGGAGGCAGACGATCGGTGTCCCAGCGCGACCCAGGCGTTGAACTCCCTCGAGCTCCTGCTCGGCGCCTCACCCGAGGAGCGCCTGTTCACCCAGTTCGGGGGCTCGGCAGCGAGCGTGGTGGGCGAGGCAGGTGGCTTCGTCCAGCGGGGAGCGATGGGCAGCCACCCGGGGGTCGTCGTCTCGGCGGGGACCGCTGGGGGCGAGGGCGCGGAGTTTCTGGCGCGGCCCGCGCCCCCTCCAGGGCCGCTCCCTGGTGCTCCAGGTGGCGCGGCCACCTCCGGTCCTGCGTTGGCTCCGCCGCTGGCTCCGCCGTTGGCTCCCACGGTGACAAGCGGGGCGCGGATCGCATCGGGGCTGCGCCGCGCGGCTCGCTACCTGGAGACCAGCGGTGACGCCGTCCCGAAGAAGCTGCGCGCGCTGGTCGGCCAGCGCTCGGGCGGGGTCCTGCTCGGCTTGTCGAGCTTGGGTGTGGCGGCCTTGTTGGGCGCGATCGCCCTGGTCGTCCTGTTCGCCGCCTCGAGCCCCGCGAACCCGGAGCAGGCCCACCAGGCCGCCGGCGTTCCGGGAATCGACGTCCTCGACGAGCGGCTGACTGCGGCGGAGGAGCAGGGGCTCGCGGCCGTCGAGGAGCTGGCGAAGGCAGAGCCCACCGAGGGGCGCGTGTTCGTGGCGCTCGCCTCCCACCGAGCGAAGGGGGGCCACTTCGAGGGAGCGTTGGAGGCCGTGAACAAGGCCCTGGCTCTGGACCCGAAGCTCTTCGACCACCCGCGCATCGCTGGTGTGCTGTTCCGAGCGGCTCAAGCTTCGGACTCCAGCGCGGCGGCCTTTCAGTTGCTGCAGGGGCCCATGGGCACCCGCGGCGCGGACATCCTCTACGACCTGGCGCACACCCCTGGCGTGCGGGAAGCGGTCAAGCGGCGAGCGGCCCAGATCGTCGTCGGGGACGGGTTCGCCAACAGCGCGTCCCCGGCGCTGAGCGTCGCCCTCGACCTGAGGAGGGCGCGCGGCTGCGACGCGCACCGAGCGCTGATCGAGCGCGCCAAGAACTTCGGCGACGGCCGCGCCCTCGAGCTGCTACGTCCTCTGCGGAACGAGACGGGCTGCGGCGCCCAGGAGCAGGCCGACTGTTACCCGTGCCTGCGGGGAGACTCGAGCCTCGAGGTCGCCATCGAGACCATCCAGAAGCGCGTCGCCCCCCCGGATGACTCGGCTGCGACGCGCTGAACCATCAGCGCGCCGCAGCAGCGGGAACACTCACGCGGCGCCCTGCTCACAGCGCGCGGCAGCAGTGAGACCACTCACGGAGCGTCCGCGGCGCCCTGCTCACCGGCGCCCTGCTCACCGGCGCCCTGCTCATCAGCGCCCTGCTCATCCGCACCTTCTACGTCCGCGAGGGCCCGCGCGATCACGCGCTCGAACGCTTGCACGGGCTGCGCGCCGCTGACGAGGTACCCGTTGATCACGAACGCTGGGGTCCCCGCGATGCCGAGCTGCGCGGCGACCTCTTCGTCGGCGGCGATGCCTTCCTCGTGCTTCCGCTCGTCGACGGCCTTGCGGAAGCGCGCGAGGTCGAGCCCGACCTTCCGCGCGTGCTCATCGAGGCTCTCCCGCGCCAGTTCAGCCTGTTCGCCGTCGAGGTTGAACAGGGCGGCGTGCATCTTCCAGAAGGCGCGGTTGCCGCCCTGCACGAAAGCCTCTCGAGCAGCATGGGCCGCGGGGCGCGCGCGATCGTGGAAGGGGAGCGGCAGGTCGTGCCAGACGATCCGCAGCCGCTGGCCATACTTCTCCTCGAGGGCGGCGAGGGTGGGCTCCGCGCGCCGGCAAAAGGGGCACTCGAAGTCGCTGAAGACGTGGATCGTGACGGGCGCCCCTTGGGGGCCGCGGCTCGGCCGCTTCGCCGCGATGGCGTTCAGGGCGCTCACGTCCAACTTCTTGGGCACCCCCGGGGTGGCCGCGTCACGCATCAGGTGCTCGTAGACCGCCGAACGCTCCACGCCCGACGCGACGAGCTTCTTGGCGTCCGCCAACGCGGCGTCCACGAACACCTCGAAGTGGCTCAACGGCTGCGCGCCGCTGATGCGTCTGCCGTTGATGAAGAAGTGCGGGGTTCCGTTCGCCTCCAGGTCCGCTGCCAGCGCGGCGTCCCGGGTCAGGCGCTTGGACACGCCGCTGCGCACCGCGGCCTCCGCCTGGTCTCGGGAGAGGCCGAGCTCCGTGCCGATCGCGACGAGGCTCTCCTCCGAGAGGTCCGGAGCCGCGAAGAGGCGGTCGACGGCCTTCCAGAAGGCCTCGTCGCCGAGCTCTCGGTGCACCGCATCCGCCAGGAGCGCCGCGGGGCGCGCCTGAGCGTGGAAGCCGAGGGGCAGGTGCTTGAACACCACCCGGAGCTCACGTCCGTACTTCTTCTTCAGCGCAGCGACCGTGGGTCGGGCGCGCTTGCAGAACGGGCACTGGAAGTCGGAGAACTCCACCAACGTCACCAGGGCGTCGCTGGCCCCCTGGGCGGGCGACCCATCGAGCGTGGCGCGGTAGGTGGTCGGATCCTCGGCGAGCAGCTGGGTCCCGATGCTCGTGTGCAGGTTCTCCGTCACGCGCTGCGCGTAGGCGCTCTTCCAGTCGCTCCCTTCTTGGAGCCGCGCCTTCATCGCCTGCGCCTCTGCGTCGATGATCTCGCGGAAACGGCCGATGGACTGCGCGCCCTGGATGAGGGCGCCATTGACGTAGAAGGCGGGGGTCCCGTTGATGCCGAGGCGCTGCGCGAGCTCGAGATCCTGGATAACGGCGCGGAACGTCGCCTCGTCGGAGACGGTCTCGTTGTAGAGCGCCCGCTCGACCCCGACCTCCTCCGCGTGGTCCGCCAGAGAAGTCGCGTCGATTCCCTGCGGCTCGGCCATGACCCGCGCGGCGTAGTCGAAGAAGGCGGCGTCGCCGGCGAGGTTCCGCACCGCTTGAGCGGCGACGGCCGCGGGGAGGGCGTCCGGATGCATATCGAGGGGCAGGTGCTTGATCACGACGCGGAGGCGCTCGGGACCGTACTCCTGCTGCAGGTCTCGCAAGGTTTGGAAGCCCCGCGCGCAGAACGGGCACTGGAGATCGATGAACCCGACGATGGTCACAGGGGCATCCGCCCGTCCCCACGTCGCGTCGTCCGCCTCCACCGGCAGGGCCGTCGGCGGCTCACCTGGCGCGAGCTCACCGAGCGCCGCCCGGCGCGGTCCCGCCTCTTCGGAGGGCGCGCTGGCGTCCTGGGGCGCGGGGGGGCGAGCGCCGGAGCAGGCCAGGGCGAGCAGCGCCGCCACGAGGGCCGCCAGCAAGAGGTGGCCATGGGTCGAGAGTGGGAGGTGCGTTCGCGGGGCGCGTTGCCGGGGCTGCATGGCGGGCGTTATAGCGAATGCCGCGGAGAGCGCCTGTCTTCCTCCGATCGAAAAAGGCCCGAGGGCGTTTCGCCCCCGGGCCTCCTCACCGTACGCCGCCGCGCGCAGGGCGGCGCCGGGCTGGCCGCGCCGTTACAGCTCGGCCTGGGCGCGCTTGATGACCTTCTTGAAGGCCCCGTAGGGCTGGGCGCCGCTGATGAAGTAGCCGTTCACGACGAAGCCCGGCGTGCCGGTGATCCCCGCGTCGCCAGCGGCCTTGGCGTCCGCCTCGACGCGCGCCTTGTGGGTGCGGTCGTCGAGGGCCTTCTTGAACTTGGCCATATCGACGCCCCCGACCTCTTGGGCGAACTTCTCGAGGTTCGGGCGCTCGATACCGCCGGGCGCCTTCTGCGAAGCGAACAGCTTGTCGTGGAACTGCCAGAACGCCTTGTCGCCCTTCTGGACGTAAACCTCCTGAGCTGCCTCTGCCGCGAGGGGCGCGTTCTTGTGGAACGGCAGCGCGAGGTTACGCCAGACGAACTTCACGTCCTTGCCGTGCTTCTCGATGACCTCGTCGATGGTCGGGTTCACCCGCGAGCAGAAGGGGCACTCGAAATCCGAGAAGATCTGCACGACCACCTTGGCGTCGGGGTTGCCCTTGATGGGGCTGTCCTCGAGGGGCTCCGCCACCTTCTTCGTGGGCGGGGGCGGGGGCTCTTTGCCCTCCTTCATGATCTCGTCGTAGACCTTCGCGCGGGGCGTCCCCTTGGCCACGAGCGCCTTCGCCTTGGCCAGCTGCTGGTCGATGACCTCCTTGAACTTCTCGAAGGGCTGGGCGCCCGCGAGGCGAATGCCGTTCACGAAGAAGTGCGGGGTGCCGCGGGCCTGCAGGTCCATGGCGAGATCCTGGCTCTGCTCGAACTTCTCCGCGTACTTGTCGGTCTTGATCGCCTGCTCGAGGGTCGCCCAGGGCACCCCGAGGTCGGCGGACAAAGCCTTCAGATCCGCGTCCTCGAGCTTCGGCTGGCTCTCGAAGAGCTTGTCGTGGGCCTTCCAGAACCCCTCGTCCCCCTTCGCCTTGTAGACGGCGTGCGCGAGGTTGGCGGCAGGCTGCGCGCGAGGATGGAACCCGAGGGGGTTGTCCTTCCAGACGATGCGCACGTCCTTACCGTAGGTGTCCTGGATCTGCTGGATCGTCGGTCCGACGCGCTTGCAGAAGGGGCACTGGAACTCGGAGAACTCCACGATGGTGACGAGCGCGTCCTTCGGGCCCTTCACCGGGTCGTCCCCGTAGACCGGCACCTTCCAGACGGTGGTGTCGACCTCGGGCTCCTCCTCCTTGGCGCCGCCCTTGACGTTCTGCGCCACGAGCTTCGGGTAGACCTCCGCCGGCTTGGTCCCCGCGGCGACGAGCTTCGCCGCCTCCGCCAGCTGCTGGTCGATGATCTCCTTGAACTTCGCGAAGGGCTGCGCGCCGCTCAGGGTCACGCCGTTGATGCGGAACGCGGGGGTGCCCGTCGCGCCGATCTTGCGAGCCAACGCCATGTCCTCGTCCACCTTGGCGGCGTACTTCTTCGCCTTGAAGGCCTCCTCGAACTTGGCAGCGTCCACGCCGGCCTCGACGGCCCACGTCTTGAAGTTCTGCTCCGTCAGCGCCTTCGGGTTCTTGAAGGCCTGGTCGTGGAACTTCCAGAAGTCACCTCCGAGGGCGTGCACGGTGGCGGCGGCCTCATGGGCGGGGCGCGCGGCCTTGTGGAACGGCAGCGGCTGGTGCTTCCAGACGATACGCACCTTGTCGGGGCCGTAGGTGTCCTTGACCTGCTTCAGGGTGGGGTTCACCCGGGCGCAGAAGGGACACTCGAAGTCACTGATTTCGACGATCGTGACGGGGGCGTCGGCGTTGCCCCACTGGGGGTCGGCCTTGGTGACCGGAATGATGGCAGCCCCGTGGTCGAGGGACCCGGTGGCCGCTCCGGACTCGGCGGCGATGTTCACGCCTCCACTCGAGCGATCGATGCCCCACATGAGGAACATGCCCGCGAGGAAGGACATGAAGAACCCGACGATTGCGGTTCCTTTGTTCATTGTCTGGATTTCTCCGTGTTGGGTTGGCTCGCCGGCTCTCGAAGCAGGCGACAGGGGGACCGCCGCGAACGGGCGGTAGAAAGAGGGAAGGCCAGCTCCCTGGGTGGGAGCGGACGTTGGACACCGGGGCGCGGCGCGCCAAACGGGTGAGGAGAGGCGCGCCGGCCAGCTTCAGGGG